>LRTP01001205.1 GCA_001550305.1 Streptomyces diastatochromogenes
CCTGCCCGAGGGCCGCTGGGACGCCTACGCCCAGGTCGCGGGACGCGAGCCGCGACGGCTGGCCCCGGGCGTCAACGACCTGCGCTCGCTCGTCGCCCGGGTCCCCAGCGGCTCCCTCGGCCATGTCGCCGTCCGCATCCCGTACGCGACCCGGCACGGCAACCTCTCCGTGCGCAGCTGGCTGCGGGCCCCGCACGCGGAGGCCGTCGAGCTGTACCGGGGGGAGCGGGGACTGGGCGTACGAGGCCGGGTGTACGGCGTTCCCCTCGCGCCGGACGCGTACGCCGAGGTCCGCCACCGGGACGCGGCCGGTCCGCCGATCCGCGCGGAAGTGGCCGTGGAGCAGGCGGAGTTCGGCTTCACGGTGGCATACGGCGCCCTGCGGCCCGGCGTCTGGGACCTGTGGCTGCGCCCGGCGGGGGAGGGCGGGCCCCGGGTACGGATCGCGCGGCTGCTCGACGCCATCGCCGACAAGCGCCCCTTCCTCATCCACCCCGCGGTGCCGGTGAAGACCCTGTACGGCCCGGTGGAGGCCGGGCCCTACTACACGCGGGACAACGATCTGTCCGTGACGGTCACCGCGGCCGGCTGACCGTGCCAGGCGCCCAGGAGCACCTTGCGGACCCTGGTTGTCCGCAAGGGCTGGCAGACTCGACGGCATGTTGGAGACATCGGCACGGCTGCTGCGGTTGCTCTCACTGCTGCAGGCCCACCGCGAATGGTCCGGGGCCGATCTGGCGGACCGTCTGGGCGTCACGTCCCGCACGATCCGCCGCGATGTGGACCGGCTGCGCGAGCTGGGCTATCCCGTCAACGCCAGCCCGGGCACGGGAGGTGGCTACCAGCTCGGCGCGGGAGCCGAGCTGCCGCCGCTGCTGCTGGACGACGACGAGGCGGTGGCCGTCGCGGTCGGGCTGCGCACGGCCGCCGGGCAGGGCATCGAGGGCATCGGCGAGACCTCCGTACGCGCTCTCGCCAAGCTCGAACAGGTGCTGCCGAGCCGACTGCGCCGCCGTGTGAGCGCCCTCAACACCTTCACCGTGCCGATGCTGCGCGGCCCCCAGCCCTCCGCCGTGGACCCGGGCGTGCTCACGGAACTCGCCAACGCCTGCCGCGACGGTGAGCGGCTGCGCTTCGAGTACCGCGACCACGGCGGCTCCCCGACCCGCCGGAACGTCGAACCGCACCGCCTGGTGTGCACCGAACGCCGCTGGTACCTGGTCGCCTGGGACGTCGACCGCGACGACTGGCGCACGTTCCGGGCCGACCGCATCACCCCGACGCCTCCGCACGGACCCCGCTTCACCCCCCGTACGCCACCGGCCGAGGACCTGGCGGCGTACGTCTCCCAAGGGGTCTCCACGCGCGCGTACGCCTCGCAGGCGGTCGTCCGGCTCTTCGTGCCCCTGGCAGAGGCGGCCGAGCGGATCTCCCCCTCGGCGGGAACGCTGGAAGCCTCCGGGGAGGACAGCTGCGTCCTGCGCACCGGCGCCGCCGGCCTCGACGTGATGGTGATTCACGTGATGCTGATGGGCTTCGAGTTCGAGGTCCTGGAGCCGGCCGACCTCACCGACGCGATCAGGACGGCCCGGGACCGGCTGTCCCGGGCGCTGGAGCGCTCTCCTGAGGGATCGCCCCGTACTGGGGATGGTGCAGGTCGAACGCGGGGCTCTCGGAGCGGATCCGGGGCAGCGTGACGAAGTTGTGCCGGGGCGGCGGACACGAGGTCGCCCACTCCAGGGAGCGGCCGAAGCCCCAGGGGTCGTCCACCTCGACCTTCGTGCCGTACCGGGACGTCTTCCAGACGTTGTAGAGGAACGGCAGCGTCGACATGCCCAGCAGGAACGCGCCGATCGTCGAGACGGTGTTGAGCGCCGTGAAGCCGTCGGCGGCCAGATAGTCCGCGTACCGGCGCGGCATGCCCTCGGCACCCAGCCAGTGCTGCACCAGGAACGTCGTGTGGAAGCCGACGAAGAGCGTCCAGAAATGGATCTTTCCGAGCCGTTCGTCGAGCATCTTGCCGGTGAACTTGGGCCACCAGAAGTAGAAGCCGCCGAAAGTCGCGAAGACGACGGTGCCGAAGACGACGTAGTGGAAGTGCGCGACCACGAAGTACGAGTCGGTGACCTCGAAGTCCATCGGCGGCGAGGCCAGGATCACTCCGGTCAGACCGCCGAACAGGAACGACACCAGGAAACCGATGGCCCACAGCATGGGCGTCTCGAAGGAGAGCGAGCCCTTGATCATCGTCCCGCTCCAGTTGAAGAACTTCACCCCCGTGGGCACCGCGATCATGAACGACATGAAGGAGAAGAACGGCAGCAGCACCGCGCCCGTCGCGAACATGTGGTGCGCCCACACCACGATCGACAGACCGGTGATGGCCATCGTCGCGGCGACCAGCGTCAGATAACCGAAGACCGGTTTCCTGCTGAAGACCGGCAGGATCTCCGTGATGATCCCGAAGAACGGCAACGCGATGATGTAGACCTCGGGATGCCCGAAGAACCAGAACAGGTGCTGCCACAGCAGCGCGCCGCCGTTCGCCGCCTCGAACACCACCGAACCGAAGCGCCGGTCCGCCTCCAGGACCAGCAGCGCCGCCGCGAGCACCGGGAACGCGAAGAGGACGAGGATCGAGGTGAAGAGGATGTTCCAGGTGAAGATCGGCAGCCGGAACATCGTCATGCCGGGGGCCCGCATCCCGACGATGGTCGTGATGAAGTTCACCGCGCCGAGGATCGTGCCGAAGCCCGTCAGCGCCAGGCCCATGATCCACATGTCGGCGCCGATGTTCGGAGAGTGCTCCAGGCTGTTGAGCGGGGCATAGGCGAACCAGCCGAAGGAGGCGGGTCCGTCGGGCACCATGAGCGAGCCGAGGACGATCAGACCGCCGAAGAGGAAGAACCAGTACGACAGCATGTTCAGGCGGGGGAAGGCGACGTCCGGGGAGCCGATCTGCAGCGGCATGATCTCGTTGGCGAAACCGGCGAAGGTCGGGGTGGCGAACAGCAGCAGCATGATCGTGCCGTGCAGGGTGAACAACTGGTTGAACTGGTTGTTGTCCACGATCTGCAGACCGGGCCGGGCGAGTTCGGCGCGCATCACCAACGCCATCAGACCGCCGATGAGAAAGAAGGCGAAAGACGTGATCAGGTAGAGGTGGCCGATCTTCTTGTGGTCCGTCGTGGTGAGCCAGTCCACGGCGAGCCGCCCCGGTCGCCGCCTCCTGTATACGGGTCGCGCCGTCGCGTGCGCGGTCTCCGTGCCCATTGCTCGCCCCTTCGCCGTCGCGCCGTGGGCCTGCCTGAAGCTCACGCCGTGGTGCTCGCATCGCTCCGCGCTCCGACAGAGGGTGTGCGGGGGTTCTGTGCTGGAACCGTGCATTTCCTATGTGGTGTCAGCTTCCGCGACATGCCCCGGAATCGGAATGGAAAGGCTTCCCCCACGGGATCTCGCCGGGGGACTCCGCACTTTCCATTGGGTTATTCAGGACGGCGTCAAGGTAGTCCCGAATTACGTTCGAAGGCGTGCGGGACACGTACGGAACCCCTCGTACGTGTGACGGAGTTCGGCCGAAACGCGTGTCGTGAGCCTGTGACAGAAGTGTGACCGGAGGAGCACAGGTGACGCATGGTCTCCGGCCCGGACTTCCCCCGCCGCGGTCGGCCGCCTAACGTGGCGGTCATGGCACCCATTCCCACCCCGCCCACAGAGCCCCAGGACAGTCCGCAGGCCTATGTCGGCCTGGAGGCGAGCAGTGCCGAGCACCGCGCCCGGGAGCACGGCTGGTCCACGGTGCGCTCGCTGCCGCCCGGCGCGATCATCACCATGGAGTACCGCACGGGGCGGCTGAACTTCGAGGTCACCGACGGTCGGGTGACCCGCTGCTGGAAGGGCTGAGGCCACGGAGGCCGATCCACGGACGCCGATCCAGGCAGCCCAGGAGATCCAGGCAGGCCGGGAGGCCGAAGAGTCCACGGAATGCGCGAAGGCCCCCGGCTCACGAGCCAGGGGCCTTCGCCGTGCGGGGAGGTTGTGCGTACCGGCCCCGCTGTTCTCCATGATCGGTCCGTTGTGCCTCAGCCGCCTGTCAGCGGCCGGGCGGACGATGTCGTGGTGGTGCGCGCCACACGGTCCGAGTGCGGTGGACGGCGGCTGCCGACCGGGGTGACCGGGGTGCGCTCCGAGCGGGTCGTGTGGGGTCCGGGCGCCAGGTACACCGGCGCCCGGGGCGGGCGGGCGGT
>LRTP01001206.1 GCA_001550305.1 Streptomyces diastatochromogenes
CAGCGCCCCGCGCGCCGGAGCCTCCTCGTCCACCGGGACCGACTGCTTGACCAGCACGGGCACACCGACCGGGGAGCCGACCGGAGCCTCGGCCGGGGCGGGCACCGCACGGCCGCGGCGGGCGCGCCAGGCGTCGCGCAGGGTGAACAGACCGGTCTCGGCACGGGCGATCAGCGGCTCGCACCACGGCAGCGCCAGCAGGATCAGCAGACCGGCGGCCCAGCCCAGCAGCACATCGCTGAGCCAGTGCGTACCGAGGTAGACGGTGGTGAGGCCGACGCCGAGCGAGGTCACGGCGGACAGCGCCGACAGCCAGCGCCTCGCCCGCGGGGTGGAGGCCAGATAGGCCAGGATTCCCCAGGTCACGACGGCGTTCGCGGTGTGGCCCGAAGGGAATATATCGCCGCCAAGACCCATCTCGTTCGAGCCGATCGTGATGGCGTAGTGCGGGCCGAGGCGGCCCATGCCGAGCTTCGCGGCGCCGACCGTGATGTTGAGCAGCAGCAGCGAGGCGCCCAGCGTGAGCATCGGGCGCAGGGTGTGCTGCCGCCAGGAGCGCCAGCCCAGCCACGCGGCGACCATCACGGCGGTGGGGCCGCGCTGGCCCAGCACCACGTAGTAGTCGAGGAACGCGTGGATCTCCGGCCACTGCTGATAGGGCCGGAAGAACATGACCTGCCAGTCGAACCGGACCAGCCACGATGTGATCGCAACGGCCCACACGATGGCCACGTAGAAGGCCAGGGTGGCTCCGAAGAGCACAACCCTGTGCCTGCTCATCTTCGGCACATCGATGTTCGCCGGCCGTTCCGGCTCACGGTCCAACCGGGCGAAGACCCGGTCCAGACGGGTGAGGTTTCGTTCGGTACGCACTCAATCGACGTTACAGCGAGTGAGCTGCGTTCCAGGCCGAATCACTCGCTTTGTGATGACGATGTGATGTGGGATTCCTCTCAGGGCGATGTTTAATTCCAATGATTCTCTAATCATCGGCGCCCCGATCCTTCAATTCCATTGATCGGCTCGGGCTTCTGTTTTATGTCACTTTTGAATTCGTTCACCGAATCCTGGGGTGGAATTCTCCGGCCGCTCACCGAGCGTCAACGAGTGGATCATGGCGGACCGGAGCCGTTCAGCCAGAACCCTCCGTAGAGCGCGGAGGCCAACGCCACGCCACCGAGAATCAGCGCTGACCTGGACGTACGCAGTCGGGCCAGGGCCAGTGCGAGGGGGAGCAAGAGGGGGAAAGCGGGCAGCAGGAGGCGCGGTTTCGAGCCGAAGTAACTCGACGCGCACAGAGCGAGCGCGATGACGATCCCCGCGTACACCAGCAGCGCCAACGGCTGGCCCTGTCGTACACACGTCACGTACAGCCAGACGATCAGTGCGACTCCGACGATCAGTCCGACGCCGGCCGGAGCCGACGGGAATGACGTGAACTTGTCGCCCACGAAGCGGGCGAACGCGTACCCGCCGTCGAATCCGTTGCGCCAGCCCGCCTGGACGTCGAGATAGCCGAGCGGCCCCTTGCCGGTGCGGTGGCCGACCCAGAGCACATACCCGGCGGCGCCGAGCGGCGCGAGGAGCATGCCGAGGGCGCGTCGGAGCACGGGCGCGCCGTGCGCGGGGTGCGCGCTCCGATCCCGCACGAACGAGGCGATGGCGGCCACCCACAGGGCCGCGACCACCGCGGCTCCCACCGGGCGGGTCAGGCCGGCGAAGGCGGCGAGCAGGCCGGCCGTCACCCAGCGGCCGGTCAGCACCGCGTAGAGCGACCAGGCGGCGAGCGCCGTGAACAGGGACTCGCTGTACGCCATCGACTGCACGACCCCGACCGGCAGCACCGCCCAGACCAGCACCGCGCAGACGCCCACGCGGGGGCCGTACACATGGTCCGCGACGGCGAAGATCCCCCAGGCCGCGGCGAGCGAGGCCAGCGTGCTGACCAGCAGCCCGGCATCCGCGTACGACAGAGGGGTGAGCGCCGAGACGAGCCGCTCCAGCCAGGGCAGCAGCGGGAAGAACGCGAGGTTCGAGTGCACGTCACCGTTGGGCAGCCGCACCTCGTAGCCGTAGCCGAGATCGGCGACGCGGGTGTACCAGAGCGAGTCCCAGCGGGCCGTGAGCAGTGTGTGGGCGCTCTTGCCGTTCGCCGCGCTCCACAGCGCGAGCGTGAGGACGCCCAGGGCCCGTACCGCGGCGTACCCGAGGAGGGCGGGCGCGGCCCGGCGTGGCGCGCTCGCGCCGGGCGGCGTCGCGAGGGGCGTCTCAAGATCGGTCACGGGCTCGATTATCGACGGCGGGCGGAACCGGGCGGCTGTCCGGGGCGTGGTGCACCAGGGGGGCGTGGCGTACGCCACATGCTCGGCAAGGAGAACGTGAGAGGTCCGCCACGTGTATGCGACAGGAACTCGCGTACTCTGGCCGCTCACTCGCCTTTGATGCGTGCGTCCGGAAACCCCGCTCCTCCTGGACCGCAGCCGCAGGGAGTCCCCACCCAGCGGATCGCCGAACGCGAGGGAACATCTGGGAGGTACGTACATGTCCGGGACGACCACGGCCGCCGCGCGTCGCCGTCGGGAGGCCGGGGCCGGTGCCAACCGCTGGGTCGTCCTCGTGGTGCTGTGCGTCAGCCTGCTCCTCGTGGCCCTCGATGCCACCGTGCTGCACGTCGCGGTGCCCGCCGTCACCGCGGACCTCAAGCCCGGCGCGATAGAACTGCTCTGGATCGTCGACGTCTATCCGCTCGTCTGCGCCGCGCTGCTGATCCTCTTCGGCACGCTGGGTGACCGGGTGGGTCGCAGACGTGTGCTCCTCCTCGGATACGGACTCTTCGGCATCGCCTCCGGGATCGCCGCGCTCGCCGACAGCGCCGAGGTCCTCATAGGCGCGCGCGCCCTGCTCGGCGTCGGCGGCGCGATGATCATGCCCGCGACCCTGTCGATCCTGCGCCAGGTCTTTCCCGACCGGCGGGAGCGGGCGCTCGCGATCGGCATCTGGAGCGCGGTCGCCGCGGTGGGCGCGGCGGTCGGGCCACTGCTCGGCGGGTTCCTCCTCGAACACTTCTGGTGGGGATCGGTCTTCCTCGTCAACATCCCGCTGATGCTGATCAGCCTGCCGATCGGACGGCTGCTGCTGCCCGAGTCCTACGGCGACCGCGACGGTCCCTGGGACGTGGTGGGGGCCCTGATGGCAGCCGCCGGACTCTTCGGGCTCGTGCTCGGAGTCAAGCGGCTCGGCGGCGGTGAAGGGCCGCACGGTCCGTTCACGCTGGCGTCGCTGCTCGTGGGCGGCGCGCTGATGTTCGCCTTCGTACGGCGCCAGCGACGGCGTGCGCATCCGCTGGTGGACCTGCGGATGTTCTCGCGGCCCGCGTTCAGTACGTCCGTGTGCTGCATCGTCCTCGCCATGCTCGCGCTGGTCGGGCTCGAGCTGATCGCCGCGCAGTACCTGCAACTGGTCCTCGGGCTCTCGCCCCTGCAGACCGGGCTGCGACTGCTGCCGCTCACCTTCGCGGCGATGGCCGCGGGGCTCGCGGGGGCGCGGCTGCTGCGGCGGTTCGGGCCACGCGCGATGGTCTGCTTCGGGTTCTGTCTCACGGCGGTGGCCGTGGTCACGCTCACCGCGATGGGCGGGAACGACAACACCGGGCTGCTGCTGTTCGGATTCGTGCTGCTCGGGTTCGGGCTGGAGACGACGCTCTTCGGGGCGTACGAGTCGATGCTGAGCGAGGCGCCGCCGGCGCAGGCGGGTGGGGCGGCGGCGATCGGTGAGACCTCGTACCAGCTGGGGGCGGGGATCGGGATCGCGCTTCTGGGGAGTGTGATGAACGCGGCGTACGCGCCCGGGCTGTCCTCCGTACCGGGGGTCTCGCCGGGGGACTCCGCTGCGGCGGGGCACTCGCTGGGAGAGGCGTACGACGTCGCCGCGCGGCTCGGCGGGGCGCGGGGGGCGGCCCTGCGTCACGCGGCTCGGGACTCCTTCGTGCACGGGCTGCATGTGACGTTGCTCGTCAGTGCGGGGTTGTTGTTGCTGGGGGCGGGGATGGCGTTGCGCTTGCCTCGGGTCATGGAGTGTGGGGTGCCCGCGGCGGGCTCGGCGGAGATTCCGGCGCCTCGGGGGGTTGCGGAGTCCCGCGTCTCGGCGTAGCCGAGATTCACCCACCCACGCACCACCCGTTTCCACCATGCCGACACGTGCGGGTCTCCCGTGGGGGTTGCCCGCCGTCGGCGCCTGCCGGTCCGCTCGGAGAGCGGCCCACCGGTGGCTGAGCACCGTCGCGGCGGGGAACCGCCACCCGACCCCCCCGAACGAACCGGAAGTCGCCGATGGTGCTTCACCCCCGCGGGGGACCCGTACTTGTCGGAGTGCTGGAAACGGGTGGTGCGTGGGTGGGGGAGGTACTGGACGTGCGGGACGCTGGGTCGTACCGTCGGGGCGAGACCGTAACTAGCGGTGCTAGTTTTAGCGTGCCGGAGGCTGCCCCCATGTCCGCGTCCCCGAAGCTCCCGCCCTTCGACCCCACCGACCCCCTCGGCCTCGACGACCTCCTGGACCCGGAGGACCTGGCGATCCGGGACACCGTACGGACCTGGGCCGCGGACCGCGTGCTGCCGTACGTCGCCGAGTGGTACGAGAAGGGCGAGCTGCCCGGGATCCGGGAGCTGGCGCGCGAGCTGGGCGGGATCGGGGCGCTCGGGATGTCGTTGGAGGGGTACGGATGCGCGGGCGCGACCGCCGTGCAGTACGGGCTCGCCTGTCTGGAGCTGGAGGCCGCCGACTCGGGCATCCGGTCCCTCGTCTCCGTGCAGGGCTCTCTCGCCATGTACGCCATTCATCGGTTCGGGAGCGAGGAGCAGAAGCAGCGGTGGCTGCCGGGCATGGCCGCCGGTGAGGTCATCGGGTGCTTCGGGCTGACCGAGCCCGACCACGGGTCCGACCCGGGCGCCATGCGGACGTACGCCAAGCGCGACGGCGGCGACTGGGTGCTCAACGGGCGCAAGATGTGGATCACGAACGGGTCCGTGGCCGGGGTCGCGGTCGTCTGGGCGCAGAGCGAGGACGGGATTCGGGGGTTCGTCGTGCCCACCGACGCCCCCGGGTTCTCCGCTCCCGAGATCAAGCACAAGTGGTCCCTGCGGGCGAGCGTGACCAGCGAGCTCGTACTCGACGACGTACGGCTGCCCGCCGACGCCGTACTGCCGGACGTGACCGGGCTCAAGGGCCCGCTCAGCTGTCTGTCGCACGCGCGGTACGGGATCGTGTGGGGCTCGATGGGCGCCGCGCGGGCCAGTTTCGAGGCCGCCGTCGAGTACGCGAAGACACGCGAGCAGTTCGGGCGGCCCATCGGCGGCTTCCAGCTCACCCAGGCCAAGCTGGCGGACATGGCGGTGGAACTGCACAAGGGGATTCTGCTCGCCCACCACCTGGGGCGGCGCATGGACGCCGGACGGCTCCGTCCCGAGCAGGTCAGCTTCGGCAAGCTCAACAACGTACGGGAGGCCATCGAGATCTGCCGGACCGCCCGTACCATCCTCGGTGCCAACGGGATCTCGCTCGAATACCCCGTGATGCGGCACGCGACCAACCTCGAATCGGTGCTCACCTACGAGGGCACCGTCGAGATGCATCAACTGGTGCTGGGCAAGGCGCTCACCGGACTCGACGCCTTTCGGTGAGTCGAGCACCGGAGAGCAGGGCCGGTGAGCGGCCCTGCCTCAGCTCTGGTTGAAGAAGCCGTCCGTCTGGCGTCCCGGGGCCTCGCCGCTGACGATCTCGGTGTTGGCAGGGGTCAGCAGGAAGACCCGGGTGGCGACCCGCTCGATGGTGCCGTGCAGGCCGAAGGTCAGACCGGCCGCGAAGTCCACCACGCGCTTGGCGTCGGCGGGCTCCATGGCCGTGAGGTTGATGATGACCGGGACGCCCTCCCGGAAGAGTTCGCCGATGCCGCGTGCGTCCCGGAAGCTGTCCGGGGTGACCGTGCCGATCCGGCGGCCTGTCTCTTCCGCCGTCTCGGACGCGACCTTCACGCGTGGATCCGTGACCCAGGCATCGCCGGAGTCCTGTCCTTCGGCGTAGTTGTCGTCGTCGTAGTAACGCTCGTCATCGTTGTCGTCGACGAGGCCAAGCCAGGCACTCGCCTTGCGCACCGATCCCATGGACGCCTCCTCTCACAGCGGTCTTTCTTGCTTTCCGCATCCCCATGGTCGTCCATGATGCGGATGTCGCGCCAAGTGGATAGACGCCGCGCGGGGGTTTCGTGACGGTACTGGTGCACAGCGAATTCGTCGAGAGCCCCCGTGCCCCAAGGGTCTTGCGGTGTACGACTGCTGACTGTGAGTGAAATATGATTCTCGACGGCGTTCGGGTGACGGTCGGGGCGTACGGGTGAACGAAGGGGTCGATACGATGCCGCAGCTCAACGTCAAACGAGGCACGGGGGAGTGTCATGTTCGGAATCGTGAGGCCCTGCAGCCACCGCCTCGGTGAGGGGCTCAAAACACAGTGGATGGCGCATCTTTGCGGACTCTGTCTCGCGTTGCGCGGAGACCACGGACAGTTCGCTCGGGTTGTCACCAATTACGACGGGCTGCTGATATCGGTTTTGACGGAGGCTCAGGTCGAGCGCACCACCGGGTGGCGGCGTACGGCGGGGCCGTGCCCGTTGCGCGGGATGCGGACCGCGTCCGTCGCCCAGGGTGAGGGAGCTCGCCTCGCCGCCGCCGTCTCGCTGGTGCTGGCCTCGGCCAAGGTGCGCGACCACGTGGCGGACAAGGACGGGCTGCTGGCGCGCAGGCCGGTGGCGCTCG
>LRTP01001207.1 GCA_001550305.1 Streptomyces diastatochromogenes
CCCGTGGGCGCGCGGCGCACGGGCCCGCGCGCGACCGGACCCCGCGCTTCAGGTCCTTGTTCGCCCCGCTCTCCACCGCCACCGCCGCCGCGGCGCTCGTCGTGGCGTCCCTCTTCGCCGTGCAGGCGACACAGACTCAGGACAAGCTGGACCAGGAGCGGGCCCAGGCACGTGAGATCGCCCACGTTCTGGCGGCCCCCGACGCCCGGGCGACGAGCGACCGGGATGCACAGGGCCGTGGAATCGGAGTGGTCGCCTCCGCATCGGAGCGGCGCGCCGTCGTGACCTTGAGCGGACTTGCCACTCCGTCAGGGGGGCGCGTGCACCAGTTGTGGCTCATGCGCCCCAACGTGCAACCGCGCTCCCTGGGGCTCTTCGAGGGCGACACGCCCTTGATTGCCGACGGACTGAATACCAACGCCACGTCACTGGCTGTCACCGTCGAGCCGCAGGGGGGCTCGGTACAGCCCACCACCAGGCCCGTTGCGCAACTCGCCCTGAAATCGGTCGGATTCGGAGAGTAACCGTCAACACCCTTACAAGGAAGGTGAATCCTGCCACCGCGATACACGAGTGCCACGAGGGAGCGATAGGGTTAGCCTGCCCGGGCCGGGTGGACTCGTACGGGTGGGGAGAGACATGGAACAGATAACAGTGCGCAGCAGGGCACGTGTCCCTGCGATCACCTGCGGGAGCAGCGCGACCAGTTCGCGCCTCGACCGCCATCTGGCGGTGCTGGGCGGCCCTGCCGTCCCGCAGCGCGAGACGGCCGAGGCGACCTCGCTGATGCGTGAGCTCACCGCGCGTGACACCGCGCACGACAGCAGTGGGAGGGGCGCGCGCGTACGGCGGGTCTCGCTCTTCGCCCCTCTGAAGCGGCTGCGCCGTTCGCTGTTCGGCGGCCACTAGTACGGTCGCGCGGTACTCGAACCCGCGCTCGGGCGACCACACCGCCCCGGCGTAAGCTCTGCGTTCTCGCCGCCCGTCGTCCCCACGGCACGCAGCGCCGCCCCGGTGTGTTCCCGGAGCGCGGGTGGACCCCCCTTCGTCTTTTTGTGCGCCTCCTTCCCACCCGGCGGCGCGCGACGGTCTCCGTCTCCCCTCCTCCCGGCCCTGGGCCGTGGTCAACCGCAGGTGTCCGAGGCCCCGTTGGGTCTCACCGCTCGCCGGTCGCGTACCTGCGCACGGCGAGCGGCACGAACACCGCGAGAATGACGGCGCACCAGGTCAGCGCCCCGGCCACCGGATGCGTCACCGGCCAGGCCCCCTCGTCCGGCACCGGTGCGTTCCCGAAGAGGTCCCGCAGTGCCGTCGTCACCGCGCTGATCGGATTCCACTCGGCCACCGTGCGCAGCCAGCCGGGCAGGTTGTCGGTGGGGATGTACGCGTTCGACAGCAGCGGCAGGATGAACGTCGCGCCGCCCAGTTGACCGGCCGCCTCCTCGCTCTGTGAGGCGAGCCCCAGCACGATGCCGATCCATGTCGTCGCGAACCGGAAGAGCAGCAGGAGTCCGACGCCGACCACCGCCCGGAGCGCCGACCCCTCGATCCGCCAGCCCACGGCCAGCCCTACCAGCATCAGCGGCACCGTGCCCACGGCGGTGACCACGAGGTCCGCGAGCGCCTGTCCGAGCGGCACTGCGGCCCGGCTCACCGGCAGGGTGCGGAAGCGGTCCATCACGCCCCGGTGCGAGTCCTGGGCGGCCTGGAACATGCCGGTCATGATCCCGTTGGCGGCGGTCGCCACCAGCAGTCCCGGCAGCAGGAAGGCGCGGTACTCCTGTCCGGGTGTTGCGAGGGCACTGCCGAAGACGTAGCCGAAGAACAGCAGCATCGTGATCGGCATGGACTGGGTGAGGATCAGCAGCCCGGGATTGTGCCGGATCCGCCGCAGGTGCCGCCCCAGCATCGCGGTCCCGTCGTACGCCAACGTGCTCATGTCACAAGCTCCTTGCGGTCGGTGCGGCCTCCGGTGAGGCGCAGGAAGACGTCGTCGAGCGTCGGCCGGCGCAGGCTCGCGTCGAGCAGTGGCACCCCCGCGGCGTCGAGTTCACGGACGAGCCGGGGCAGGGTCAGGGTCGGATCGGTGGTCACCGCCCCGACCGCGTGCCGCTCCGGGGCGAACGCCGGTTCGGAGCCGGTGAGCCGGTCGAGGACGGCCGCCGCGCCGGACATCGCGTCGGCGTGGGCGACGACGACCTCCGCGTACGAGCCGATGAGCGCCTTGAGTTCGGCGGGTGATCCGGTGTGCGCGACCCGGCCGTGGTCCACGAGCGCGATGTCGTCGGCGAGCCGGTCGGCCTCCTCCAGGTACTGCGTGGTCAGCAGCACGGTCGTGCCCTCGCCCCGCAGGGCGCGCACGGCCTCCCAGATCTGGTTGCGGCTGGCCGGGTCGAGCCCGGTGGTGGGTTCGTCGAGGAAGAGCACCTCGGGGCGGCGGATCAGGCTCGCCGCGAGGTCGAGGCGGCGCCGCATACCGCCCGAGTAGGTGGACGCGGGCCGGTCGGCGGCCTCGGCGAGCCCGAAGCGTTCGAGGAGTTCACCGGCGCGTGTGGCGGCGTCCCGCGTCCGGTGCAGCCGCGCGAACAGCCGCAGGTTCTCCCGGCCGGTGAGGTCGCCGTCGACGGAGGCGTACTGCCCGGTGACCCCGATGGCGCCGCGCACCGCGGCCGCCTCCCGTACGAGGTCGTGCCCGGCGACCCGCGCGGACCCCGCGTCGGGCCGCAGCAGCGTGGTGAGCAGGCGCACCGCAGTGGTCTTGCCCGCGCCGTTCGGCCCGAGCACCCCGCAGACGGTGCCCTCGGCCACCGCGAGATCAAGCCCGCGCACCGCGTGGACGACCTCCCCCTTGGTCCTGAAGCTCTTCTCCAGACCTTCACTAAGTACGGCGTACGTAGTTGTCATGAGGTGACCATAGCGCACTACGTACGCTGTACGTAACTAGGATGGTGGCGAGGTGATCGACGACATGACAGGGCGCAGTGCCGTACCCGAAGTGATCTGGGCCCGCCCCGAGCGCGCGGGCCGTGGTCCGCGGGCGGCCCACAGCCGGGCGGACATCGCGGCCGCCGCGGTGCGGATCGCGGACGCGGACGGGCTCGAAGGGGTCTCGATGCGGCACGTGGCCGCCGCGCTGGGCTGCGGCACGATGTCGCTGTACAACTACGTCCCGCGCAAGGAGGACCTGTACGAGCTGATGGTTGACGCCATCAGCGGTGAGCACGACTCCTGGGAGCCGACGGGCGACTGGCGCGCCGACATGCTCCGGGTCGCCCATCAGACCCGTGCCCTCATGCACCGCCACCCGTGGCTGCCGCGCCTGATGTCCCCGGTCTACGGCTTCAGCCCCAACGCCCTGCGCTACCTGGAGCACTGTCTCGTCTGCCTCGACCCGCTGGACGCGTCGTACGGCACGAAGATGGAGCTGATCGCGATGCTCAACGGCGTGGTGACGACGTACGTCGGCAACGAACTGGCCACCGCCGAGCGCACCCGCTCGCTGCCCTGGTCCGCGGAGCAGGAGCAGGCGATGCGGATCGCCTACCTCGGCAGCCGGATCGCGACCGGCGCGTATCCGCGGATGGCGGCCGCCTTCACGCAGGACGCGGGCCCGATCGACCTGGAGGCGGTGTTCGAGCGGGCGCTGGGACGGGTGCTGGACGCGTTCGAACCGAAGGGTTAGAACTACGGGGCTGTCGGACCTACGGGGTCAGATGAGCGCGAACTGCCCTTCTGGGCCCTCTTCGTGATGATCGAGGACGGACGCGGGCCGATGCGCCGCCTCCGGAACCGGCAGC
This sequence comes from Streptomyces diastatochromogenes, assembly GCA_001550305.1. Taxonomy (GTDB): domain Bacteria; phylum Actinomycetota; class Actinomycetes; order Streptomycetales; family Streptomycetaceae; genus Streptomyces; species Streptomyces mirabilis_D. The sequence continues at coordinate 3,798 of LRTP01001207.1, forward strand.
ACACCCGCCTCGCGCAGCTCGGTCCGCGTGATCGGCGAACCGATCGTCAACTCCGCCAGCTGGGGGCGGAGTTCCGCGAGCAGTGTCAGCACCGTGACGAGTTCCAGCAGCTCGGACGTCCAGGCCTGCGGCCAGCCGACCGTCCGGATCGCCTCCAGAGTGCCCGGCTCGGGTGGTTCCGCCGGCTCGGTCCTGGCCGCGAACCACTGCTCCAGGACGCGCACTCCGCCCACCTCGAAGTCCCAGGCCTCCGGCGGCACCGGCGAGATACGGCCCTCGTCGAGGAGGAGGGCCTCCTCGTCGCGGTCGTAGCGCACGTCGACGGGGCGCGACGGGAGCGGGGCGCGGACATAGGGGCGACGGCCCCCGGGGAGCTTGGGGCGCTCGCCGTCGCGGCGCATCAGCCACAGCATCCGGCGCCCCAACCCGACGCCGTGCGCCCACACC
>LRTP01001208.1 GCA_001550305.1 Streptomyces diastatochromogenes
GCGAGCACCCGGATGCGCCGGTGCGCGAGCGCCAGGAAGCCCAGCCAGAGCGCGCAGCACAGGGCACAGGCCGCCACGTCGGTCGCCGACGGGCCGCCGTGCAGCGCCGCCTTCGCCGCGAGGACCGCGGCGACGGTGCTCGACAGGGTCGTACGCCGCCACGCGAGCCGCGTACGCTCCGGCTGCAGCCCCGGGTCCCGCTCGGGACGGTGCTGGGGGCCGGGCACGGTCACCCTTCCCAGCCGACGAGGACGACGACGACCATCGCGACGGCCACGATCGCGACGGCGATGCTCAGCAGTGCCGGGAAGCGCGACACGGGAAGGTCCTCCCCGCGGCGCATCGCGCGCTCGCAGCGCACCCAGTGATTGACGGCGCGCAGCGAGCAGAGCACGCCCGCCGCCAGCAGGGCCAGCGCGAGGCCGACCCGCCAGCCCCAGCGCAGGTCCGGCAGGAACTGATCCACGGCGAAACCGCCGCCGATCAGCGCCAGCGCGGTGCGCAGCCAGGCGAGGAAGGTCCGCTCGTTCGCCAGCGAGAACCGGTAGTCGGGCGTGACGCCCTCCTGCCGCACCTCCTCGGGCGCGAACCACAGCCGGACGTTCCGTACGAATTCGATCACGCCATCGACCCTACCGGGGCCCGTCGGGGGCTCAGTCGGTGCCCGTCGCCCGGTGGTCCTTGAGGCGCTCGTACGCCGCCAGGCCGTCCGGCACCCACGTCCAGTCCGTCAGGTGCCGTTCCACCTCCTCGTCGGTGAGGAAGTCGTGCCAGGCGACCTCCTCCGTCTGGGGGTTCACCGGGAGCTCGCAGCGGACCTCGTAGACGGCCGACCACCAGGTCTGGCCGGAGCCGTTGTCGTAGAGGAACTTGAAGAGGGGGACGGGCCGAGGGAGTCCGGAGACCCCGAGTTCCTCCTCGGCCTCGCGCAGGGCCGCGGAGTCGTAGGACTCGCCCGCGCCCACGACCCCGCCGACGAACATGTCGTAGAGGGAGGGGAAGACGAGCTTGGTGGGCGTGCGGCGGTGGACGAAGAGGCGGCCCCGGGCGTCCCGGGCCTGGATGAACACGCAGCGGTGGCGAAGACCGCGCGCATACGCCTCGCCACGCGGGGACTGCCCGACGACCACGTCGTTCTCGTCCACGATGTCGAGGATCTCGTCAGCGGCGCTCATGGCCCCATCCAAGCAGCCGTCGGCGCCGGGCGCGGTGCGCGCCGTCCGTGCGGCCCGACGCGGCGTCGTCGTACGCCCTCAATGCGGCTGGAGGTCGCGTACCGACTCGGTCTTGGTGGTGCCCGACGGCATCGAGGGGTGCATGCCCAGCAGGACGATTCCCGCCACGATCGCCGCGAGCCCCGCCGCTTCCCAGGTGAGTGCCCCCACGTCCGTGTGCAGCTTGTCCCCGAGGAAGCCCACGCCGCACACGATTCCGGCCAGCGGCTGGGCGGCGGTGAGCGCGGGCAGCGACATCCGCAGCTCCGCCGTCTCGAAGGCGCTCTGCACCAGCACCAGGCCCGTCACCCCGAGCGCGAGCACCCCGTACGGCTGCCAGCCGGTCAGCAGCTCACTGAAGCCGCCGGCTCCGAACCGCTCCCCGCTGACCCGGGTGAGCGCGTCCTGGACGCCGTACAGCAGCCCCGCGGCCAGCGCGAGCAGGACGGGCGCCGCGGTCATCCGGGAGCGCTTGGCGTAGGTGGTGAGCAGCAGCGCGAGCCCGATCATGATCCCGATGATCAGCCAGTGCCGCAGCGGATCGGTCACCGAGTCGCCGCCCTTGGGCTTGCCCGCCACGATGAACGCCGTGACCCCGCCCGCGAGCAGGACGAGGCCCGCCCAGCCCTGGCGGCCCAGGGGGTGCTTGGTCTGGTGGCGGGTGAGCGCGAGCGCGAACAGCAGATTGGTCGCGAGGAGGGGTTCCACCTGGGAGATCTCGCCCTTGCCCAGGGCGACCGCGCCGAGGACCATGCCGCACACCATGAGCCCGATGCCGCCCAGCCAGCGGGGCACCCGGATGAGGTCGAGCAGCAGGCGCCAGGAGAGGAAGTCGCTCAGCGGGGCGTGTGAGGCGGCGTTCTGCTGGAGCACGAAACCGAAGCCCAGACAGCAGGCCGCGCTCACCGAGAGGATCAGAACGAGAACCGACACGCTGGGTACCTCGATACGTTCGGGTCAGCACGGGTCGCGGGCGCGTATTCCCGCCGACTGTAGTGCCATCGACCGTGCCCTGCCCACGGGAGTACCCGGAACCGGGCAGTTGACTCGGTCACTCTTCTTGCCGAAGGATCTGACCGATCGGTAACAACGGCTGGTCGATCGGCGGCGCTGCCTGTTCGACCGATACCGGTGCCTGATGTCTTCCGTACCACTGTCTCATCAACCAACGACGATGCCGCCGGCTCGTGACGAAGCCGGCAGAAGCCGACCGGAAACGTCGGCAGGCCGAGAGGACGGGTCCATGGCCTACGACGCAGATGTGATCGTGATCGGAGCGGGCCTCGCGGGGCTCGCCGCGACCGCGGAGCTCGTCGACGCGGGCCGCACGGTGATTCTCCTCGACCAGGAGCCGGAACAGTCGATCGGTGGCCAGGCCCACTGGTCCTTCGGCGGACTCTTCTTCGTGAACTCGCCCGAGCAGCGCCGGATGCGGATCAAGGACAGTCACGCGCTCGCCCTCCAGGACTGGATGGGCACGGCCGGCTTCGACCGGGCCGAGGACCACTGGCCGCGCCGCTGGGCCGAGGCGTACGTCGACTTCGCGGCCGGTGAGAAGCGGTCCTGGCTGCACCAGCAGGGGGTCCGCTTCTTCCCGGTGGTCGGCTGGGCGGAGCGCGGCGGCTACGACGCCAACGGGCACGGGAACTCCGTGCCGCGCTTCCACATCACGTGGGGGACCGGGCCCGGAGTGGTCGCGCCCTTCGAGCGGCGGGTACGCGCCGGGGTCGCCCGTGGGCTCGTCCAGCTTAAGTTCCGCCACCGCGTCACCGGGCTGTCCCGCAGCGCGGGCACCGTCGACACGGTCACCGGGGAGATCCTGGAGCCGTCCGGCATCGCGCGCGGGCAGGCCAGCAGCCGTACCGTCACCGGGGCGTTCGAGCTCAAGGCGCAGGCGGTGATCGTCACCTCGGGCGGCATCGGCGGCAACCACGACCTGGTCCGCGCGAACTGGCCCGAGCGGCTCGGTACGCCGCCCGAGAAGATGGTCGCGGGCGTCCCCGCGCACGTCGACGGCAAGATGCTCGCGATAGCCGAGGAGACGGGCGCGCACCTCATCAACCGCGACCGCATGTGGCACTACACCGAGGGCATCCAGAACTGGAACCCCATCTGGGAGAACCACGGCATCCGCATCCTGCCGGGCCCGTCCTCCCTCTGGCTGGACGCCCGCGGGAACCGGCTCCCCGTGCCGCTCTTCCCGGGCTTCGACACCCTCGGCACGCTCGAACACATCATGAAGACCGGATACGAGTACACGTGGTTCGTGCTCGACCAGAAGATCATCGGCAAGGAGTTCGCGCTCTCCGGCTCGGAACAGAACCCGGACCTGACCGGCAAGTCGATCAGGGACGTGATCGGCCGGGCGCGTGCCGACGTACCGGGCCCCGTCAAGGCGTTCATGGACAACGGCGCGGACTTCGTCGTCGAGAAGGATCTGGGCGCCCTGGTGCGCGGCATGAACGCCCTGACCAAGGAGCCGCTGATCGACGAGGCCGCGCTGCGCCGCGAGATCGTCGCACGCGACCGGGAGATCGCGAACCCCTTCACCAAGGACCTCCAGGTGACGTCGATCCGCGGCGCCCGCAACTACCTCGGGGACAAGCTGATCCGTACGGCCACCCCGCACCGCATCCTGGACCCCAAGGCGGGTCCGCTCATCGCCGTCCGCCTCCACATCCTCACCCGCAAGAGCCTGGGCGGGCTGGAGACCGACCTCTCCTCGCGCGTACTGACGGAGGGCGGCGACCCGCTCTCCGGCGTGTACGCGGCAGGCGAGGCGGCCGGCTTCGGCGGTGGCGGAGTCCACGGCTACCGCTCCCTGGAGGGCACCTTCCTCGGGGGCTGCCTCTTCTCCGGCCGCACAGCGGGCCGAGCGGCCGCCAAGGCGGTGAGCTGACCCTCGCACGAGTCCGGGCCCGACGCCCCGGGCCCGCATCCCGCTCCGGTGGGCCCGGCTCCGCGGGGGACCGTTCCGTGGTCGGGTTTCGGCCGTGACCCGGACTCCGGGGAGCCGGGCCCGAGCGCGGCTCGGCCCCCGCCGGGAGTCGGGCTCGCCCCCGGAGAGAGCCGTCCCACCAGCCCGTTCCCGTCCCGGAGAGCGCGCGAGAGAACATCAACTCTGCGCCATTCAAGGGAAGTTGCACCGTGCAGCTGATCGATCGGGCCTTGACGTAAACCCTCAGCCAAGGGTTTGCTGTGCGTGATCTCCCCTTGACTAGCCGCGTCTGTGAGGAAGCCCCGCGGTGTCGCCACCCCCGCCACCCCCTCCTCCCCTCGGCCGTGGCCGCAAACGCGCGGTCCACGCCTTCGACGCCGCGCTCGACGACACCGAACTCGTCGCCGCGCGCACCTCGTTGGCCCAGGGACGATGGACCGCGGTCCGCGCGCTGCTCGCCGCCACCGGCGACGACTGGGACCGCCGCGGACACCGCGTCACCGTCCTGGCCCAGGAGCCCGCCGCCCTCGCCTGGGCCCGGGACTGGCAGCTCGCGGAACCCGAGTCCGCCGACGCCGCCTTACTCCTCGCCTGCGCCACCGTCCAGCGCGCGCTGCACGGCAAGGACCGCCCGGAGCGGGCCCGTGAGGCCTG
>LRTP01000121.1 GCA_001550305.1 Streptomyces diastatochromogenes
AGCAGCCCGGCGACGGCGCCTGTCACCTCGACGGGCACGCGCGCGGGGGAGCCCGCGACGCGTGCCGCGAGCAGAGCCGCGACGACCGGTACGAGGAGGACCAGCAGCGCGATGTACGGCGACTGCCAGCCGAGGGACGCGCCCACGGCACAGGCGAGCGCGGTGGCGTACGTGAGGGCGGCGACCGGGGCGAGGCGCGAGCGCCCGGACGCGGCGGCGAACAGCACGGTCAGCGCGGCGAGGACGCCGAGGGTCGTGCCCTCGGCGGCGAGGGAGAGGCACGCGAGGCTCACCGAGCTGACAAGGGCCGGGAGGAAGAGGACCGGGCGCGGCTCCGCCGAGCGGGCGACGTACGCCAGCGCCGCCACGATCGTGAGTCCTAGCGCCGACATCCCAGCCCAGTAGGGGATGTCGAGGGCCGCGGGAAGGACGAGCGCGGCAGCCCAGACGAGGGCCGACGCGCCGATCGTCGCCCTGGGGCGCCACTCCGTACCGCGGACGGCCACGGCGAGGACGGTGGCGACGACCACGAGGACGAGCGGGGCCGTGGCCGCGTACGGAGGCCAGGGGACGCCGTCGGTCGTGACCGCCTCACGCGCGGTCGAGGGGGCCCCGGTCCAGATCCGTCCCACCCGGGCCACCGGGCCCAGCAGAGCGACGGCGACCGGCGGCAGCGCCCACACCACCGCGACGGCCTGCACGGAGACGGCCGCCAGGGCGAGGCCACGCCTCATCGGCTCGGGGAGCCGGGTGCGTACGGCAGCCAACACGGCCACGGCGCAGACCAGATACCCCGGAACCGTCCACTCGCCCGGCAGCGACGAGCGCGGGACGCCACCGAGCGCGGCGACCGTGAGCAGGCCGCCGGCCGAGGCGACCCAGGTGGCGACGTTCGTGTACGGCGGCCGCCGCGCCGCCGCCAGAGCGATCGCCGC
>LRTP01001209.1 GCA_001550305.1 Streptomyces diastatochromogenes
CGCCGCAGCGGGAGCCCCGCGGGCAGCTCCCTCAACTGCCGGGCGGGCACCACCACTTGGGCGGCGAAGGCGCCCTGCACATGCGGGGTGCGCGCCGCGCTGCCCAGGTAGCGGGTGTCCCGGCAGACGTTCGCCCGCCCGTCGGCGCACTCCGGGCACACCCCGCACGGGGTCGCCGGGTGCACCGCCACGGCCGTACCCGGCGTGGGACCGGTGGCCCCGTCGCCGTACGACAGCACCGTCCCCACGACCTCGTGGCCCAGCACCATCGGCTCGCGCAGCCGGAAGTCCCCCACGCCGCCGTGGCGCCAGTAGTGGAGGTCCGACCCGCACACACCGCCGTACCGGACGGCGACGAGTGCCTCGCCGGGCCCGGCGGAGGGGGCCGGCAGTTCGTCGACCCGCAGGTCACCCTGCCCGTGAATCACACAGCCGAGCATCGTCAGGCCCCTTTCACCGCTTTCATCGCTTTCATCGCGCGGTCCGCTTCACAGCACACTCGTCATACCGCCGTCGACGTACAGCACCTGCCCGCTCACGAAGTCCGCCGCCGGCGAGGCGAGGAAGAGCACCCCGCCGACCAGGTCCTCCGTGCGGCCCCACCGGCCGGCCGGGGTGCGTCGCCGCACCCAGGCGCTGAACTCCTCGTCCTCGACGAGGGGCTGGGTCAGCTCCGTCTCGATGTAACCGGGGCCGAGCCCGTTCACCTGCACCCCGTACTGCCCCCAGTCCGCGCACATGCCCTTGGTGAGCATCTTCAGCGCGCCCTTGGTGGCCGCGTACGGGGCGATGCCCGGACGGACGACCTCGCTCTGCAGCGAGCAGATGTTGACGATCTTGCCGTGGCCGCGCTCCGTCATCCGTCGCGCCGCCTCGCGGCCGACCAGGAACGCGCTGGTCAGGTTGGTGTTCAGGATCCGGTGCCAGTCGGTGTCCGTGAACTCCAGGAGCGGGGCCCGCAGTTGCATGCCCGCGTTGTTGACGAGGATGTCGAGCGGGCCCACCCGGTCCTCGACGTCCGCTATTCCGGCGGCCACCGAGGGGCCGTCCGTGACGTCGAAGACCGCGGTGTGGACGTCGCCGGGCAGCTCCGACGCGGCCTTGGTGAGCCGGTCGGCGTCCCGCCCGTTGAGGACGACCGTGCAGCCCGCCTCCAGGAGCCCGCGGGCGAGCGCGAACCCGATGCCCCGGCTGGAGCCGGTGACCAGGGCCCTGCGACCACTGATGTCGAACAGAGGGTGGCTCATCCCCGTACTCCCGTCTCTCATCCTCGTACCCCTAGATGACCAGCGACAGCAGCAGGACCAGCCCGCCCGCCACCACCGAGATGATCGTCTCCATGACGGACCAGGTCTTGACGGTCTGGCCGACGCTGAGGCCGAAGTACTCCTTGACCAGCCAGAACCCGGCGTCGTTGACATGGCTGAAGAAGAGCGAGCCGGCGCCGATCGCGAGGACAAGGAGGGAGGTGTGGGTGGTGGACATGTCGGCCGCGAGGGGCGCGACCAGGCCGGCCGCCGAGATGGTGGCGACGGTCGCGGAGCCGGTCGCGAGGCGGATGGCCACCGCGATCAGCCAGGCGAGCAGCAGCGCGGGGATCGACCAGTCCTTGGAGATGTCCAGGATCATCTGGCCCACGCCGGAGTCGATCAGGGTCTGCTTGAAGCCGCCGCCCGCGCCCACGATCAGCAGGATGCCCGCGATGGGGGCGAGGGACTTCTCGACGGTCGTCGAGATGCGGTCCTTGGTGAAGCCGGCCGCGCGGCCGAGGGTGAACATGCCCACGATCACGGCGGCGAGCAGGGCGATCAGCGGGGAGCCGACGACGTCGAAGACGCGCTGCACCATGTGGGTGGGGTCGTCCACGATGATGTCGACCAGTGCCTTGGAGAGCATGAGGACGACCGGGAGCAGCATGGTGGCGAGGGTGGCGCCGAAGCCGGGTCGCTTGTCGAGTTCTTCGGAGGCGCGGGTGGGGATCATGCGGTCGGGGGCCGGGACGTCGACCCAGCGGGCCGCGTAGCGGGAGAAGACCGGGCCCGCGATGATCACGGTCGGGATGGCGACCAGGACGCCGAGGGCGAGCGTGATGCCGAGGTTGGCCTTGACCGCGTCGATGGCGACCAGCGGGCCGGGGTGCGGCGGGATCAGGCCGTGCATCACGGACAGACCGGCCAGCGCCGGGATGCCGATGCGCATCAGGGAGTAGTTGCCGCGCTTGGCGACCATCAGTACGACGGGGATCAGCAGCACGATGCCGACCTCGAAGAACAGCGGCAGGCCGATCACCGAGGCGATCAGCACCATGGCCCAGGGCATGGCGCGGCCGCCGGCCTTGGCGAGGATGGTGTCGACGATCTGGTCGGCGCCGCCGGAGTCGGCGAGGAGTTTGCCGAGGATCGCGCCGAGCGCGATCAGGACGCCGACGCCGGCGACGGTGGCGCCGAGGCCGGTGGTGAAGCTGGCGATGGTCTTGTCGAGCGGGGCCCCGGCGAAGGCGCCGAGGGCGAGCGAGCCGATGGTCAGGGCCAGGAATGCGTGCAGCTTGAACTGGGTGATGAGCAGGACGATGACGGCGATGCCCGCCAGCACGGCGATGCCCAGCTGAGCATGGCCCGCCGAGGTGATCGGCTCGACGGTGTCCGCTGCCAGCATCTCGACGCTGAGTCTGGTCACGGTGGTCCCTTGCTTGAGAAACGTACGTGGGGAAGGTGTTAGAGCGAGGGCTGGGCAAGCCCCTGTAGTGCGGCCACGGCCCGTTCGGTGATCTCCCCGGGGTCGCCGGAGACGTCCACGGAGACACCCGCCTCGTCCGCTTCCAGCGGCTGGAGGGTGGCGAACTGCGAGTCCAGCAGCGCCGTCGGCATGAAGTGCCCCTGGCGGTGCGACATCCGGTCCTCGATGAGCGCGCGGTCGCCAGTCAGATGGACGAAGACGACTCCGGGCGCCTCGGCCCGCAGTCGGTCGCGATAGCTGCGCTTGAGCGCCGAACTGCTGACCACTCCGCCGAGCCCGTGCCGGTCGTGCGCCCAACGGCCGATGGCGTCCAGCCACGGCCAGCGGTCGTCGTCCGTCAGCGGGTGCCCGGCCGTCATCTTGGCGATGTTGGCCGGCGGGTGGAAGTCGTCGCCCTCGGCGTACGGGACGCCGAGCCGGGCCGCAAGCAGGGGACCGATGGTGGTCTTGCCGGTACCTGCGACGCCCATGACCACGACGACATGGGGGGTGCTCATCGCTGCCTCACTGTCTACGTCACTGTCGCGTGACTGTCTTCGTCGACATCTGATGTAGACGACACTGAAACTCATTAGGTATGACGAATTCAAGAGTGTGTGACATATAAGTCTGACTTTTTGTTCCGGGGCTCCGCCTCGTACGCTGACCCCATGACCACACGGGGCCGGGGACTGCACGGACATGTACTGGAATCCCTCGGGCCGGCGATCACGGCGGGCGAGTACCCGCCGGGCAGCGTGCTGCGCACCGACGAGCTCGCGCAGCGCTTCGAGGTGTCACGCTCCGTGATGCGCGAGGCGGTCAGGGTGCTGGAGTCCATGTACCTGGTCGAGTCCCGCCGCCGCGTCGGCGTCACGGTCCGCCCCAAGGCGGAATGGAACGTGTTCGACCCTCAGGTCATCCGCTGGCGGCTGGCCGGCGCCGACCGCCCCCACCAGCTGCGTTCGCTCACCGTGCTGCGCTCCGCCGTCGAACCCATCGCCGCGGGCCTGTCCGCCCGGCACGCCACCGCCGCGCAGTGCGCGGAGCTCACCGAGTGCGCCCTCGGCATGGTGGCCAACTCACGCGGCCACAAGCTGGAGGAGTACCTCGTCCACGACATGGCCTTCCACCGGGTGATCCTCAACGCCTCCGGCAACGAGATGTTCGCCCGTCTCGGTGACGTGGTCGCCGAGGTCCTCGCGGGCCGCACCCACCACGAGGTGATGTTCGAGGACCCCGACCCGGCCGCCGTCACCCTGCACGTCCAGGTCGCGGAGGCGGTCCGCGCGGGCGACGCGTCCCGCGCCGAGGAACTCACCCGCCAGATCACGGTCGGCGCGCTCCAGGAACTGGACATCCTCGCGCCGTAGGCGTCCTACCCCAGGAAGTCGCCGTCGACGTACACCCAGGCTCCGTCCACCCGCTCGAACCGGCTCCGCTCGTGCAGCGAACCGCCCCGGTAGGAGGCCCGGAAGGTCACGGTCCCCACGGAGTGGAAGGCCGACCCCTGCCCCGTGTCGAGGATCTCCAGACCCGTCCACCGCATCCCCGGATCGAAGTCGACCCGCGCCGGTCGTGTCCGCGGATGCCAGGTCCGCAGCAGATACCCCTCGTCCTCCTCGACGAAGGCGCAGTACCGCGACCGCATCAGACGCTCCGCGGTCGGCGCGGGCGCCTCACCGCGGTGGAAGCGCCCACAGCACCGCGCGTACGGCTCGGGCAGCCCGCACGGGCAGCTACGACTGGTCATGACCGCCATTCTCTCCCGGCCCCGAGGGACCTCTCTCCCCGCCCGGAGTCCCTACGCCGAGTCGGCGTTGGTCGGCGGGTACGTCGGGCGGGCCGGCATCGGCGCGACCGGTACGGCCAGGGTCGGCAGCGGCGGCAGCTTCGCCGTACGCAGCCAGGCCCCGAACAGGTCGTCCAGCGGCTCGGCCGAGTACCGGGCGGCATGCGCGGTGAACGCCGCCGTGGTGACCGCGCCGCCCCGGTGCAGGGCCGCCCAGCCGCGCAGCATACGGAAGAAGGCGTCGTCGCCCATCGCGCAGCGCAGCGCGTGCAGGGTGAGCCCGCCGCGCTCGTAGAGCCGGTCGTCGAACATCAGCTTGCGGCCCGGGTCGGACAGCACCAGGTCCTTCGGCTGCCCGGACAGCTTGCGGTGCGCGAGAGCGGCCAACTGCTGGGCCGTACGGCCTCCCGACCGCTCCGACCACAGCCACTCGGCGTACTTCGCGAAGCCCTCGTTCAGCCAGATGTGCCGCCAGTCCGCGATGGACACGCTGTTGCCGAACCACTGGTGCGCCAGCTCGTGCGCGATCAGCCGCTCCGAACCCCGCGCCCCGTCCACGTGGTTGGCGCCGAACAGCGACAACCCCTGTGCCTCGACGGGGACATCGAGCTCCTCCTCGGTCACCACGACGGCGTACTCGCCGAACGGATACGGCCCGAAGATCTGCTCGAACAGCTCCATCATCGCGGGCTGCCGCGCGAAGTCCCGGGAGAACGCGGCGAGCAGGTGCGCGGGCAGATGCCCCGTCTGCGGCACGCCGCCGAGCCCGGGGTCGCCGAGCAGCACCGTCTGGTACTTCCCGATCGACAGCCCGACCAGATAGCTGGAGGTCGGCGCCGCCTGCTCGTACACCCAGGTCGTCGTCGACGCCTTCGTCGTGCGGGTGAGCAGCCGGCCCCCCGCCACCACCGAGTACGCCGACGGCGTCGTGATCGAGATCTGGTACGAGGCCTTGTCGGCGGGGCGGTCGTTGCACGGGTACCAGGAGGGAGCGCCGATCGGCTGGCTCGCCACCAACGCCCCGTCCTCCAGCTCCTCCCAGCCGAGCTCGCCCCAGGGGCTGGTGACCGGCTTGGGGTTGCCCGACCAGTGCACCTCCACGGTGAACGCGGCCCCGGCCCGTATCGGCTTCGGCGGCCGGATGCGCAACCGGCCGCCCCGATGTGTGTAGTGCGGTGCCTTGCCGTCGACCCGGACCCGGCCGATCCGGAAGTCGGCCAGGTTCAGCTGGAACTCGGTGAGTGGAGCCCGGCCCGCTATGGCGTTGAGCCGCGCGGTGCCCGACAGCCGGTTGGGGCCGGGACGGTAGTCCAGCGCGAGCTCATACCGGTGTACCCGGTAACGGGGATCACCGTTGGCCGGGAAGTACGGGTCCGAACCCACTGTCTGCTGAACGCTCACGCTTGCGTCTGCTCCCTGCGCTGTGCTCGTACGACGTGCCGGTGCACCGTCCCCGGACGCCGTACGGGCCGCGCCTAGGAACGCCATGCCTCGATCGGGTTGCCCAGCCAGCGGGTGTCGTCGGGGACGGATTCCGCCGCCATGACGAGCGACGCGGGTCCCAGCGTGCTGCGCGCCCCGACTGTGCTGCCGGGAAGGACGATTCCGCCCGGGCCCAGGGTGGCGCCCTCACGGAGGACAACAGTATCCGTCCGCAAGATCCGGTCGTGGAAGAGGTGGGTCTGCAGGACACAGCCCCGGTTGACCGTGGTCGCGTCCTCCAGGGTCACCAGGTCCGTCTCGGGTAGCCAGTAACTCTCGATCCATGCGCCCTTGCCGATATGGGCGCCGAGGCCGCGCAGCCACGCCGTCATCAGCGGCGTACCGGGCACGGATCCGGCCAGCCACGGCACGGCGACGACCTCGACGAAGGTGTCCGCCAGCTCGTTGCGCCACACGAAACCGCTCCACAGCGGGTGCTCGCCCGCCCGGTGCCGGCCCACCAGCAGCCACTTCGCCACGATGGACGTCAGGCAGGCCAGCACACCGACGCCCAGGAACACGATTCCGGCCAGCAGCGGCGCCCAGACGCCCAGCGCGCTCAGCGCGGCGACGGTGAGCACCGCCAGCGCCGCCGAGCAGAACACCGGCACGATCCGGCACAGCTCCACGAGGGCCCGCGCCCACAGCAGCCGCGCGGGCGGGTCGTAGGTACGGCTCTGATCACCGTCCTGCGTCGAGCGCGGCAGCTTCACCGGCGGCAGACCCAGGTACGAGCTGCCCTTCTTCGCCTTCTTCGGGGTCGCCGACAGCACCCCGACCAGCCCGCCGTCCGGCACGCTGCGGCCCGGCGCGGTCATCCCGGAGTTGCCCAGGAAGGCCCGGCGGCCGATCTCGGCACGCCCGATCCGCATCCAGCCGCCGCCCAGCTCGTACGGCGCGGTCAGGGTGTCGTCGGCGAGGAAGGCGCCCTCGCCCACGGTGGTGAGACTCGGCAGCGCGAGGACGGTGGAGACCTCGGCACCCCGGCCGATCTTCATACCGAGCAGCCGCAGCCACACCGGCGTGATCAGCCCGGCGTACAGCGGGAACAGCGTGTCGCGCGAGCGGTCCATCAACTGCGTGACGGTCCAGGCCTGCCAGCCGATCCGGCTGTGCGTCGGGTACGTGCCTTCGCGCAGGCCCAGGCTGAGCAGACGCACGCCGACCAGGAGCAGCAGCGCGTACGCGAGCCCGAAGGCGAGCGTGGCCGGGACCAGTGCGAGCGCCGCGCCGCGCAGGGCCGCACCGAGCCCGGCGTCCGCGCTCACGAACAGATGAGCCACCAGGAGCGCCGCTACGGCGGACAGGACAGGCAGTGCGGTCAGGGCGAAGCCGGTCGCGCCGTACATCGCCCGCCAGTACGTACCCCGGCGCGGACGCTCCTTGGGCCAGGCACGCTTCGCCTTGCCGAGCTTGCCGGCGGGCGCTCCGGCCCAGCGCTGCCCGGTGGGGATCTGCCCGGCGACCGCCGAGCCCGGCGCCACCTCGGCCCGCTTGCCGACGCGCGCGCCCGGGAAGAGGATGCTGCGCGTCCCGACCACCGCACCGGCGCCGACCTTGACCTGCCCGATCTCCAGCCGGTCACCGTCCAGCCAGTACCCCGACAGGTCCACCTCGGACTCGACGGCGGCACCCCGGCCCAGCTTGAGCATGCCGGTCACCGGCGGCAGGGAGTGCAGATCGACGTCCGTGCCGACCTTGGCGCCCAGGGCACGCGCGTACCGCTCCAGCCAGGACCCGGTCAGCGAGGCCGCGCCGCTGAACTCGGCCAGCCGCTCGGCGGTCCACAGCCGCAGATGCACGCTTCCGCCGCGCGGGTGGCGCCCGGGCTTCACCCGGCGCAGCAGCAG
>LRTP01001210.1 GCA_001550305.1 Streptomyces diastatochromogenes
CCGCCCGCCGCGATCGCGAGCCGCCCCGGCGGGCTGTGGAGCACGACCGCCCCGGCGCCGACGAGCCACCACGGGGCGCTCGGCGCCCAGGGGTAGGGACCGAACCAGTGCAGTACGTTCCCGAGCGCGGCCAGCGCCACGGTCCAGCGCAGCCCCATCAGCGTGAACAGGGGTATCAGCAGGAACAGTTGGGCCACCTTGGCGCGCAGCGGCACCGGGGCGATCACCCGATCGCCGCCGTCGTCCTGCGCGGACTTCTCCAGGTGCCGGGCCAGCTTGCGCAGGACGGGCTGCTGGTAGATGTCGAGCACGGCGGCGCTGGGGTAGCGGGTGCGCAGCCGGGTGGTGAGCTGGGCGGCGGCGAGGCTGCCGCCGCCGATCGCGAAGAAGTCGTCGGACCCGCTGCCGACCGGGATGCCGAGGACCTCGCTCCACTGCTCGGCGAGCCAGGCCTCGGTGCCGTAGAGCTGTTCCTTCGCACCGCCGGTCTCCAGGCCCTCCAGGGGCCAGGGAAGCGCGTTGCGGTCCACCTTGCCCGAGGTACGGGTCGGCAGGTCCGCGACCGGGGCGAGCAGCGGGACGAGGGCCGCGGGCAGTTCGGCGCGCAGCTTCTCGACGGCGGCGGCGTGGTCCCAGCCCTCCTGCGTGACGACATAGCCGACGAGCAGCTGGTTGCCGCTGCGGGCGGTCCGGACGGCGGCGGCGGCGCCCGCCACCCCGGGGAGCGCCTGGAGCGCCGTGTCGACCTCGCCGAGCTCGATGCGGCGCCCGCCGAGCTTGATCTGCTCGTCGGCCCGCCCGAGGAAGATCAGCCCCTCCGGCTCGGCCTTGACGAGGTCACCACTGCGGTACGCCCGCTCCCAGCCGAGCGCCTTGAGCGGCGCGTACTTCTCCGCCTCCTTCTCGGCGTCGAGATACCGGGCGAGACCGACCCCGCCGATCACCAGCTGGCCGCTGTCGCCCATGGCCACGGGCGCGCCGGCCTCGTCGACCACGGCCAGTTCCCAGCCGTTCAGCGGCAGCCCGATCCGGATCGGCTCCTCGCCGGTCATGAGGGAGGCACAGGCGACGACGGTCGCCTCGGTGGGCCCGTAGGTGTTCCACACCTCGCGGCCCTCGGTCACCAGCCGCTGGACCAGCTCGGGCGGGCAGGCCTCACCGCCGAAGATCAGCAGCCGTACGTCGGCCAGGGCCTCGGGCTCCCAGAGCGCGGCGAGCGTCGGCACGGTCGAGACGACGCTGATCTCCTGCTCGACCAGCCAGGGCCCCAGGTCGGCGCCGCTGCGCACCTGGGAGCGCGGCACGGGCACCAGGCAGGCGCCGTAGCGCCAGGCCAGCCACATCTCCTCGCAGGAGGCGTCGAAGGCGACGGACAGGCCGGCCATGACCCGGTCACCGGGCCCGATCGGGTCCTCGGTGAGGAACAGCTCCGCCTCGGCGTCGACGAAGGCGGCGGCGCTGCGGTGACTGACGGCCACGCCCTTGGGCTTGCCCGTGGACCCGGAGGTGAAGATGATCCAGGCGTCGTGCTCGACACCGGGCCGTGCGGCGGGCACCTCGGAGGTGCCGTTGACGGTCAGCCGGTGCCCGGCCCCGACGACGGCCCGCACCTCCGCCTCGCCGAAGACCAGCTCGGCCCGCTCGTCGGGGTCCTCGGCGTCCACCGGCACATAGGCGGCGCCTGCGGCCAGTACGGCGAGGATGGCTATGTACAGCTCGTTGGTGCCGGAGGGGACGCGGACGCCGACCCGGTCGCCGAGGCCCACCCCGACGTCGCTCAGCCGCCGCCGCAGGGCCTCGACCTCGACGGCCAGGGCGCGGTAGGTGAGGACCCGGTGGCCGTCGTCGAGGGCGGGCTCGTCGGGGTGGGCCCGGACGGTGGCGTCGAGGATGTCGACCAGCGTGCGCGGCGAGGCGGCGACGGAGGCGGAGAAGCGCGCCGGGTCGCCGAACTCCGCGCGCACCTCCTCGTCGAACAGCGCGAGTGCGGGGCCTTGCTCGAGGGCTGCCATCGGGTCCTCACGTGTCGTTCCCGGAGCGTCCGGGGAGCTGGTGGGCCCGCAGGTATGCCTGGGGATATTCCGGTCCAGCTCCAAACAAGCCTTGAATTTTAGTACGACGCTAGTCGCGTACCTGGTCATCAGCCATGCGAGGAGGCCGTACGAGGGCACTGGAACCGCTGATTCCGGCGTGGTGACGGTGCTCTGACATGGGGGTATGTCATCCTGACGAGATCTGCCCCACATCTGTGCGTAACGCGGCGAACACGACGAGTTGAGGGCCCCGATGCGTACAACGAGTGAGGGCCGCGACCTGATGGTCGCGGCCCTCACTCCTCTGTGTGTCCGAGGGGGGACTTGAACCCCCACGCCCGATAAAGGGCACTAGCACCTCAAGCTAGCGCGTCTGCCATTCCGCCACCCGGACAAGGTGTTTGTCGCGCGGGGTTTCCCTCGCGGCGACAGAGGAAACATTACCAGGCTTTCGAGGGCCCCCGGTCACACCCCGTCGCCGCGTGAACGGCGTGTGACGGGCCGGGTCCGGCCTTGGGGCGAGGCGGGGGTGGGGGGGAGGATGAGGGGGGACCACCAGCAGTGACAGTGGGAGGAAGCAGCGTGAGCGAGTCGAACACGGCCAGGAGCGTCTCTGGCGAGGACGAGGTCGTGGACCTCTGTCGCGAGCTGATCCAGATCGACACCAGCAACTACGGGGACCACTCCGGACCGGGTGAGCGCAAGGCCGCGGAGTACGTGGCCGAGAAGCTCGCCGAGGTCGGGCTCGAGCCGCAGATCTTCGAGTCGCACAAGGGACGCGCGTCGACCGTGGCCCGTATCGAGGGCGAGGACCGCTCGCGCCCCGCGCTGCTCATCCACGGCCACACCGACGTCGTACCGGCCAACGCGGCGGACTGGACCCATCACCCCTTCTCCGGCGAGATCGCGGACGGGATGGTGTGGGGCCGCGGCGCGGTCGACATGAAGGACATGGACGCCATGACGCTGGCGGTCGTCCGGGACCGGCTGCGCAGCGGGCGCAAGCCGCCGCGTGACATCGTCCTCGCGTTCCTCGCCGACGAGGAGGCCGGCGGTACGTGGGGCGCGCGGCATCTCGTCGACAAGCACCCCGACCTCTTCGAGGGCGTGACCGAGGCGATCGGCGAGGTCGGCGGGTTCTCCTTCACGGTCAACGAGAAGCTGCGGCTGTACCTCGTGGAGACCGCCCAGAAGGGCATGCACTGGATGAAGCTGACCGTGGACGGCACCGCCGGGCACGGTTCGATGATCCACAAGGACAACGCGATCACCGAGCTGTCCGAGGCCGTCGGCCGGCTCGGGCGGCACAGGTTCCCGGTCCGGGTGACGAAGACGCTGCGGCACTTCCTCGACGAGCTCGGCGACGCGCTCGGCACCGAGCTCGACCCGGAGAACATGGACGAGACGCTCGCCAAGCTCGGCGGCATCGCCAAGCTCATCGGCGCCTCCCTGCAGAACACCGCCAACCCGACCCAGCTCGGTGCCGGATACAAGGTCAACGTGATTCCGGGGCAGGCGACCGCGCACGTCGACGGGCGTTACCTGCCGGGGTACGAGGAGGAGTTCCTCGCCGACCTGGACCGGATTCTCGGACCGAGGGTCAAGCGTGAGGACGTGCACGCGGACAAGGCGCTGGAGACCACCTTCGACGGGGCGCTGGTCGACGCCATGCAGACCGCGCTGTCCGCCGAGGACCCGATCGCGCGGGCCGTGCCCTACATGCTCTCGGCCGGCACCGACGCCAAGTCCTTCGCCGACCTCGGCATCCGCTGCTTCGGCTTCGCCCCGCTCAAGCTGCCGCCGGAGCTGGACTTCGCGGGCATGTTCCACGGGGTCGACGAGCGGGTGCCGGTGGATGCGCTGAAGTTCGGCGTCCGCGTACTCGACCGCTTCATCGAGGCGTCATGACGCGTTGACGCCCGCAATCGCCCGTACGTGCGGAGATCGCCCGGGACGGGTGAATGGGACCATAAGCTCGTAGCTCAAGTACTTCTTCCTCGTTACAGGTGATGTGATCCGCTACTTGGGGATCGCATTTGCCTACAAGGAGGAATAATGATCAAGAAGGTCGTCGCTGCTGCGGCTGCCACTGGTGGTCTGGTTCTCGCGGGTGCGGGCCTGGCTGTCGCCGACTCGGGTGCCCAGGGTGCCGCTGTGCACTCCCCGGGCGTCATCTCCGGCAACGTCATCCAGGTGCCTGTTCACGTCCCGGTGAACGTCTGCGGCAACACGGTCTCCGTGATCGGGCTGCTGAACCCCGCCTTCGGCAACACCTGCATCAACAAGTGACGTTGTGCCTCACCCCATGAGGGTCTGAGCCCGTCGGCCCCGGAGCGTGCGCCATGCGCTCCGGGGCCGACCGGCTTTCGGCGCACGCACGAGACGGATGCGTGCGCTTTCCGGAGGGTCCAAGCCAAGGACTAAGGCAGGGAATTCAGCTATGCGACAGGTCACCCGCAAGGGCCTGATGACCGTGGCGGCCGCGACCGGCGTACTCGCCGCGACCGGAGGCTACGCACACGCCGACTCGGGTGCGAGCGGCGTCAGTTCCAACTCGCCCGGCGTGCTGTCGGGCAACACGGTGCAGGCACCGGTGCACGTGCCGGTCAACGTCTGCGGCAACACCGTGAACGTCGTCGGGTTGCTCAACCCGGCGATGGGCAACACATGCGTCAACAACGGCGGCGGTGGGTCGTCCGCCGGGGGGCACGGGGGCGGCGGCTCCCACGCCGGTGGGCACGCGAGTGACTCGCCGGGCGTCGGCTCCGGCAACCACGTCCAGGCGCCGATCGACGTGCCGGTCAACGTCTGCGGCAACAGCGTGAACGTCGTCGGAGTCGGCAACCCGGCGATGGGCAACGACTGCGCGAACGGACACGGCGACCACACCCACTATCCGCCCGGCGGCGGTCACCCCGGTCAGCCCGGTCACCCGGGACACCCCGGTCACCCCGGTCACCCGGGACACCCCGGCTACCCGGGCCAGCCGGGTCAGCCCGGGAACCCGGGACAGCCGGGGCACCCTGGGCAGCCCGGGCACCCCGGCCAGCCCGGCAACCCCGGACACCCGGGTACGCCCGGACACCCCGGAACCCCGGGCACGCCGCCCAGCTCGCACCGCCACCACCCGGGGACGCAGAACGTCTCCCAGCCGCAGAGCTCCGCGGCGCAGCTCGCCCACACCGGCAGTGACCTGCCGATCGGTGCGGTGATCCCGGCGGGCGCGGGCGCGCTGCTGGCGGGCGCCGTGCTCTACCGCCGGGCGCGCTCGGGCGCGTAGTCGGCAGGACAGAGGGAAGTGTCCGGGCCTGGAACGGGGGTCGGGGCAGGGGTGATCGCTTCGCCACAGGCATCCCCTGTGGCGAAGCGGCCGGAGCGGGCCCGCACGGGCGGGCCCGCTCCGTTTCAGCCGCTTTCGCTCACCACGTGGCACGCACCTGGCGGATGATCCGCCGGCGCAGCCGCACCTTGCGGCTGCCGTCGGGGTGCAGGCTGAGGCGGTCCAACTCCCAGTGTCCGTACTCCGCATGGTCCGTCAGCAGGCGTGTCGTCTCCTTGCGGGACACCCCGCGCGGCACGTACACGTCGACAAATTCGTATTCCGGCATCGCATCTATTGTGCGGGCAGAGGCCCTGTACGGATAGCGTCTGCACTATGTCTGATGCTGTGCAGCCCACCGCTGCCGAGGTACGCGCCGCCGCCGAGGCTGTCAAGACCGCACTCGACCGCCACCTGGCCGCGGTCGAGCGCAGGTCGGGCGATGACGACCCGGCCGTATACGAGGCGTTCAACGAGCTGGCCGCCGCGGCCGAGGAGTACGACGAGCTGCTCTACGACCGTTATGACGAGGTCACTCCCTTCGAGATCCCCGGCAGCGACGACACGCTGCCGCCGTACACCGGCCCCGAGGAGCCGAACGCGCTGAGCGTGCTGATCCGCCGGGACTACGCGGTGGTGGAGCCGCAGCGACTGCTGGCGCAGGCCCAACGGGTGGAGGCCGTGGAGGAGAACGGGGCCACCGCGGCCGCGGGCTTCGACGCGGCGTCCGGCACGGTGCACGGGGCGCTGGGCGTCCTGTTCGGCGAGTTCGAGCCGGACGAGATCGCCTCTCGGCACAAGGAGTTCGGCCTGGAGGAGGGCGACTCCACACTCTGGGTCACGGCCGCCGACGAGCCGGCCGACCCCGGCGAGTGGCTGGAGACCCCCTTCGAGGCGATCGACCCGCAGCGCGTGGTCTGCCGTTTCGACGTCAGCGCGGTCTTCGACGACGAGTCGGACGACGACCTGGAGGACGACCTCGCCCCGGACTCCGAACTGGACGAGGACGGGGACCTGGAGCCGCTGGACGCCGATCGCTGAGCACCGCGTCAACGGGATCCTGAGCATGCCGTCACGGGAGCGCTGAGCGCCGCGTCACAGGAAGCGGAAGCGCTGAGCACCGCGTCACAGGAAGGTGGCGGTCACCGGAAGCCCGGTGGCCGCCACCTTCCCGCGTACGGGAGCCGTGTCCCTGGGCGGGCGGCTCAGCCCGCCGCCGGGACCTGTGCCTTGAGCAGGGCGGGCAGGCGCGTGGTGCGCGGCTTCTGCGGGACCTCGGCCACGGCCCGCTGCAGGGCCTGCTCCACCCCGTGGACCACGGACAGATGGCGCTCGGCCCGGCCGAAGGCCGTGTAGACCCAAGGCCTGGTCAGGGCCGCCGCGGCGTCACCGGGGAGCACCACGACCGCGGCGGGCCAGCGCAGACCGACCGCCTGGTGCGCCGTGAGCGCCCAGCCGTGCCGCACGGACTGCTCCACCCGCTCCTTCGGTACGACGACGGGCAGGCCCGAGCACTCCAGGTGCAGCCCGTCGGCATCGGCCTTCACCACGTGCCCCACCGTCGTACGACCCGGAGCGGGGGAGTGGGCGACGCGGTCCCCGGGGTCGAAGCCCCCGAAGCGGCCGGGGCCCGGGTTCAGCCGCTCCTTGAGCGCGCTGTTGAGTGCGCGGGTGCCGACGGCGCCGCCGTGCCCCGGCGTGATCACCTGCGTCTGCTCGGCCGGGATGCCGATGGCGCGCGGCACCGAGTCCGCGACCAACTGCACGGTCCGGTGCACCGCCTCGCCGGCGTCCCGCACGGGGACGATCACGACTTCCTTGCCGGGCGCCTCGACCTGGTTCAGCTCGCCGATGCCGACCCCGGAGACCAGCTCCCCGACGGGGCCGGAGTCCGGCGTCCGCGAGGCCACCTGCGGGCACACCCGGGCGGCGAGCAGATCGGCGAAGACCCGCCCCGGACCCGCCGACCACAGCACTCCCGGGTCCCCGCTCAGCACCAGACGTGCGCCGTCCGGCAGCGACTCGGCGAGCATCGCCGCCGTCTCGACATCCAGCTGCGGTGCGTCCAGGACGACCAGGAGGTCCAGGTCGAAGGCGCCTTCCGCGTCCCGGCCCGGGCCCTCGGCGCCCGAGAGGAGCCCCGCGACGGTGGCGACCCCGGTGACCGGCCCGTCCCCGGCGTCGCCCGAGGGGCCGTCCTGCAGGTCGTACCGCGCCATCTGGGCCGTGCAGTCGTCGCGGCCGTTCGGCGTGTGGGTGGCCGCCCAGCCGCGCAGGCCGAGACCACGCGCGGCGTGCAGCAGTGCCGCTACCTCGGCCTGGGACGCATGCCCGCCGGTGTGCAGGACCAGGCCGTGGCCGGCGACCGCCCGGATCAGCTCCGCGGCGGAGCGGGTGGCCGAGGCGGCGGCCTGCTCCCATCCGTCGGCGGAGCCGTCCGTCTTCGGTACGGAGTTCATGACCCGGGCCAGTCCGTCGGCGAGGCTCTCCTCGGCCAGCGCGTACCGCTCCAGGCCGATGAGGACGCGGACCGGGCGCTCCTCGGACTCCTCGGCGCCCTCCTCCTGGGCCGGGGGCGCGGTGTCGAGGGCGTCCTGGAAGACCAGCGCGTCGCCCTCCGCGAGGGCGCTCTGCACGGCCGCGTCCGGATCCGGCACCGCGCGCTGGGCGAGCGCGGCGGTGAGCGCCGGGGCGTCGAGAGCGGTGTGCCCGGCGAGGGCCGCCTGATCGA
>LRTP01001211.1 GCA_001550305.1 Streptomyces diastatochromogenes
CGGCTCGGGCTCACGGAACGCGGTGGCCACGGGCTTCTCGCCGCTTTCCACGGCCCGCACCGCCGCGAGCAGATCGGCGGCCGTCCCGCTGAGCTTGGTCCCGGCCGCGATCGGCCCCTGCTTCTCGGCCTTCCGCCGCTCGATCCGCTCCCGCTCCAGCCGCTGCGCCGCCAACTCGGCCGCTGCCTCGGACAGTTTTGCGGCGTCCGCCGTGCCGTCGGTTTCCGCGCCGCCCTCGACCGCGTCCTCGCCCTCGACCGCGTCCGTGACCGCGGCCGTGTCTGTATCCGTGTCCGTATCCGTGTCCACGTCCTGCGGGTCGGCGGTCGCTCCCGCGCCCGGCGTCCCCGGCTCCACTTCCTCCGTGGTCTCGGGCTCCGTGCTCACAGCGTGCTCCAGTCGTGATCGGGATAGTGGTGCACCGGTGCCGACACGTCGTCGAGCGCCCGGCAGATCTCGTCAGGAAGACTAAGGGTCTCCACTGACAACGCGGCCGTGAGCTGCTGAGCGTTGCGCGCGCCGACGATCGGGGCGGCGACACCGGGCCGATCGCGGACCCAGGCGAGGGCGACCTGCAACGGCGTGACCGCGAGGCCGTCCGCCGCCGTCGTCACCGCGTCCACGATGCCGCTCGCCGTGTCGTCCAGGTACGGCGCGACGAACGGCGCGAGGTGCTCCGAGCCGCCCCGGGAGTCCGACGGCGTGCCGCCCCGGTACTTCCCGGTGAGCA
The DNA here is from genome assembly GCA_001550305.1 of Streptomyces diastatochromogenes. Lineage (GTDB taxonomy): Bacteria > Actinomycetota > Actinomycetes > Streptomycetales > Streptomycetaceae > Streptomyces > Streptomyces mirabilis_D. Next base: position 731 of record LRTP01001211.1, read on the forward strand.
CCCCCCGCCCGAGCGGGGAGGACGGCAGCAGGCCCACGCCCAGGTCGAGCGCCGCGGGCAGCACCTCCCGCTCCACGCCGCGCTGGAGCAGGGAGTACTCCATCTGCGTACTCGCGATCCGCGTCCGTGTCCCGGGCGCCGCCAGCTGCCAGGTCGCCGCCTTGGCGAGCTGCCAGCCGCAGAAGTTGGACACGCCCGCGTACCGCGCGCGACCGCTGCTGACCGCGAGGTCGAGCGCCTGGAGGGTCTCCTCCAGCGGGGTGTCCGGGTCGAAGGCGTGGACGTGCCACAGATCCACGTAGTCCGTGCCGAGGCGCTGAAGCGAGGCGTCGAGTGCCGACAGGAGATGCCCGCGCGAGCCGTCGAACCGCCGGTCCGGGTCGGGCACACTGCCCGCCTTCGTGGAAATGACCAGGTCGCGACGCGGCACGAGCCCTTCTATGAGTTGTCCGAGCAGGTACTCCGACTCCCCGTCCCCGTACACATCCGCGGTGTCGACGAGGTTCCCGCCCGCTTCCCAGAACACCTTCAACAGCTCCGCGGCGTCGTGCTCGTCGGTGTCCCGCCCCCACGTGAGGGTGCCGAGTCCGATCCGGGACACACGCAGGCCGGTACGGCCGAGATGCCTCTGCTCCATGGACGCCGAGATTACTGGCCAAAACTCGCCTCGTGGGGGCCCTGTGGACAACCTGGATGATCAGACCTGAACCCGTTCCTGCCACCGCGCCCACCAGCGCGCTAGGGTCTGCGGCACAAGGGACGTTACTGATCGGTAAGGGGATCGGCCATGCAGCTCGGGATCAACCTCGGCTACTGGGGCGGCGGAATGGACGCGGACAATCTCGCCGTCGCCCAGGAGGCCGACCGACTGGGATACGCGGTGTGCTGGGCCGCCGAGGCCTACGGCTCGGACGCGGCCACCGTGCTCACCTGGGTCGCCGCCAAGACCGAGCGCATCGACGTCGGCTCGGCGATCTTCCAGATCCCGGCCCGTCAGCCCGCGATGACCGCGATGACCGCCGCGACGCTCGACTCGCTCTCCGGCGGGCGCTTCCGCCTCGGCCTCGGCGTCTCCGGGCCGCAGGTCTCCGAGGGCTGGTACGGCGTCAAGTTCGACAAGCCGCTGGCCCGCACCCGCGAGTACGTCGAGATCGTACGCAAGGCGATGACCCGCGAGCGGCTGTCGTACGAGGGTGAGCACTGGACGCTGCCGCTGCCGGACGGTCCTGGCAAGCCGATCAAGCTGACGGTGCACCCGCAGCGCGAGCACATCCCGCTGTACATCGCCGCGATCGGCCCGAAGAACCTGGAGCAGACCGGCGAGATCGCCGACGGCGCCCTGCTGATCTTCCCCTCGGCCGAGCACCTCGAGGACACCGCGCTCCGCCATCTGCGCGCGGGTCGTGAGAAGGCCGGCAAGACCATGGAGGGCTTCGACGTCTGTCCGACGCTGCCGCTCGCCGTCGGCGCCGACAAGGACGTGACGGCGCTCGCCGACATGTTCCGCCCCTACACCGCGCTGTACGTCGGCGGCATGGGCAGCCGCAAGCAGAACTTCTACAACCAGCTCGCCCAGCGCATGGGGTACGAGAAGGAGGCCGCCGAGATCCAGGACAAGTACCTGTCCGGCGACAAGGAGGGCGCGGCCGCCGCCGTTCCGCACACGCTGATCGACCAGACCACCCTGCTCGGCTCCGTGGACCGCATCGCCGAGCGGATGAAGGCCTACGCGGCGGCGGGCGTCACCACGCTCACGCTGTCGCCGGCCGGCTTCACGCTGGAGGACCGGATCGCCTCGCTGCGCGCCGGTTCGGACGCGCTGGAGCGGGCCGGTCTGGCGTAACGCGCCGCAACCCTCTCCCCGGAGGGACGGAAGAAGTTCTGCGGCCGTGGTGGGGGCTCGGGGGGTCTTCCCCGCCACGGCCGTCACGGGGAACAACGCGCGGGCGTGTCCTGGGTTACGCGCCAGGGCCCGCCCCGTCATCCTTCGTTCGGCGCATTTGTCCGACACATCGGTTGCCGGGCCCTCGGCATCCCATTTGACTCGTTTTCTGCGGACCCTGCAGAAGGGTGTCATCGATGCTTTCGGTCAAGAGCCTGTTCCAGGAGATCCTCGACAACGACGAGTCGTTCCGGCTCTTCTGCTCCATCGCCGCCAGCGGGGAGTCGCAGGGTGGCTGGGAGAACGCGCGCATCGCCGCCCTCGTTCCGCCGAGCGCACGCGAACTCGCCCCGAAGATCACCCGGCACGGCGCCGACGAGGACAAGCACGGGCGGATCTTCAACGCCCTGATGAACAAGCGCGGCCTCACGCCGGTCGAGGTCCCGGCCGACACCGACTACACGATGCTCCTGGAACGGCGCGGGATCGGCCTCGCCCACGACAAACTGAAGAGCCGGCAGCCACTCACCGTCCGGGACGTCGTCACCTACCTCGCCCACAGCAGGGTCACCGAGCAGCGTGCCTCCGAGCAGATGGAGTTGCTGCTCAGGCACTTCGCCGACCATCCCGACATCGGTCGCGCGGTCCGGATGATCTCCGAGGACGAGGACCGGCACCTCGCCTACTGCCACGAGGAACTGCTCCGCTTCGCGTCCGCCGGACACGGCCCGGCCATCCGGCGGACGCTGCGCGCGTGCGCGCTCGCCGAGATCCGCGTCCACCGGGACGTCAGTCTCGCCGTGATGGCCCACATGGGAGGCATTCTCGGCTGGTCGAGGGCCAGGGCGGCGACGCTCGCCGCGGCCATCCACGCCGTCTACGCCTACGAGCGCGCCGCGGGCTGGCGCCGCATGGTCTCCCTGAAGATGCCGGAACACCGCGACGCCCTGGGCGGCCCCGCGCCCCCCGCACCGGAGGTGGCGTGACCCGTCACAGCCAGCCTCGCCGCTTGAAGAGGTGGTACAGCAGGAATTCCAGCGCCACCATCGCCAGGATCACCACCGGGTACGACCAGAGCCAGTGCAACTCGGGCATGTGGTCGAAGTTCATGCCGTAGATGCCGGCGATCATCGTGGGGACCGCGGCCATGGCCGCCCACGCCGAGATCTTCCGCATGTCGTCGTTCTGGCGCACGCTCATCTGCGCGAGATGCGCCGCGAGGATGTCCGAGACCAGCCGGTCCAGGCCCTCCACCGACTCGTTCACACGCGCCAGATGGTCGTTGACGTCGCGGAAGAAGGGCTGCGCCTTCTCGTTCACGAACGGCACCGGGGTGCCGGCTGCGCCCGAGCCCGAGAGCCGGGTCAGCGGAACGGTCAGGGGGACCGTGGCCCGCCGGAACTCCAGGATCTGCCGCTTGAACGTGTAGATCCTGGACGCGGTGTGCCGTGAACCGCCGCCGTTCGGCGAGAAGACCTCCGCCTCCAGCCCCTCCAGGTCTGTCTGGAGTTCGGTCGCCACCTCCAGGTAGTGGTCGACCGTGGCGTCGGCGATCGAGTAGAGCACCGCCGTCGGCCCGTGCCGCAGCATCTCGGGGTCCTCCTCCAGCCGGCGGCGCACCTGGGCGAGAGGCGAGCACTCGCCGTGCCGGACGGTCACCACGAAGGCGTCCCCGATGAACACCATCACCTCACCGGTGGTGACGACATCGCTCTCCGCCTCGTACGCGACCGGCTTCAGGACCACGAACAGCGAATCGTCGTACATCTCCAGCTTGGGCCGCTGATGCGCCTTGAGGGCGTCCTCGACCGCCAGCGGGTGCAGCCCGAACTCCTCGGTGACGAGGTCGAACTCCTGCTCCGTCGGCTCGTACAGCCCGATCCAGATGAACGCGTCGCCCTCGGCGCGTGCCAGATCCAGGGCGTCGGAGAGGTCCTCGGGGCCCTCCGTCCGGCGCCCGTGATGGTAAATGGCGCAGTCGACGATCACGGAGCGTATTCTCCCGTCGCCAGGCCGCCACCGCACTCCGGCCGCCGTTGTCCACAGGCGCCTCCGGGTCTCCGAGTCACCCGTTTACGCTGGGCCGCATGCCCACCCTGATTCTCGTACGGCACGGACGTTCGACCGCCAACACCGCTGGGCTGCTCGCCGGCTGGACGCCCGGTGTCGCCCTCGACGAGCGCGGCGCCCAGCAGGCCGCGGCGCTGCCCGGGCGGCTCGCCGCGCTGCCGATCTCCGAAGTCGTCACCAGCCCCCTGCAGCGCTGCCAGGAGACCGTGCAGCCGCTGCTCGACGCCCGCCCCGAGCTGCGTGTGCACACCGACGAGCGGATCGGGGAGGCGCACTACGGCGACTGGTCCGGCCGTAAGCTCGCCGAGCTGAAGGACGAGCCGCTGATGGAGGTCGTACAGGCGCATCCGTCCGCGGCCGCGTTCCCCGGCGGAGAATCGATGCGGGCGATGCAGGCGCGGGCCGCCGAAGCGGTGCGCGAGTGGAACGCGCGCGTGGAGCGCGACCACGGCGGCGACGCCGTCTACGTCATGTGCTCGCACGGCGACATCATCAAATCCCTTGTCGCGGACGCACTCGGACTTCATCTCGACCTCTTCCAGCGGATCTCTGTAGAACCGTGTTCCATCACCGCGATCCGTTACACACGACTGCGTCCCTTCCTCGTGCGCCTCGGGGACACCGGCGACCTCGCCTCCCTGGCGCCGCGGGAGGAGCCCCCCAGCGGGGACGCCCCGGTCGGTGGCGGTGCGGGCGCACCGTGATCGTCGGCCGCAGTAGGGTGAAGCGGTCGAAGCAGCGCAGTAGTTGTCAGCAAGTTGTCAGCAGCCGATGAGGGCCGAGGCAGTCAGCCGGTCCACATGCCGATTCCAATGGAGACAGGACGTGTCCCGTCAGGTGTTCCTCTACGACCCCCCGGACCGTTTCGTGGCCGGTACGGTCGGGTTGCCCGGGCGCCGTACCTTCTTCCTGCAGGCCTCCTCAGGCCCCAGGGTGACCAGCGTCGCCCTGGAGAAGACCCAGGTCGCCGCGCTCGCCGAACGTATGGACGAGCTCCTCGACGAGGTCGTGCGGCGCACCGGCGGCAGCGCACCCGTCCCGGCCATGGCCCCCGCCGAGGTCTCCGACACCGCCCCTCTCGACACCCCGGTGGAAGAGGAGTTCCGGGTCGGCACGATGGCGCTGGCCTGGGACGGTGACGAACAGCGCATGATCGTCGAGGCGCAGGCCCTCGTGGAGCTCGACGCCGACACCGACGAGGACCTCGCCGAGGCCGAGGAAAGGTTGCTCCAGGACGAGGAGAACGGCCCGCCGATGCTCCGCGTCCGGCTCACCGGCGCGCAGGCCAGGGCCTTCGCCAAGCGCGCCCTCGACGTCGTCAACGCGGGCCGGCCGCCCTGCCCGCTGTGCAGCCTCCCGCTCGACCCGGAAGGACACGTATGTCCGCGCCAGAACGGATACCGCCGCGGAGCGTGACCACGGCCGAGCTGCTCGCCCTGGGCGAGCTGAAGGTGCGCGGACGGATCCGTGAGGCCTCGAACGCGGTGCTGTACTGCTCCGTTTCGTACGAGGGCAGGGACGCGTTCTGCGTCTACAAACCGATCGCCGGGGAGCGGCCCCTGTGGGACTTCCCCGACGGGACCCTCGCCCAGCGTGAGGTGGCCGCGTACGAGGTCTCCGAGGCCACGGGCTGGGGGCTGGTCCCCACCACCGTGCTGCGCGACGGGCCCTACGGCGAGGGCATGTGCCAGCTGTGGGTCGAGGCCCTGCCGGAGGCCGACGGGGACGGGCTGCTGGCCCTGGTGGAGGCCGAGGAGCCCGCGGCGGGCTGGAAGGCGATCGGCTTCGCCGAGGTCGGCGAGGGAGAGACGGCGCTGCTCGTGCACGCCGACGACGTGCGGCTGCGGCGGCTCGCCGTGCTCGACGCCGTGATCAACAACGCCGACCGCAAGGGAGGGCATCTGCTGCCCACTGGTGAGGGGCGGTTGTACGGCATCGACCACGGGGTCACCTTCAACGCCGAGAACAAGCTGCGCACGCTGCTGTGGGGCTGGGCGGGGGAGTCGCTGACGCCGGAGGCGGTCGAGGTCCTCACCGCCCTGCGGGACGGTCTGGCGCCGGGCGCGCCGCTCGCCACCCGGTTGGCCGAACTCATCACCACCACCGAGATCGACGCCACACGCGCGCGTGTCGAGGCGATGCTCGCGTCGGGGAAACACCCGGAGCCGAGCGGGGAGTGGCCGGCGATCCCCTGGCCACCGGTGTAACCACCCTCGACCGTCCAGGGGCCGGGCTCGCCCGCCTCACACCGAGTACGCCGACCGAGTCCCACGAAATCAGGCACCCCCAGTTGGTGGTGGGCGCCCGTTGCCGCGCCCGTGGTCGGGGCCGGATTCGGGCGCGGTGGGCTCTGGCTGACGGGTGGCGTCCAATGTGGGCCTGCCCGGAAGTGGCCCCGCCGGGGAGCGGCCCCGTCCGGGAACGGTCCGCGGCCCGTGACTTGCGACACTCACCGGCCTCGCGCGTAGCCGGTCCCGGCGGCGCACACGCCCGTGGGGGGCGCGGGACCGGCGGCTCACGTTCTCGCTCACGGCGCATGTGGGGGGCGGATCGCCGTCCTCGGCGGTGTGCGCGGTGGGTTGTGCCGTCCTACGGCGCCCTCACCCCCGTAGGACCGGATGACGCACACCGTCGGGCGTCGCGCAAGAGGGCCTTCCGCGTCATCAGGGCTGGTCCGGTTCGTATACGGAAGTTCCGTCCGGTTAGGCTCATGACATGCATGCCTGGCCCGCTTCTGAGGTCCCCGCCCTGCCTGGTGAGGGCCGCGACCTCCGGATCCACGACACCGCGACCGGCGGCCTCGTCACACTCGACCCCGGTCCCGTCGCCCGTATCTACGTCTGCGGCATCACGCCGTACGACGCGACCCACATGGGTCACGCGGCGACCTACAACGCGTTCGACCTCGTTCAGCGCGTGTGGCTCGACACCAAGCGGCAGGTTCACTACGTCCAGAACGTGACCGACGTCGACGACCCGCTCCTGGAGCGGGCGGAGCGCGACGGCGTCGACTGGGTAGGACTCGCCGAGAAGGAGACCGCCCTCTTCCGTGAGGACATGACCGCCCTGCGGATGCTGCCGCCGCGGCACTACATAGGCGCCGTCGAGGCGATACCCGGCATCGTGCCGCTCGTCGAGCGGCTGCGGGACGCGGGCGCGGCGTACGAACTCGAAGGGGACGTCTACTTCTCCGTCGAGTCCGACCCCAACTTCGGCAAGGTGTCCAACCTGGACGCCGCCGCCATGCGCCTGCTCTCCGCCGAGCGGGGCGGTGACCCGGACCGTCCGGGCAAGAAGAACCCGCTCGACCCGATGCTCTGGATGGCGGCGCGGGAGGGGGAGCCCAGCTGGGACGGCGGCTCGCTCGGCCGCGGCCGGCCCGGCTGGCACATCGAGTGCGTCGCCATCGCCCTCGACCACCTCGGGATGGGCTTCGACGTCCAGGGCGGCGGCTCCGACCTCGCCTTCCCGCACCACGAGATGGGCGCCTCGCACGCCCAGGTGCTCACCGGCGAGTTCCCGATGGCCAAGGCGTACGTGCACGCCGGCATGGTCGCCCTCGACGGCGAGAAGATGTCGAAGTCCAAGGGCAACCTCGTCTTCGTGTCGAAGCTCCGGCGCGACGGCGTCGACCCGGCCGCCATCCGCCTCGCCCTCCTCGCGCACCACTACCGCGCCGACTGGGAGTGGACGGACACCGTCCTCACGGACGCGGTCGCCCGTCTGCAGAACTGGCGGGCGGCGGTGTCGCGTCCCGACGGGCCGTCCGCCGAGGCGCTGGTCGAGGAGATCCGCGAGGCCCTCGCGAGCGACCTGGACGCACCGGCCGCGCTCGCCGCGGTCGACCGCTGGGCGGCGCTCCAGCGCGAGACGGGCGGTACGGACGAGGGCGCCCCCGGCGTCGTCTCGCGTGCCGTGGACGCCCTCCTGGGCGTGGCCCTGTAGTTCCTCCCGTACAC
>LRTP01001212.1 GCA_001550305.1 Streptomyces diastatochromogenes
GCCGGGCGGTCGTACCGCCCGGCGCCCCTTCTCTCAGATCTCTCTCAGAGCGTCACTTGTTCACGATGACGGCCTGTACGGCGCCGCTGTTGGCGTCGTAGAGGCCGATGACCTGCTGCCCGTAGGCGAAGGCCTGCTGGACCTCGTCGTGGGTGACCTGGTTGGGGTTCACCAGGGGGCGCCAGGCGTTGTCGATGAACAGGTAGAGGATCGACGGCTGGCCCGGGAGCGGGGTGACCACGTCCCAGAAGTGCTGGGCGATCCCGCTCGTCAGGACCTGCGCCTGCTGCTGTTGCTGCTGCCCGCCGAGCTGCTGGAGCAGCTGCTGGAACGGCTGCTGCTGCCCCATCTGCTGAAGCTGCTGCTGGAGGTGCTGCGGAATCTGCTGCTGCGGGATCAGCGGTTGCGGGTTCTGGTGCAGCGGGTTCTGCTGCTGCGGGTTCTGGAGTTGCGGGTTCTGGAGTTGCGGGTTCTGCAGCTGGCCGAACGGCTGCTGCATCTGCTGTCCGAACGCCATGGGCTGCTGCTGTCCGAACTGCTGGGGCGGCGCCGTGCTCGGTCCCTGCTGCCCCAGCTGGATGCCTTGCTGGATGCCCTGCTGGTGTCCTTGCTGCTGACTCATCTGCGGGGTGGTGCTCATACGGGTGCCACCTTCCGTGAATCATCGAATCGTTGACTTGCGGCTACGCCCTCGGAGACGTCAGCCCGTGACCACCAGGCCGACGATCTCGTCGTCCGAGAACCAGACACGTACGTCGGGCCGTCCGCCCGCGAAGGCGGAGTGCACCGCCTGACGGATCTCGGGGGAGGGGTTGTCGAGGTTGCGCCAGTCGCCGGCCACGAACAGCCGGAGCCTGGGCGGGAGTTCGCGCGGGTACGGCAGCAGCTCGTCCCAGTACCGTTCGGCCTGGCCCGAGCCGACCGCCTCCGGCAGCAGACGGGTGACCGCCGCCTTGATGTCCGGCCGGTTGCCGATCCGCTGGGAGGCGGGCCGGCCCGGCGCGTCCTGCTGCGGGGAGCCGGTGGCCCGCAGCACCGCGCGGGCACGCTCCGGGGACATCGGTTCCTGGGCCGCCGCCTTGAGCATGCCCTGCAGCGCGGCCAGGGCGCCGACCACCACCGGGGAGGCGGAGGAGGTCCCGGAGAACGTGTCCGTGTACCAGCCGATCTCCTCGGCACCGCCCTGCAGGTCGCCGGGCCGGTCCCAGAAGCCGCCGGTGGTCGTGACCTCGCGCCCCCAGCCCTGCGCGTCCACCCGCGCCCCGTAGTTGGAGAAGGCGAGGCGGGAGCGGTCCGGGCCGTGGTCGCGGCCGTGCGTGCCGGGCGGTGGTGCGCCCGCGCCGACCAGCACCGCGCCCGAGGACGGGTTGGCGGGGTTGAAGGGGTTGCGCCACCACGCGGGGAACTCGGCGGGGCGCCGCTCGTACACCGCGTCGTCGAGCGACTCGGCGCCGTTGCCCGCGGCCGCCACGACGAGCACCCCCTTGGCGGTCGCGTACCGGATGGCCGCGAAGTTGTCGGGCCACCACTCGATCGGGATGTAACCCTGCTGGTCGTCGCGCTCCTCGAAGTCGAACCGCGGCCCTGGGGCGTGCAGTTCGACCAGGATGATGTCGCCGGGGCCCAGCCGGTCGGCCGCCGCGTGGATCGCGGCCGCAGTGCCCATGCCCTGGAACGACGCGGCCGCGGTCACCGCGTCCGGCGCGATGCCGGTGATGCCGCGCTCGTCGCGGTCGCCGCCGATCACCCCGATGACGGCGGTGCCGTGGTTGCGCCAGGCGAGGTCCGTCAGCGGGGTGCCGACGACCACGCCCGCGAGCTTCGCGGCCAGGTCCTCGTGGCCCAGCTGCCACGCCCCCTCCACATCGATCACCGTCACGCCCTGGCCCGTACCGCCCGGCCGCTGCCAGGCCCAGTGGGCGTCGATGCCCTCGGGCGCCGGCCGCAGATAGCCCTGGCGGCTGGTGAAGTCCGGGGTGACGGGCGCCCCCTCCTTCGTCCGTCGGCCGTCGTCCGAGCTCGCCGAGCCGTTCGTGCTCCGCCCGACCGACCCCACCGAGGCGGGGACGGCGCCGGGCTTCACGTACGCCGTGTCGATCTCCGGCAGCGCGGCGATCCGTGAACGCAGCTCCTGGGCGCGGCTCTCGACGCCGCGCACCCGGTAGAAGAGCGCGAGGTCGCTTCCGCCCCCGCCGTCCGCCACCTCGGACTGCCGCAGTCGTTCCTCACTGCCGAACAGCGGCTCCAGGGCGAGCTGTTCGTCACTGAGGAACATGTTGAGGGCCGACACGTCCGAGCCCGCCGCCGAACGGACGCCCTCGGCCCCGGCGCGCAGCCGGGCCTCGGGGCGTGCGACGACGATCAGCTCCTGCTCGGCTCCCCGGTAGGTGAACCCCGCTCCGTCGGGTCCCGGCCCGGCCGTTCCCGGGCCCTGCGTCGGCTGTACCTGGTCGGTCATCGCGTACCGCTCCTCTCGGTTCGGTTCTGCGGGTGTTGCCAAGTCCCGTCCCCGGGCCGCGCCTTCGGGGCACAACCTGGCACGCCGACGGCGACTCGTCCACCCCGGCTTCGTCAACTCGGTTTGAAAACAAGTTGAATGGGGAAACCTGTGCAATCCGTCCTGAAACAGATGTCACGCAGCAAACCGGCCAAAGGCTGCGGAGTCAGGGGTCATGTGGTGGGGTGGCAGGGACAGTTGATCGCTGGACCGGTCAACTCCCGGTCCCGCCCGGAAGGACGCACCGTGACATCCACGCACCGTTCGTTCCCAGGCCGTCTCAGCCGCCGAGGACTGCTCACCGCCGGTGCCGCGACCGCCGGCGCCGCGCTCGCCGGGTCCTCGGCCGGCCCGGCCTGGGCAGCGGAGACCTCGTTACCCGCCGTGATCCATCTGCCGAACGGCATCCGCCCGGAGGGCATCACCATCGGCGGTGGCCCGTACGCCTACCTCGGATCCATCGCCGACGGTTCGGTCTACCGCGCCGATCTGCGCACCGGACAGGGCCGGACCATCGCCCCGGGTCCGGGAACGGCGGCGGCCGGGCTCAAACTCGACGGCAGGGGGCGGCTGTTCATCGCCACGGTCGGTACGGGCGCCCGCGTGGTGGACGCCCGTACCGGCGCCGAACTCGCGTCGTACGTCCTCGCCACGGAGTCCGAGACCTTCGCCAACGACGTGGTCCTGACCCCCCGCGCGGTCTGGTTCACGGACTCCTACCAGCCCACGCTGTACGCGCTGCCACTCGGCCCGGGCGGCGCCCTGCCGGCCGCGGCCGACGTCGTACGGCTCCCCCTGAGCGGCGACTGGAGCCAGGTGCCCGGCGCCACGATCAACGCCAACGGGATCACACGGACCCCGGACGGTGCCGCCCTGCTCGTCGTGCAGACCGGGGCCGGCGGCCTGCACCGGGTCGACCCGAGGACCGGAGTCACCCGGCTCGTCGACCTCGGCGACGCGGCGCCCCTCGTCAACGGCGACGGGCTGCTGCTCACCGGCCGGACGCTGTACGTGGTGCAGAACATGCAGAACGCGATCGACGTCTTCCGGCTCTCGCCCGACGGGCGCAGCGGCGTCTTCCGGCGCCGCCTCGCCGACCCGGACCTCGACGTGCCGACCACCGTGGCCGCGTACGGGGACCGCCTGTACCTGCCCAACGCCCGGTTCACGACCACGCCGACGCCGGACACCCCGTACGACGTGATCGCCGTCGCACGCTGACGCGTGGAGACCGCGGGGCGCTGAACGCTGAGGGGCGGTGCGCCAGACGCGCACCGCCCCTTCCGTCGGCCCGGCTTCCGCCCGGCCCGATCCGTCCGCTCAGTCCTCCGGGGAGTCCTCGTCCTCGGTGCCGGTCTCCGGCCGCGGGGGCTTGGGAGGCTTCGGACGACCGCCGGGGTTGTCCCGCAGATACGAGGAGCTGTCGCTGCCGTCGGCCGTGGCATGTCCGCCGGGGGCCGGGCCCGCAGGACCGCCGCCGTCCCGCCGCCGCAGATAGCGCTCGAACTCGCGTGCGATCGCCTCGCCCGACGCCTCCGGCAGCTCCGCGGTGTCCCGGGCCTCCTCCAGCGTCTGCACGTACTCGGCGACCTCGCTGTCCTCGGCGGCCAGCTGGTCCACGCCCAGCTGCCAGGCGCGCGCGTCCTCGGGCAGTTCGCCCAGCGGGATCCGCAGGTCGATCAGGTCCTCCAGGCGGTTGAGGAGCGCCAGCGTCGCCTTCGGGTTCGGCGGCTGCGACACATAGTGCGGTACGGCCGCCCACAGTGACACCGCCGGTACGCCCGCGTGCGTGCACGCCTCCTGGAGGATGCCGACGATGCCCGTGGGGCCCTCGTACTTGGTCTCCTCCAGGTCCATCGTGCGGGCCAGGTCCGGGTCGGAGGTGACCCCGCTCACCGGCACCGGACGTGTGTGCGGGGTGTCACCGAGCAGTGCGCCCAGGATCACCACCAGCTCCACACCCAGCTCGTGCGCGAAGCCGAGCAGCTCGTTGCAGAACGAGCGCCACCGCATCGACGGCTCGATCCCCCGGACCAGCACGAGGTCGCGCGGCTTCTCGCCGCCGACCCGGACCACCGACAGGCGCGTGGTCGGCCAGGTGATCTTGCGGACCCCGCCGTCCAGCCACACCGTGGGGCGGTTCACCTGGAAGTCGTAGTAGTCCTCGGCGTCCAGCGCCGCGAACACCTCGCCCTTCCACTCCTTGTCGAGATGCGCGACCGCGGTGGAGGCGGCGTCGCCGGCGTCGTTCCAGCCCTCGAACGCGGCCACCATGACCGGGTCGATCAGCTCGGGAACCCCCTCGAGCTCGATCACCCAGCGCCTCCTTCCGACGTGCCCCTTACGTACGCCCCAACCTTACGGCGTGCCAAGGGGGCCTCCGCAGCCCCCTTGCACGGGGGAGTGAACGGATCACTGCCCCGCCGAGGGGCCGGAAACACGCGTGATCGCCACCATGAACCACCCCCCGAGTCATCCGAGCTGTTTCTACAGGGTGCTGCGCAGCCACTGCTCCACGCTCGCGATGTGCACCGTCGCCCACGAGCGGGCCGCCTCCGCGTCGCGGTCCCGCAGGGCGGACAGGATCGCCCGGTGCTCGTGCAGGGTGCGGCTGACCGCGTCCTCCTGGGTGAGACCGCGCCAGATCCGGGCCCGGGTGGTGGGCCCCGAGAGGCCGTCCAGCAGTGAGCACAGGACCGAGTTCCCGGAGCTCTGCACGATGCCCCGGTGGAACTCCAGGTCGCAGGCGACGAGTTCCTCCACCGAGGGGGCGGCGCCCAGCGCGTCCAGCTGGGAGGTCAGGGCGTGCAGTTGCTGCTCGCTGATCCTCGATGCGGCCATCGCCGTCGCGGCGGGCTCCAGGATCCGGCGCACGGCGAGGAACTCGAGCACCGTGTCGTCCCGGTGGAAGTCGACGACGAAGCTCAGCGCCTCCAGGAGGAGCTGGGGGTCCAGGCTGGTGACGTACGTGCCGTCGCCCTGCCGTACGTCCAGGATGCGGATCAGCGAGAGCGCGCGCACCGCCTCCCGCAGGGAGTTCCGGGACAGGCCGAGGTCGGCGGCGAGCTCGCTCTCCTTGGGAAGCCGGTCGCCGGGGCGCAGCGTGCCGGAGACGATCATGCCCTTGATCTTCTCGATCGCCTCATCGGTGACTGCCATGGCCGACCTCCCTGTCACTCCGGATGTCGCTGAGTCATCCGATGTCTTGGGCCATTATGTGGGGTCACCAGGCCGAACGGACAGAAACGTCGGCGTTTCCCGGGCTCCTGTACGGTGTCGCGGACGTTCGGAACATCAGGAGTGCCCGCCATGCCCCAGGAACTGCGCGCCGTCGACTGGACCGGAAGCAGCCTCGCGCTCATCGATCAGACGGTCCTGCCGCACCGCACCGAGACCCGCGAGATCCGTGATGTGGACGGGCTGGTGGACGCCATCCAGCGGCTCGTCGTGCGGGGCGCGCCGGCGATCGGGGCGGCGGGGGCGTACGGGGTGGCGCTCGCGCTGTTGCAGGGCGAGCGCGAGGGCTGGTCGGCCGAGGAGACGCGGGCGGCCGTGGCCCGCGTCCGTGCGGCGCGCCCGACCGCGGTGAACCTCATGGTGTGCGTCGACCGGGTGATGGCCCGCTTCGGCGAGGGACTGGACGCGGTCCTCGCGGAGGCCGCGGCCGTCCAGCGCGAGGACGTCGAGGCGAACCGGGCGATGGGGGCGTACGGCGCGGACTGGCTGCTCAAGAAGGTCGGGGTGGACCGGCCGCTGCGGGTGCTCACGCACTGCAACACCGGTGCGCTCGCCACCGCCGGCTGGGGCACGGCGCTCGGCGTCATCCGTGAACTGCACGCGCGCGGCCTGGTCGAGGTCGTCTACGCCGACGAGACGCGTCCCCTCCTCCAGGGCTCCCGCCTCACCGCCTGGGAACTCGTCCAGGAGGGCATACCGCACTACGTCCAGGCCGACGGCGCCGCCGCGGGAACGATTCTGAGGGGCGAGGTCGACGCGGCGGTCGTCGGCGCCGATCGCATCGCCGCCAACGGCGACACGGCCAACAAGGTGGGCACGGTCGGGATCGCCCTCGCCTGCGCGGACGCCGGAATACCGTTCCTGGTGGCCGCCCCCACCACGACGGTCGACCTGACCACGGCCAGGGGCGCCGACATCCACATCGAACTCCGCGGCGAGGACGAGGTACTGGAGTGGTCGGGCGTACGAACGGCGCCGGCGGAGTCCCGAGGCCACAACCCGGCCTTCGACGTCACCCCGGGCCGCCTGGTGACGGGCCTGGTGACCGAACGCGGGGTGCTGGAGATATCGGCGGGCGAACTCCCGGCCCACCACCTGCGCTAGTCGGCGGGGGGCGGACTCACACGGTGCTCTCATCCCGGGTGGGTCCACCCGCCGCAGTGACTCAGCGGCCCGTCAGTTCCAACTCCAGCAGCCACTCCACCACTTCGGTGTGATGGCGGGCCCGGCGCGGGTCCGTGCCCCAGACGTACAACCCGTGGCCTGCCACGACGACCGCCGGCATGCGGGGGTCGCGGGCCGCTTCCAGGCGGTCGCCCAGGACCTTCATGTCCTGGCTGTTGGCGATGACGGGGAGGGTGACCTCGACGTCGTGGGCGGGCAGGCCGACGCCCTTGAGCATCTCCAGGTCCCGGAACACGATGCCCCCGGGCTCCCGGCGCCCCATCGCCACGGACGCGACCGTGTGGACGTGGACGACGGCCCCCGCACCCGTGAGCGCGGCCACGCGCGCGTGCAGTTCGGCCTCCGCCGAGGGCTTCCCGCCCGCGACCGCCGCACCCGCGCCGTCCACCAGCACCACGTCGTCGGGCGTGAGTTCGCCCTTGTCGTGCCCGCTCGCGGTGACGGCGAGCCGCAGCGGGTCCCGGCTCAGGACGACGGACAGGTTGCCGGACGTGCCGCGCATCCAGCCGAAGGAGGCGAAGCGGGCCGACTCGGCGGCCAGGACCGCGCCCGCCTCCTTGAGGTCGAGGGCCGGCGTCTCGGCGGTCATGTGGTGCTCCTCGTGATGGTGATCTCGTCGAACGTCCCCGCCTGCGGGTGATCGCCGACGCCCTGCTCGTAGTACGGCTCCCCGGGGCGGCGTACCCCCACGGTCCGCCATCCGGCCGCCCGCGCCGCGTCCAGCTCGCCCGGCCGGTCGGAGAGGAAGAGCAGCCGGTCGGGCGCGGTGCCCAGCGCCGCCGCGATCGTCTCGTACGACGCCGGCTCCTGCTTGGGCCCCGCGTTCTCCGTGTCGTACAACCCCTCGACGAGCGGCAGGAGATCGCCTTCGGGGCTGGACCGGAACCACGCCCGCTGCGCCGCCACGGACCCCGACGAGTACACGTGCAGCCGTACGCCCGCCGCGTGCCAGGCGCGCAGCGCCGGGACGACGTCCTCGTAGAAGTGCGAGACGAGGTCGCCGCGCGCGAAGCCCTCGGACCAGATGATGCCCTGGAGCGTCTTGAGCGGGGTGGCCTTGCGGTCCTCGTCGAGCCAGCCGTTCAGGGCCTTCTCGACGCGGGCGGCGTCCGCGTCGGGCTCCGCGATCAACTCCCGCACCTGCGCGGTCGCCCGTGCCACCGCCGGATCGCCGCTCCGCTCCGAGAGCAGTGCTCCGAATCGAGAGCGGGAGTACGGGTACAGCACGTCCACGACGAACCCCGTGGCGCTCGTGGTGCCCTCGATGTCGAGCACCACGGCGTCCACGTCGAACCGGAGCGTCACGCCGTGGCCCGGTCCCGCTGGTACCCCGCGTCGATCGTGTCGAAGTCCGGGAAGCGGTCCGCGATCCGGTCACCGGTGAAGTTCCCGACCCAGCCGTCCTCCTCGTGGAAGAACCGGATCGCGGTGAACGACGGCGACGTACCCATGTCGAACCAGTGCGTCGTACCGCGCGGCACGCCCAGCAGGTCGCCCTTCTCGCACAGCACGGCGTGCACCTCGCCGCCGACGTGCAGGTAGAAGATTCCCGACCCCGAGACGAAGAAGCGCACCTCGTCATCGTCGTCGTGCGTGTGCTCCTGGAGGAACTTCGCGCGCGCGGCCTTCGCCTTGACCGGGTACTCGGGGTCGTCGCTCGGGTGCAGTCCGAGGACGTCGACCGTCGTGAAGCCCTCCTCCGCGTTCAGCTTCTCGATCTCGGCACCGTACGCGGCGAACACCGTGTCGCTGTCCGCGTCCGCGGGCACGTCCTCGCGGACCGGCCACTGCTCGTAGCGCACACCGATCGGCGCGAGCGCGGCGGCGATCTCGGCCGGGTCGGAGGTACGGCGCACCAGCGTCTCGGGTCCGGACTCGGGCCACGTCGTCAGCAGGGTCATGGGAGAAACTCCAAGGGGTGGATGGGGTGTCCGGATACCGAGACTGGCATCGGTGCCCGGCACGAAGATGAGGAGGGCGGCGTGCAGGAGGCGGGAGAGCCGGTGGTCAGCCGCGACATGCCGCGCCGATGCAGCGGTGCGTCGCTGTCGCGCATGGTGTCGTCATCGGAAGCCTCACTGTCCAACGTCGTCCGGCGATGGTAACTCCCGCCCGGTGATCGGCCGAGCGTGACGAAGCGGTCGTTCCACATACTGAGAAACGACGTCCAATTCTTTGACGGCTGGCTGGAAACGTTCACATGATCTGCCTATGAAGACGCTGCTGCTCGTGCGGCGGCTGTACGTGGACTTGCTCCGGTCGACCACAGCCCGCTGTCGCTGACCTCCTCCCGGAGCGCTCAACCACGCCCCGCCCTCGGTGCGTTCCCCGTGAACCCGAGGCGCACGCCCGTGTACGAGACGTATGCCGCCCCGGCATGTCTTCTCCCCGGCGCTCCGGACCGGCACTCCCTCTTCGCCCCGCTCACTTCTGCTTTCCCAGCCCTGGAGCCCTCATGTCCCGCACCGCCCGTACCCGCGTCCCGCTCGCCGCGCTGTCGCTCGCTTCCGTCTCCGCGCTCTTCCTCGCGGGCTGCTCCCAGTCCTCCAACGCCTCGCGGAGCACCGGCGACCAGGCCGCCTCGGCCGCCGCCGCGACCGGCAAGAAGCCCGCGCCGTTCAGCAAGGGCAACGTGAAGGTGGCCCTGGTCCGGCAGAGCGGCGCAGGCGACTACTTCGAGCAGTGGGGCAACGGCGCCAAGGCGCAGGCCAAGGCCCTCGGCATCGACCTCACCGTGTACGACGCCCAGGCCGACAACGCCAAGCAGGCCACCGACCTCTCCTCGGCCATCAACTCCGGCGCGCAGGCCATCGTCGTCGACCACGGCTTCCCGGCCACGATCCAGCCCGAGATCGACCAGGCGGTGAAGAAGGGCATCAAGGTCGTCGTCTACGACGTCGAGACCACCAACAAGAGCGTCGTCAGCACCGAGCAGGACGACGCGAGCATGGCGCAGGCCGTGCTCGACGTCATGGCGAAGGACCTCGGCAAGAACGCCAAGGTCGGCTACGTCAACGTCGCCGGGTACGCCGCCCTCGACAAGCGCGACAGTGTCTGGAAGAAGACCGCCGACGCCCATGGCTGGAAGCAGGCGTTCAAGGTCGGCAAGGTCACCGACTCCACCGCCACCGACAACGTTCCCCTGGTGTCCGCCGCGCTCACCCAGAACTCCGACGTGACCGGCGTCTTCGCCCCTTACGACGAGCTCGCCAAGGGCACCGTCCTCGCCGTCCAGAACAAGAAGCTCCAGGGCAAGGTGAAGGTCTTCGGCGCGGACGTCTCCAACGCCGACATCCAGAACATGACCGCCAAGGACAGCCCGTGGGTCGCCACGGCGGGCACCGACCCGTCCGCGGTCGGCGCCGCGGTCGTCCGTACGGCCGCCCTGGAACTGGCCGGTCAGCTGAGCACCACCTCGGTCGAGTTCCCGGCCGTCGCCATCACCCAGGACTTCCTGAAGCAGAACAAGATCGAGAACATGGACCAGCTGCGCACGGCGCTGCCCGCGCTGAACCTCTCCAAGGTCAGCACCGCGGACTGGATCCCCAATGTCGCCCACTGACGCTCCGGTGGAGAGCGCGGCGGTCGCCCTCCGCGACGTCAGCATGGCCTTCGGGGGCAAGACGGTGCTCGCCTCCGTCTCCCTGGACATCGCGCCGGGCAGCGTCGTCGCGCTGCTCGGCGCGAACGGCGCGGGCAAGTCCACCCTCATCAAGATCCTGTCCGGCGTGCACACGGAGCACGGCGGCCAGGTGAGCGTGAACGGCGTGCCCGCCGCGCTCCACTCCCCGCTCGCCGCCCGCCAGTTGGGCATCCAGACGGTGCACCAGCGCATCGGCGAGGGCATCGTGCCCGGCCTCTCGGTCGCCGAGAACCTGGTCTTCGAGGAGCTGGCCCAGACGCGCGGCAACCCCTTCCTGGGCGGACATCGGCTGCTGGCCCGCGCCCGTGAGATCCAGTCGGCCCTCGACCTCGGCTGGAGCGACGCCGTGCTCAAGCGGGACGTCACCGAACTCGGCATCTCCGACCGCCAGTTGCTGATCCTGGCGCGGGCCCTGGCGACCCGGCCCCGCCTCCTCGTCCTCGACGAGCCGACCTCCGCACTCTCCGCCGCGGAGGCGGAGCGCCTGTTCGCGCTCGTCGAGCGGATGCGGTCGGAGGGCATCGCGGTGCTCTACGTCTCCCACCGCCTCGGCGAGATCGACGCGCTCGCCGACCGCCTGGTCGTGCTGCGGGACGGCCGTCTCACCGAGGACCAGGTCAAGCCCTTCGACTGGGACAGCGCCCTGCGCGCCATGCTCGCCCAGGCCCAGGAGACGACCACCGCCCGGCCGCGGCACACGGGCGAACACGGCGAGGTCGTCCTCTCCCTGCGCGGCGTTCCGCTCCTGGCCGGCCACCCGCCCCAGGACCTCGACCTGCGCGCCGGCGAAGTCACCGGCGTCGTCGGGCTGCTGGGCGCGGGCAAGACCGAACTGGCCCGCGGCCTCTTCGGCGCCGAACCCTTCACCGGGGGAGCCGTCGAGCTGGACGGCAAGCCCTACGAGCCGCGCCGCCCGGCCGACGCCATCCGCGCCGGCATCCACCTGGTCCCGGAGGACCGGCACACGGACGCGCTGGTCCCCGGCTGGTCGGTGGCCCAGAACATCTCCCTGCCGTTCCTCAGGTCGCTCTCCACGGTGGGACTCGTGAGCCGCTCCAAGGAGGACGCGCTCGGCCGCGCCACCATCGAGCGGCTCGGTGTCGTAGCCCGGGACGAACACAGCACCGTCGAGGAGCTGTCGGGCGGCAACCAGCAGAAGGTCGTCGTCGGCCGCTGGCTCGCCGAGAACCCCCGCGTCCTCATCCTGGACGAGCCGTTCCGAGGAGTGGACATCGGTGCCCGCCGCGACATCGGCCGCCGCGCCCGCGCCCTGGCCACCGAAGGGGCAGCCGTCCTCGTCCTGTCCGCCGACGTCGACGAGATCCTCGAGATCGCCGACCGGGTCGTCGTCCTGGCCGCGGGCGAGATCCGCCTCGACGCGTACGGACAAGACGCGGAGCGCGACCGCGTGATCCAGACCATCTCGGCGTCCGTCTGATGCCCGGCACACCAGGAAGTACGCCATGACCACCACCCAGAGCACCTCCGTGCCGACGGCGGCCCCGTCCGCACCCGCCGTCGGCCACCGGATCCAGAACGCCGTCATCAAGTACGGCTTCATCTTCGTCACCGTCACGCTCTTCGCGTACTTCGCGATCAGCGAGCCGTCCTTCCGCGACTCGGCGACGCTCCTCGACACCCTCCGGTACGTCTCCGTCGCCGCCGTCCTCGGCCTCGGCGTCACGCTCACCATGGCCGTCGGCGGAATGGACATGTCGGTCGGCGCCGTCGCCGGCCTCGGCGTCACGGTCGCCGCGAAGACGATGGTCACCTACAACCAGGTCGGCACGGTGGCGATCCTCGCGGTCGTCGCCGCGGGCGCACTGGCCGGATTGCTGAACGCCCTGCTGATCGTCGTCCTCAAGATCCCCGACATGCTCGCCACGCTCGGCACCATGTTCGTGATCCAGGGCACCAAACTCATCCTGGTCGACGGCCAGTCCATCACCCCCGGCATGACCCAGTCCGACGGCACCACCGCGCCCGGCAGGTTCACCGAGGGCTTCCTGCGCATCGACCGCGGCACCTTCCTCGGCGTACCCGGCTCGGTGCTGATCTTCGGCGCGCTGACCGTCGTCGCCTGGGTGTTCCTGGCCCGCACCCGCTGGGGGCGCGTGCTGTACGCGATCGGCGCCAACCCCGAGGCCTCGCGGCTGGCCGGCATCCGCGTCGGCGCGTACCGGGCGCTCGCCTACGTCCTCTCCGGCGTCCTCGCCTCCATCGGCGGACTGATCCTGGCCTCCCGCATCGGCCAGGGCGATGTCTCCGCCGGTACCTCCCAGCTGCTCGAAGCCGTCGCCGTCGCCCTCGTCGGCACCTCCGTCCTCGGCCGGGGCCGCCCCAACGTCTGGGGCACGGCCCTCGGCGCCGTCCTGATCGGGATCATCACCACGGGTCTGACCATCGAGGGACTGCCGTACTACACGCAGGACGTCGTCGAGGGCGCGGTCCTCATCCTCGCCCTGGTCTT
Source organism: Streptomyces diastatochromogenes (assembly GCA_001550305.1). Taxonomy (GTDB): domain Bacteria; phylum Actinomycetota; class Actinomycetes; order Streptomycetales; family Streptomycetaceae; genus Streptomyces; species Streptomyces mirabilis_D. The sequence continues at coordinate 13,033 of LRTP01001212.1, forward strand.
CAGCTTCACCCTGTCCAAGCGCCGCACCGCATAAGGGAGTTACGAGTCGATGGGCTACCGCATCCTGGAGACCGAGGACGTCGCCGGCCATCTGCGTGAGCGCGGCCACTGGGGCACCGACGAGCCGGAGGTCCGTGAGGTCTCCGACGGCAACATGAACCGCGTCTTCCTCGTCACCGCCACCGACGGCACCCGGGGCCTCGCCGTCAAGCAGGCCCTGCCCTGGGTGCGGGTCGCGGGCCCCTCCTGGCCGATGAGCCCCGAGCGTGCCGACGCCGAGGCCCGCGCCTACGAGCAGGTCGCCAAGGTCGCCCCGGACAAGATCCCGGCGATCCACGGCTACGACTCCGACAACTACGCCCTCGTCATGGAGGACATGTCCGACCTGGAGGTGCTGCGCACGATCCTCAACGAGGGCGGCACCTACGGCCCGGACACCTCCCGCCGCATCGGCGAGTTCGTCGCCCAGCTCTCCTTCGCCACCAGCGACTTCGGCATGCCCTCCGCCGAGCGCAAGGCGCTGATCGCGGCCTCCGTCAGCCCCGAGCTGTGCAAGATCACCGAGGACGTCGTGCTCAGCGAGCCGTATCTCGAGCACGAGCACAACCACTGGCACCCCGGCCTCGACGACCTCGCCGCCGCCTTCCGCTCCGACCCGCGACTGCGCACCGAGGTCGCCGAACTGCGCCACCTCTTCATGACCGGCGCGCAGGCCCTGCTCCACGGCGACCTGCACACCGGCAGCATCATGGTCGGTACGCGCGAGGGCGCCCCGGTGGTACGGGTCTTCGACCCCGAGTTCTCCTTCGTCGGGCCGATCGGCTTCGACCTCGGCCTGTACTGGGCGAACACGCTCGTCTCCGCGGCCCGCGCGGACGCGCTCGGCGTCGAGGGCGACCACGGCGACCAACTCCGGCTCTCCTGGGACGCGTTCCGGGCGGAGTTCCGCCGGCTGTGGCCGACCCGTGTCGACACCTTCTTCGACGACGCCTTCCTCGACCGCTTCCTGGACCGCGTCTGGACGGAGTCCCTGGGCTTCGCCGGCGCGGAGATCGTCCGTCGCATCATCGGCTTCGCCCACCTCACCGACCTCACCACCCTGCCGGACCCGGTGCCCGCCTCCCGGCGCGCCCTTCTGCTCGGGCGTGAACTGATCGTGCGCCGCGCGGAGTTGACGTCACCCGAGGACGTCGAGGCACTCCTGCGCTGACGGGGGCTCGGCCATGGCGGCGCACGCGGAAGGGCGGCTCCCCCCGTGGGAGCCGCCCCTCAACTCGATCGGATCATCCGCTCAGGATCTGATCACTTCATGGTCACTTCTTGTCGAGCAGGTCCTGCACCTTGCCGCGGACCTCGTCCGTGGCGAGCCCGCGGATCGTCAGCGTCGTACGGCGGCGCAACACGTCGTCCGTCGTCTCGGCCCACTCGTGGTCGCGGGCCCACACGACCTGCGCCCAGATCTCCGGGGCGTCCGGGTGGACGCGCTCGCCGAGCTCCGGGTTCTCGTTCGCCAGGCGCGCGATGTCGAAGGCCAGCGAACCGTAGTGCGTCGCCAGGTGCTTGGCGGTGTCGGCGCCCATGCGGGGGCCGGGCGCCGGGCCGTCGACGAGCAGCCGGTGGGCGACCGCGCGCGGGTTGGCGACACCCGGCAGCGGCATCTTCTTCGGCAGCTCGGAGATCGGCTCGAAGTCCTCGCCCAGCGGGCGGCCCGGCAGCGACTCCAGCTTCTTCATGACCGTACGGCCGATGTGCCGGAAGGTGGTCCACTTGCCGCCCGCGACGGACAGCATCCCGCCACGGCCCTCCGTGACGACCGTCTCGCGCTTGGCCTTCGAGGTGTCGCCGGGGCCGCCGGGCAGCACCCGCAGACCGGCGAAGGAGTACGTGATCAGATCACGGGAGAGCTGCTGGTCGCGGATGGAGAACGCGGCCTCGTCCAGGATCTGGGCTATGTCCTTCTCGGTGACCGAGACGTCCGCCGGGTCGCCCTCGTACTCCTCGTCGGTCGTACCGAGCAGCAGCATGTCCTCCCAGGGGAGGGCGAAGGTGATGCGGTACTTGTCGATCGGGGTGGCGAGCGCGGCCCTCCAGGGGGAGGTGCGCTTGAGAACCAGGTGCGCGCCCTTGGACAGGCGGATGGACGGCGCCGCGTTCGGGTCCTCCATCTTGCGCAGGTGGTCGACCCAGGGACCGGTGGCGTTGAGGACGAGGTGCGCGTTGACGCCGAACTCCGCGCCGTTCGTACCGTCCTTGAGGTCCGCGCCCGTGACCCGGCCCTTGGTGAAGCGCAGGCCGGTCACCTCCGCGTGGTTGAGCACGACGGCGCCCGCCTCGACGGCCGCGCGGACCGTCATCAGCGCCATGCGCGCGTCGTTCATCTGGTCGTCGCCGTACACGGCCACGGCCTTGAGGTTCTCGGTGCGCAGCTCCGGCACGTCCTGCTGCGCCTTGGCCGGCGAGAGCAGGTGGCCGACGCCGTCACCGAACGCCGACAGCGCGGAGTAGGCGAAGACGCCCGCCCCGAGCTTCGCCGCGCCGTGCGGCCCGCCCTTGTACACGGGGAGGTAGAACGTGAGCGGGTTCGCCAGGTGGGGGGCCACCTGACGGGAGACCGCACGGCGCTCGAAGTGGTTCTCCGCCACCAGCTTCACCGCGCCGGTCTGCAGGTAGCGCAGACCGCCGTGGAGCAGCTTGGAGGAGGCGGAGGAGGTGGCGCCGGCGAAGTCGCCGGCGTCGACCAGAGCCACCCGCAGACCGGACTGCGCGGCGTGCCAGGCGGTGGAGATGCCCAGGATGCCGCCGCCGATCACGAGAAGGTCGTACGTCGCCTTGGAGAGCTGCTCCCGGGTCTCGGCGCGGCTCGGGTTGGAGCCGGAGGCCGGGTGCGTACCGAGGGCAGGCACGGTCTGCAGGGTGGACTGACTGGTCATTGCGGGTTCTTACTCCTCGTCAGTTCTCGTCCTCGAGCCAGCCCATGGTCCGGTCGACGGCCTTGAGCCAGCTCTTGTACTCACGGTCGCGGGTCTCCGCGTCCATGTTGGGGGTCCATTCCGCGGCCCGGCGCCAGTTGGCGCGCAGGTCCTCGGTGTTGGTCCAGAAGCCGACGGCGAGACCGGCGGCGTAGGCGGCGCCGAGGCAGGTGGTCTCGGCGACCATCGGACGCACCACGGGGGCGTCCAGGACGTCGGCCAGGGTCTGCATCAGCAGGTTGTTGGAGGTCATGCCGCCGTCGACCTTGAGGGCCGTGAGCTCGACGCCGGAGTCCTTCGTCATGGCGTCGCTGACGTCACGGGTCTGCCAGGCCGTGGCCTCCAGGACGGCGCGCGCGATGTGCGCCTTGGTGACGTACCGGGTCAGACCGGCGATCACACCGCGGGCGTCGGGACGCCAGTACGGGGCGAACAGACCGGAGAACGCCGGCACGAAGTAGGCGCCACCGTTGTCCTCGACCGAGGACGCGAGGGTCTCGATCTCGGCGGCGGACTTGATCAGGCCCATCTGGTCGCGCATCCACTGCACCAGCGAACCGGTGACGGCGATCGAGCCCTCGAGGGCGTAGACCGGAGCCTGGTCGCCGATGCGGTAGCCGACCGTGGTGAGCAGGCCCGAGTACGAGTTGATGATCTTGTCACCGGTGTTCATCAGCATGAACGTGCCGGTGCCGTACGTGGACTTGGCCTCGCCCTCGGAGAAGCAGGTCTGGCCGAACAGGGCCGCCTGCTGGTCGCCGAGCGCGGAGGCGACCGGGATGCCGCCGAGCAGCTCGCCGAGCGGGCCGCCGGTGACCTCGCCGTAGACCTCGGCGGAGGAGCGGATCTCCGGGAGCATCGCCAGCGGGACGCCGATGGACTCGGCGATCTTCTCGTCCCACGCCAGGGTGTGCAGGTTCATCAGCATGGTGCGGGAGGCGTTGGTGACGTCGGTGACGTGGTGACCGCCGTTCACACCGCCCGTCAGGTTCCAGATGACCCAGGAGTCCATGGTGCCGAAGAGGATGTCCCCGGCCTCGGCGCGCTCGCGCAGGCCCTCGACGTTGTCGAGCAGCCAGCGGGCCTTGGGACCGGCGAAGTAGGACGCGAGCGGCAGGCCGGTCTCGCGGCGGAAGCGGTCCTGGCCGACATTGCGGCCGAGCTCCTTGCAGAGCGCGTCCGTGCGGGTGTCCTGCCAGACGATGGCGTTGTGGACGGGCTCACCGGTGTTCTTGTCCCACAGCACGGTGGTCTCGCGCTGGTTGGTGATGCCGATGGCCTTGATGTCGTCGCGGGTGATGCCCGCCTTCTCGATGGCCCCGGCCACGACTTCCTGGACGTTGGTCCAGATCTCGGCGGCGTTGTGCTCGACCCAGCCCGGCTTGGGGAAGATCTGCTCGTGCTCCTTCTGGTCGACGGAGACGATGCGTCCGTCGCGGTCGAAGACGATGCAGCGGCTGGACGTGGTGCCCTGGTCGATCGCGGCGATGAAGGGGCCGGCGGTGTGTGCGTCGGTCACGGTGTGCTCCTGAAGGTTCCGTATGAAAGAGGCTGGCTCACGGCGTATTGCTCACGGCCTGACGGCGTATTGCTTACGGCTCGGAAAACCTTGCGGTTCAAGGAGGGCCCGAGGCCCGAAGGCCTCGGGGATTTAAGCAAAGGCGACGTTGTAGAGGCCTGCGGCGATCGCGCCGCCGATCAGCGGACCGACGACCGGAACCCAGGCGTAGCTCCAGTCGGAGCCGCCCTTGTTCGGCAGGGGGAGCAGCGCGTGCACGATGCGCGGGCCGAGGTCACGGGCCGGGTTGATCGCGTAGCCGGTGGGTCCACCGAGGGAGAGGCCGATGGAGACGACCACCAGCGCGGTGATCAGGGCGCCCAGGGGGCCGAGGCCGTTGCCCTTGTCGTTGAGACCCTGCGTGAGGACCGCGAGCACCAGCACGACAGTCGCGATGATCTCAGTGGCGAGGTTCTGCACCGCGTTGCGGATCTCGGGGCCGGTGGAGAAGATACCGAGCACGGGGCCCGCGCCCTTCTCCTCCGCCTCGACGGCCTTGGAGCCGGCGGCCTGCGCGTCCGAAGCCCCCACGATGTCGGGGTCGGTCAGGTGCGCGTGGAACTGTCCGTAGTACACGACCCAGACCAGCGTGGCGCCGATCATCGCGCCGAGCAGCTGGCCGCCCCAGTACACCGGCAGGTTGTTCCAGCCGCCGTCCTTGATGGTCAGCGCCAGCGTCACGGCCGGGTTCAGGTGCGCGCCGGACAGCGGCGCGGAGGTGTAGACCGCCGTGAGGACCGCGAAGCCCCACCCGAAGGCGATGGCGAGCCAGCCGGCGTTTCTGGCCTTGGAGGCCTTCAGCGTGACGGCGGCACAGACGCCACCGCCGAGCAGGATGAGTATGGCGGTACCTATGGTCTCGCCGATGAAGATGTCGGAGCTGGACACCCGCGACTCCTTTGTCCTTCGTCCAGGGGAAGGCGAACCCCGGGTCCCACCGGTGGTTCGCGCCCTCGGGGGTGAGGGCGATGCCGGCCCATGGCACTGTCACACTCTAACGCGTATTGCCGGTAGGTGTTCGACAATGCCGACCGATGGACGGGAGTCTTGCCCTGGCGTTACCAGCTCGTCAAGAGTTCCGTTATCGAAAACACGATCGTTATTGATCGCCCCGAGCTATCGATCTTGCGGGGCCCGATCGGCTCGCGCGTACATGCCAAAACGGGCCGGTACGTAGGACACGTACCGGCCTGTTGTCGTACGGGGTTCAGCTCGTCGTTCGGGGCGTCAGAACCGCCCGGCTCCCAGGTCCCGGGAGACCGCGCGGGCGCAGTCCCGCACCGCCGCGATCAGCTCGGGGCGCACCTCGCCGTCCCGGCAGATCCGCTCCACGGCCCCCGCGATGCCCACCGCGCCCACCGGCATGCGCCGCCGGTTGTGGATGGGGGCCGCGACCGAGGCGACGCCCGTCCATGTCTCCTCGACGTCGTCGGCGTACCCGCGCGCGCGGGTCAGGTCGAGGACCCCCTCGAACTGCTCCGGTTCGACCGTCGTGCGGGCCGTGAACGTCTTCCGCTCGGCCTCCAGGACCTCGCTGTGCGCCACCGGGTCGTAGGCGGACAGGACCTTGCCCAGGGCCGTGGAGTGCAGCGGCTGCATGGCCCCGACCTCCAGCACCTGACGGCTGTCGTCGGGCCGGAACACGTGGTGCACGATCAGTACGCCATGTTGGTGCAGCACGCCCAGGTAGACGCTCTCGCCGCTGGAGCGGGCCAGGTCGTCGGTCCACACCAGCGCCCGCGCGCGCAGCTCGTGCACGTCGAGATAGGTGGTGCCGAGCCGCAGCAGCTCGGCGCCCAGCTGGTAGCGCCCCGAGACGCTGTCCTGTTCGACGAAGCCCTCCTGCTGGAGGGTGCGCAGTATGCCGTGGGCCGTGCCCTTGGCCAGGCCCAGCGAGGAGGCGATGTCGGACAGGCCGAGCTGCCGCTCGCCGCCCGCGAGGAGCCGCAGCATCGCCGCCGCCCGTTCGAGCGACTGGATGTTCCGTGCCATCGCCGTGCTGCCTCCGTCCCCTTCGACCGACAGCGTGCGCCTCCGCTACCGCCGTTCGGCAATGTCGAACACTACCGTTCGTTGCCGAGCTCCCGCTAATGGGTCGTCGCAACATGTTCGGTCTGTCTTAACACCCCGGACGCACCCGCCACGCCCGTCCGCCCCGTGGACGGCCCTGACCCCGTGACGGTGCTCGGGCTACCCTGACGGCGTGCGCCTTCCATGGGAAGCGCAAAGCCGACAGCCGTCGCACTTCAGGGAGCACCTTCATGGCTTCGTTGCCGAACCCGTCCCTTTCGTCCGAGCTTGCCGAGAACCGGACCCGCATCGCCGACCTCCGTGAGGCGCTCGCCGAGCGTGTCGTGGTGGCCGACGGCGCGATGGGCACGATGCTGCAGGCGCAGGATCCGACGCTGGAGGACTTCGAGAACCTCGAGGGCTGCAACGAGATTCTGAACATCACCCGCCCCGACATCGTCCGTTCCGTCCACGAGGCCTACTTCGAGGTGGGCGTGGACTGCGTGGAGACGAACACCTTCGGCGCCAACCACTCGGCCATGGCCGAGTACGAGATCTCCGACCGCGTGCACGAGCTGTCCGAGGCGGGCGCCCGCATCGCCCGCGAGGTGGCCGACGAGTTCGCCGACCGCGACGGCCGCCGGCGATGGGTGCTGGGCTCCATCGGCCCCGGTACGAAGCTGCCGACCCTCGGCCACATCGGCTTCCACACGCTGCGCGACGGCTTCCAGGCGAACGCCGAGGGCCTGATCGCCGGCGGCGCGGACGCCCTGATCGTCGAGACCACCCAGGACCTCCTCCAGACGAAGTCGTCCATCCTCGGCGCCCGCCGGGCCCTGGACGCGCTCGGGGCCGACCTGCCCTTGCTGGTCTCCCTCGCCTTCGAGACGACCGGCACGATGCTGCTGGGCTCGGAGATCGGCGCCGCGCTGACCGCGCTGGAGCCGCTGGGCATCGACATGATCGGCCTGAACTGCTCCACCGGCCCCGCCGAGATGAGCGAGCACCTGCGCTACCTCGCGCGCCACTCCCGCATCCCGCTGCTGTGCATGCCGAACGCCGGGCTGCCCATCCTCACCAAGGACGGGGCGTACTTCCCGCTGACCCCGCCCGAGATGGCGGACGCGCAGGATACCTTCGTCCGGCAGTACGGCCTGTCCCTGGTCGGCGGCTGCTGCGGCAGCACCCCCGAGCACCTGCGCCAGGTCGTCGAGCGCGTGCGCGGGATGGCACCGGCGGAGCGGCGCCCCCAGCCGGAACCGGGCGCCGCCTCCCTCTACCAGACCGTCCCGTTCCGCCAGGACACCGCGTACATGGCGATCGGCGAGCGCACCAACGCCAACGGCTCGAAGAAGTTCCGCGAGGCCATGCTGGAGGCCCGCTGGGACGACTGCGTGGAGATGGCCCGCGACCAGATCCGCGAGGGCGCCCACATGCTCGACCTGTGCGTCGACTACGTCGGCCGGGACGGCGTCGCGGACATGCGGGAGCTCGCCGGACGCTTCGCCACCGCCTCCACGCTGCCCATCGTGCTGGACTCCACGGAGGTCGACGTCCTGCGCGCCGGCCTGGAGAAGCTCGGCGGCCGGGCCGTCATCAACTCCGTCAACTACGAGGACGGCGACGGCCCCGAGTCCCGCTTCGCCAAGGTCACCCGGCTGGCGCAGGAGCACGGCGCGGCGCTGATCGCGCTGACCATCGACGAGGAGGGCCAGGCCCGTACCGTCGAGACCAAGGTCGCCATCGCCGAACGGCTCATCGAGGACCTGACGACGAACTGGGGCATCCACGAGTCGGACATCCTCATCGACACCCTGACCTTCACCATCTGCACCGGCCAGGAGGAGTCCCGCAAGGACGGCATCGCCACCATCGAGGCGATCCGCGAGCTCAAGCGCCGCCGCCCCGACGTGCAGACCACGCTGGGCCTGTCGAACATCTCCTTCGGTCTCAACCCGGCCGCGCGCATCCTGCTGAACTCGGTCTTCCTCGACGAGTGCGTCAAGGCGGGCCTGGACTCGGCGATCGTGCACGCGTCGAAGATCCTCCCCATCGCGCGCTTCGACGAGGAGCAGGTCACCACCGCCCTGGACCTGATCTACGACCGGCGCGTCGCCCAGCAGGGCGACGAACCGGCCTACGACCCCCTCCAGAAGCTGATGGCGCTGTTCGAGGGCGCCACCACCAAGTCGCTGAAGGCGGGCAAGGCCGAGGAGCTGGCCGCGCTGCCCCTGGACGAGCGACTCAAGCGGCGCATCATCGACGGCGAGAAGAACGGCCTCGAGGCCGACCTCGCCGAGGCCCTCCAGACCCGCCCCGCCCTCGACATCGTCAACGAGACGCTGCTCGACGGCATGAAGGTGGTCGGCGAGCTGTTCGGCTCCGGCCAGATGCAGTTGCCGTTCGTGCTCCAGTCCGCCGAGGTCATGAAGTCCGCGGTCGCCTACCTCGAACCGCACATGGAGAAGTCGGACGCCGAGGGCAAGGGCACCATCGTGCTGGCGACCGTGCGCGGCGACGTGCACGACATCGGCAAGAACCTCGTCGACATCATCCTGTCCAACAACGGCTACAACGTCGTCAACCTCGGCATCAAGCAGCCGGTCTCCGCGATCCTGGACGCGGCCGAGGAGCACCGGGCCGACGTCATCGGCATGTCGGGCCTGCTCGTCAAGTCCACGGTGATCATGAAGGAGAACCTGGAGGAGCTCAACCAGCGCGGTCTGTCCGCCGATTACCCGGTCATCCTCGGCGGCGCCGCCCTCACGAGGGCGTACGTCGAGCAGGACCTGTACGAGATCTACGAGGGCGAAGTCCGCTACGCCCGGGACGCGTTCGAGGGCCTGCGCCTGATGGACGCGCTCATCGGGGTCAAGCGGGGCGTGCCGGGGGCCGTACTGCCGGAGCTCAAGCAGCGCCGGGTGAGGGCCACCGCCCCGACGGTCGTCGAGGAGCACCCGGAGGAGGGCCACGTCCGCTCGGACGTATCCGTCGACAACCCGGTGCCCACCCCGCCCTTCTGGGGCACCCGTGTCATCAAGGGCATCCAGCTCAAGGAGTACGCCTCCTGGCTGGACGAGGGCGCGCTGTTCAAGGGCCAGTGGGGCCTGAAGCAGGCTCGCGTGGGCGACGGACCGACGTACGAGGAACTCGTCGAGACCGAGGGCCGGCCCCGGCTGCGCGGACTGCTGGACAAGCTCCAGACCGACAACCTGCTCGAAGCGGCCGTCGTCCACGGCTACTTCCCCTGTGTGTCCAAGGATGACGACCTGATCATCCTGGACGAACAGGGCAACGAGCGCACCCGCTTCACCTTCCCGCGCCAGCGCCGCGGACGGCGGCTGTGCCTGGCCGACTTCTTCCGGCCCGAGGAGTCCGGTGAGCGGGACGTCGTCGGCCTCCAGGTCGTCACGGTCGGCTCCCGCATCGGTGAGGAGACGGCCAAGCTCTTCGCGGCGAACTCCTACCGCGACTACCTCGAACTGCACGGCCTGTCCGTGCAGCTGGCCGAGGCCCTCGCCGAGTACTGGCACGCCCGCGTCCGCTCCGAGCTCGGCTTCGCCGGTGAGGACCCCTCGGCCATCGAGGACATGTTCGACCTCAAGTACCGCGGTGCCCGTTTCTCCCTCGGCTACGGCGCCTGCCCCGACCTGGAGGATCGCGCCAAGATCGCCGAACTCCTGGAGCCCGAGCGCATCGGCGTCCACCTCTCGGAGGAGTTCCAGCTGCACCCCGAGCAGTCCACGGACGCGATCGTGATCCACCACCCGGAGGCGAAGTACTTCAACGCGAGGTGAGGGCCCTCACAACCGACAGGCGTTTCATCTGACGCCGTCGTACACTGGACGGTCCACAGCAGGCCGGTTCCCCCTGAGGGAACCGGCCTTCTCGTCCCTCAAGGAGGTGCGCCAGGATGACCACTACGGTTCCCGCGCTCGGTACCCGTACGGCCGAAGGCTCAGCGCTGCAGGCCGTGCTCCTGGACATGGACGGCACCCTGGTGGACACCGAGGGGTTCTGGTGGGATGTCGAGGTCGAGATCTTCCGGGCGCTCGGGCACACCCTCGACGACTCCTGGCGCCATGTGGTGGTCGGCGGACCCATGACCCGCAGCGCGGGTTTCCTGATCGAGGCCACCGGGGCCGACATCACGCTCGGCGAGCTCACGGTGCTGCTCAACGACGGCTTCGAGGACCGTATCGACCGGGCGCTGCCGCTGATGCCGGGGGCGGCCAGACTCCTCGCGGAGCTCGCCGCGCACGAGATCCCCACCGCCCTGGTCTCCGCCTCGCACCGGCGCATCATCGACCGTGTTCTGGCCTCTCTTGGCCCCCAGTACTTCGCGCTGACCGTCGCGGGCGACGAGGTGGAGCGGACCAAGCCCTTCCCCGACCCGTATCTTTTGGCGGCGTCCGGGCTCGGCGCCGAACCGGCCCGGTGCGCCGTCATCGAGGACACCGCCACGGGCGTCGCCGCCGCGGAGGCCGCGGGCTGCCACGTGGTCGCCGTCCCCTCCGTCGCACCGATCGCCCCCGCCGTCCGGCGCACGGTCGTGACCTCCCTGGAAGAGGTCGACCTGCCATTCCTCCGTGGTCTGATGACGGAAATGCGCTAGGCGTTCACCCAGCGTGCATAACCGAATGTGCCGATAACCCCTGCGTTTCCGCAGGTAAGGGCCGCGGACCTGGCACGGGAAATTGATTCCGGGGCCGGATGGCCGAATTCCGGTACTCTCCCACCGAGTTGGCAGTGTGAGGTTCATCACCTGACGAGGGGTCGACATTCGGCCTGTCGTGTGCAGTAACCCCCCTTTCGGGGGTGGTGGGCGTGCCCTTGTGTCCCGATTGGTGGAACGCTGCACTAATCCTTCCGCTGTCGGGTTATCGGTGCGTCCGCGCCCGGTTTCGCAGCGTGATGGGAACTCAACTCCGGTCTCTGCGGGCCGTCCTGGTGGTGCGGACTAATGTCGTCGCGAGAACCTCGCCATAACCCCGGTGACTCGCCCGCACCACCCCTGCATGGCGAGTACACGGACACGACAGCTCTGGAGAAACTCGAGCATGAACCGCAAGACTTTGGTGCTGCCGGCCGTTGTGGGCCTGCTCGCCCCGGTGCTCGCCGCGTGTGGCGGTTCCAACAGCGGGGGGAGCGGCGGCGGCGCGATCGTCGTGGGCACCACGGACCGGTTCACCGCATCGAAGGATGCCCCGGCTCCTCTCGACCCGGCGTACGCGTACGACGTCGGCACCTGGAACATCCTGCGCCAGACCGTGCAGACGCTGATGGTCCAGCCCCGCGGTGACGGCGAACCCCAGCCCGAGGCTGCCGAGAGCTGCGGTTTCACCGACTCCGGCAACGAGCGCTACGCCTGCACGCTGCGCGACGGACTGAAGTTCGCGAGCGGTGACCCGATCACCGCCAAGGACGTGAAGTTCTCGATCGACCGCGCCCTGGCGCTCAAGGCCGACAGCGGTGTGTTCGCGCTGCTGTCCACCGTCGACACCGTGGAGACGCAGGGCGACCGCCAGGTGATCTTCCACCTGAAGACCGCGGACGCCACCTTCCCGTTCAAGCTGTCGACCCCGGTCGCCGGCATCGTGAACCCGAAGGACTACGAGAAGGGCAAGCTGCGCGACGGCTTCTCCGTCGACGGCTCCGGCCCGTACACCCTCCAGGCCGACGTCAAGAACGACGAGGCCGTCAAGATCACCTTCACCAAGAACCCGAACTACAAGGGTCTGTTGAAGCCGAAGAACGACAAGGTCGAGATGCGCTCCTTCGAGAGCGCCGACGCCATGGGCACCGCGCTCAACAAGGGCGACATCGACCTCATGACCCGCGCGATGACGCCGGAGCAGATCAACAAGCTCGGCGCCGCCGGTGCGACCGGCAAGATCGACCTGGTCGAGATGCCCGGCCTCGAGATCCGCTACCTCGGCTTCAACACCAACGACCCGTCGGTGAAGAACAAGGCCGTCCGCCAGGCCATGGCCGAGGTGATCAACCGCGGCGAGCTCGTCTCCAAGGTGTACGGCTCCCAGGCCGAGCCGCTGTTCTCGATGGTCCCGGCCACCATCACGGGTCACTCCAACTCGTTCTTCAACAAGTACGGCGACCCGAGCGTCTCCAAGGCGACCACGACGCTGAACAAGGCCGGCATCACCACCCCGGTGAAGCTCACCCTGCACTACACGACCGACCACTACGGCTCGGCCACCGCGCAGGAGTTCGAGGTGCTGAAGAAGCAGCTCAACGCCAGCGGCCTGTTCAGCGTCGAGATCAAGGGCGAGCCCTGGACGACGTTCCGTCCGGCCGAGAAGAAGAACGAGTACCAGGTCTACGGCATGGGCTGGTTCCCCGACTTCCCGGACGCCGACAACTACCTGGCGCCGTTCCTCGACAAGGACAACACCCTCGGCTCCCCGTACGTGAACTCCACGATCCGCAGCACGCTGATCCCGGAGTCCCGCCGCGAGGCCGACCGCCTCACCGCGTCGAAGAGCCTCACCGAGATCCAGGACAAGGTGGCCGACGACGTACCGCTCCTGCCGCTGTGGCAGGGCAAGCAGTACATCGCCGCGCGGGACGACATCACGGGCACCGAGTGGGCGCTCAACTCGTCCTCCACGCTCCAGCTGTGGGAGCTCGGCCGCGGTGTGGGCGGCTGACCGGTCCTCCTCAGGCGCCGGGTCCCGTGGGCCCGGCGCCCGACCGCACGACCCGGCGCCCGCTCCATGCGGCGTTCCAGAGAAACAATGACAAGGCACCTCCTCGTGAACATGCGCAACCAGTGGCCAGTCCTGTCCGTCGCGACGGGGCTGGCCGCCGGTCTGCTCGCCGGCTGCGGCTCGCAGACGAGCGACACCGGCAGCACCGGCTCCTCCCTGGTGATGGGGATGTCCGACGACGTCCTGGCCACCGACCCGGCCTCCGGCTACGACCCGGGATCCTGGCTGTTGTTCAACAACGTCTTCCAGTCGTTGCTGAGCTTCCCCAACGGCGGTACGGAGCCGGTTCCCGAGGCGGCCAAGGAGTGCGCGTTCTCGGACGCCACGACCAAGGTCTACAAGTGCACGCTCCAGGACGGCCTGAAGTTCAGCAACGGTGACGCCCTCACCTCCGAGGACGTCAAGTTCTCCTTCGACCGCATTCTGAAGATCGACGACGCCTCCGGTCCGGCCGTCATGTTCCCCATGCTCGACACGGTCCAGACCCCGGACGCGAAGACCGTCGTCTTCAGGCTGAAGTACGCCGACGCCACCTTCCCCAGCAAGATCGCCTCCGGCGCCGGCTCGATCGTGGACCACCGGCAGTACGCGGACAACGGGCTGCGCAAGGACGACCAGGCGGTCGGCTCGGGCCCGTACAAGCTGGACTCCTTCGGCAAGGACCAGGCCGTCTTCGCGGTCAACGACAGCTACAAGGGCACCGCCAAGGTGAAGAACTCCGGCATCACGCTGAAGTTCTTCCACGGCGACCAGAGCGCCCTGAAGAAGGCGCTGCTGAACCACCAGGTCGACATCGCCTACCGAGGTCTCGCCGCCGACGACATCGCGGACATCAACAACGACACCTCCACCGGCAGGGGCGTCAACGTCGTCGAGGGCACCAGCGCCGAGGTCCAGCACATGGTCTTCAACATGGACGACCCGGTCGCCGGCAAGCTCGGCGTGCGCAAGGCCATCGCCTACCTGCTCGACCGCGAGGCCCTGGTCAACAAGGTCTACGAGGACACCGCGACGCCGCTGTACTCGATCGTCCCGGCCGGTGTCACCGGCCACAACACGGCCTTCTTCGACCGCTACGGAGCCCGCCCCTCGAGGACGAAGGCAGCCGCCGCGCTCCGGGCCGAGGGCATCACCGGCAAGGTCAAGCTCACGCTCTGGTCGACCCCCTCGCGCTACGGCCCCGCCACCGACCAGGAGTTCAGGGCGATCGCCCAGCAGCTCAACGCCAGCGGGCTGTTCGACGCGACCGTGAAGTCCGTCGCGTACGACCAGTACGAGAAGGACATCGCCAAGGGCAAGTACGGCGTGTACGTGAAGGGCTGGGTGCCCGACTACCCGGACCCCGACAACTTCACGGCCCCCTTCTTCGGCAAGGGCAACGTGCTGAGCAACCACTACACGAACAGCACGATCACCGGGCAGCTCATCCCGAAGACGGCCGCCCAGAGCGACCGCTCCTCGACCGAAACCGAGTACGGCAAGATCCAGAACATCGTGGCCGAGGACCTCCCGGTCCTCCCGATCTGGCAGGCCAAGCAGTACGCGATCGTGCGGGACAACGTCTACGGCCTCGAGAACTGCCTCGACGCCTCGACGGTGTTCCGCTTCTGGGAGATCAGCAAGGACTGACTCCACGCCGGTACCGACGCCGAGGGCGCCCTCTTCGTGGAAGGGGGCGCCCTCGGACGTGCTCCTGGGACTCTCGGTCGATCTCCTGGGACCCTCAGCCGAGCTCCTGGGGGAGTGGACGGCGTCCGGGGGTTACTGCTGTGCGCCCGGGCGCACCAACCCGCTCTCGTACGCGTACACAGCGGCCTGCACCCGGTCGCGCAGCCCCAACTTGGTGAGCACATGGCCCACATGCGTCTTGACGGTGGTCTCGCTGACGAACAGGTCGGCGGCGATCTCCGCGTTCGACAGGCCGCGCGCCACCAGCTTCAGCACCTCGACCTCCCGCTCGGTCAGGGTGTGCAGTGTGTCGGGCACCGGCTCGTCGCCCGACGGCAGATGACCCGCGTACTTGTCGAGCAGCCGGCGGGTGATGCTCGGCGCGAGCATCGCCTCGCCCGACGCGACCACCCGGATCGCCTGCACCAGCTCATTGGCCGGCGCGTCCTTGAGGAGGAAGCCACTGGCCCCGGCGCGCAGCGCCTCCACCACGTACTCGTCGAGGTCGAAGGTCGTCAGGACGAGCACCTTGGCCGGTCCGTCCCGCCCCGGCCCGGTGATCTGCCGGGTCGCCTCCACCCCGTCCATCCTCGGCATACGGATGTCCATCAGAACCACATCGGGCTGCAGCGCACGTACCTGATCCAGTGCCTGCAGACCGTCACCGGCCTCGCCGACGACCGCGATGTCCTGCTCCGCCTCCAGAATCATCCGGAAGCCGGTACGCAGCAGCGGCTGGTCGTCGACCAGTAGGACGCGGATGGCCACGCAAGTCTCCTCGGAGTCTGTCCGGCGGACCGGGCCGGAGCTGAAAACGCGCCGGACAGGTCCTAGTCCCGCCCCATTCTGCCCTGCTCGGTGACGGCGGAATCCGGCGCCCTGACCGGCAGCGGGTAGGGCGGGGGAGTACCACCGAATTCCGGACATACCGCTTGGTGGTCGCACCAGCCGCAGAGCTTGGTGGGCCTCGGTCGCCAGTCGCCCGTCTCGGTAGCCTGCCGGATCGCCTCCCACAGCGCGAGCAGTTTTCGCTCGACCCGCTCCAGGTCCTCGATCATCGGGTCGTACGTCACCACGTCGCCGCTGCCGAGGTAGACGAGCTGGAGCCGGCGCGGGACCACCTGCTTCAGCCGCCACACCACCAGGGCGTAGAACTTCATCTGGAACAGCGCGCCCTCGGCGTACTCCGGCCGCGGCGCCTTGCCCGTCTTGTAGTCGACGATCCGGACCTCGCCCGTCGGGGCCACGTCGACGCGGTCGATGATGCCGCGCAGCTTCAGCCCGGAGTCGAGTTGGGCCTCGACGGACAGCTCACGCTCGGCGGGCTCCAGCCGCGTCGGGTCCTCAAGACTGAACCAGCGCTCCACCAGCTGCTCGGCCTCGCCGAGCCAGCGCGTCAACCGCTCGCCCTCGGGATCGTCGGCGAACAGCTCCACGACCTCCGGCCGCGTCTCGCGCAGCCGGTCCCACTGCCCCGGAATGAGTGCCTTGGCGCGCGGAGCCGTCCGCTCCGCCGCCGGGGCGTCGAAAAGGCGCTCCAGCACCGCGTGGACCAGCGTGCCGCGGGTGGCCGCCTCGCTCGGTTTCTCGGGGAGTCTGTCGATCACCCGGAACCGGTAGAGCAACGGGCACTGCATGAAGTCGCCCGCCCGTGAGGGCGACAGCGAGCTCGGAGGCAGGGCCGGGCGGGCCGCGGGAACCGCCGACGCGTCCGTCGCTTCGGCCACGGCGGCCTCGGCCACGGAGGCTTCGGCCGTGACGGCTTCGGTCGGCTCGGGAGGCACGGCGCCCCCGGTGCTGGTTTCCATGTCCACAGACCTTACGGCCCGCCACTGACAGTGAGTGCACAGTCGGGGCCTGTGCGCGCTTGTGCGACGGAGCGGAAAACAGAGGGGGTGCCGGGGCGGAACGCGTCGCGACGGACGCATACCATCGACCCAGACCCTCCTGCTTCGCATGATCGGGAGCGGGAGACGCTTCGAACGAGGGGACATCGTGGACGAGAGCGGCGGGAGCGGGCAGCCGCGGTCCGGCACCGACGAAGCGACCGAGCGCCACGGGGAGCAGCGGGCCTCCTCGGCCCCGGCCGCGGGTGCCACGCGCTCCGGACCGGAGCGCCCCGAGCACCCCACCGGGCCGACACCACCCACGGCCGCCCCGGGCACCTCCGAGGCCGCCCCGTCCCCCGACCGACCCCACGACCCCACCGACTCCGCCCACGAGGCCGCGACGCACAGCGACCCTTCGAGCGGGGCCGAGGACGGGGCCGAGGTGCCCGGCGCTTCCCCGGACCAGGCCGAGGCACCCGCCGGTTCCGGTTCCCCGGACGAGGCCGGGCCGTCCGCCCAGGACGCGCCCCACGGCCCCTCCGACGGAGTCCACCCGCACCCCGAGCCCGAACACCCCCGAACCCTCGCCCACTCCGGCACCGGCAAGGCGCAGCCCCCGCGACGCGGCCGGGAGCCCGGCGGCGGGCTGCTGATGGGGCGGCCGTTCGGCGTCCCCGTGTACGTGGCGCCCAGCTGGTTCCTCGTGGCCGCGCTGATCACCTGGGTGTTCGGCGGCCAGCTCGACCGCGTGCTGCCCGAACTCGGCGCCCTGCGCTACCTCGTGTCCCTCTTCTTCGCGGTCGCCTTCTACGCCTCCGTCCTCGTCCACGAGCTGGCCCACACGGTCGCCGCCCTGCGCTTCAAACTGCCCGTGCGCCGGATCCAGCTGCAGTTCTTCGGCGGCGTCTCGGAGATCGAGAAGGAGGCCGAGACCCCGGGCCGGGAGTTCGTGCTGTCCTTCGTCGGACCACTGCTCTCCCTCGTCCTCTCGGGCCTCTTCTACCTCGCCATGCTGGCCGTCGAGCCCGGCACGGTCCCCGGCGTGCTGCTGGCCGGCCTGATGATCTCCAACCTCATCGTGGCCGCCTTCAACCTGCTCCCCGGCCTGCCCCTGGACGGCGGCCGCATGCTCCGCGCCGTCGTCTGGAAGATCACCGGCAGGCCGATGAGCGGCACCATCGCCGCCGCCTGGGTCGGCCGCGCCCTCGCCGTCTCCGTACTGATCGGGCTGCCCCTGCTCACCCAGTCCGGAGTGCTCGGCGCCACCCAGGACCACGTCGGCGGCATGGACACGGTCACCGACGCCCTGCTCGCCGCGATCCTCGCCGCGATCATCTGGACCGGCGCAGGCAACAGCCTCCGCATGGCCCGTCTGCGCGAACACCTGCCCGAGCTGCGCGCCCGCTCACTCACCCGGCGCGCGGTCCCGGTCGAGACCAGCACCCCTCTCTCGGAGGCGCTGCGCCGCGCCAACGAAGCCGGCGCCCGCGCCCTGGTCGTCGTCGACGCCGACGGCGAACCGCTCTCCCTCGTCCGCGAGGCCGCCATCGTCGGCGTACCGGAGCACCGCCGCCCCTGGGTCGCCGTCAGCGGCCTCGCCCAGGACCTCACCGACGGCATGCGGGTCTCCGCGGAGCTCGCCGGCGAGGCCCTCCTGGACACCCTCCGCGCCACCCCGGCGACCGAGTACCTGGTGGTGGAGGACTCGGGCGAGATCTACGGAGTCCTCTCGGCGGCAGACGTCGAGCGAGCCTTCGTCAAGGCGATGGCCCGCCCGTCCTGAGCGCGGCCCGAACGTGGTCGGCGCCCCGCGCGGGGACCGGTAGGCTGGTCACATGTCCGAACCGACCGGTGCCGCCCGCAGGCGCGGGCCCTTCAAGGTCGGGGACCAGGTTCAGCTGACCGACCCCAAGGGCCGCCACTACACGTTCACGCTCGAGGCCGGGAAGAACTTCCACACCCACAAGGGTTCCTTCCCCCACGACGAGCTGATCGGCGCTCCCGAGGGCAGCGTTGTCCGCACCACGGGGAACGTCGCCTATCTCGCGCTGCGCCCCCTGCTCCCCGACTACGTCCTGTCCATGCCCCGCGGCGCCGCCGTGGTCTACCCCAAGGACGCGGGGCAGATCCTGGCCTTCGCCGACATCTTCCCCGGCGCGCGCGTCGTGGAAGCGGGTGTGGGCTCCGGCTCGCTCAGCAGCTTCCTGCTGCGGGCCATCGGCGACCAGGGCATGCTCCACTCCTACGAGCGCCGCGAGGACTTCGCGGAGATCGCCCAGCAGAACGTGGAGCGCTACTTCGGCGGCCCGCACCCCGCCTGGCAGCTCACCGTCGGCGACCTCCAGGACAACCTGTCCGACACCGATGTCGACCGCGTCATCCTCGACATGCTCGCTCCCTGGGAGTGCCTGGAGGCCGTCTCCAAGGCGCTGGTCCCCGGCGGCATCCTGTGCTGCTACGTCGCCACCACCACCCAGCTCGCACGGACCGTCGAGTCCATCCGCGAGATCGGTTCCTTCAACGAGCCGACCGCGTGGGAGTCGATGATCCGCAACTGGCACGTGGAGGGCCTGGCGGTCCGTCCGGACCACCGGATGATCGGCCACACCGGCTTCCTGCTCACCGCCCGCCGCCTCGCGGACGGCGTCGAGCCGCCCATGCGGCGCCGGCGCCCCGCCAAGGGCGCCTACGGCGAGGACTACTCCGGCCCGAACGCCGACGGCGGCTCAGGCCGCTGACCCGACCGGCGCGCACGCCGTCGACGTACTCAACGCACCACACCTGTGGCCGAGTTCCCGGAAGCACTCCGGAGCTCGGCCGCGGTGCGTTCCCGCGCCGGGGCCGCGGAACAGGTGGGCAACTCCGCCGCAAGCCCTTTCCGTTGACGTGCCACGATGACCCGCCGCCAGAATTCCGGACCCCGCCGTTCCACCCCACTGTGACGTGTGGCACCATGCTGGCCACTCCACCCCCACCGTCACGGCCCTCCCAGGAGACGCTCCTAGTGCAGCAATCCGTCGTCCCGGAACTGGCACACACCCACACCAGCCCCATCCACTGGCTCGCCACGGCCACCGCCCTGGCCGGAGTCGTCGCCCTCTCCTCGGTCCTCCAGCCCGGCTCCGCGACGGCGGCCCAGCCCGGCCCCGAGGCCAAGTCCGCCCCGGCCGCGACGGCGCCCCCGGACCCCGCGGCCGTCACGTTCCCGATCGAGTGCGGGCCCGTCAAGGTCCTCGTGCAGAAGAAGGCGTCCGGAGACCTCGACGGCGACGGCAGCCCTGAGACGGTGGCCGTCGTCCGCTGCGACGCGGGCATCGGCACCCCGCCCAACGGCGTCTACGTCCTCACGCAGGGCGGGTCGGGAGCCAGGAAGCCCCGCGTCGTGGCCACCCTGGTCGACCCGAAGGACCGCCTCGACGTCACCGACTTCGCGGTGCGTGACGGCGCCGTCACGGCGACCCTGCTCGGCTACTCCTCTGCCGACGTGCCGAGTTGCTGCCCGGACGTGAAGAAGCAGGCCAAGTGGCAGTGGAAGAACGGCACGTTCATCCGCTCGACACCCTCCGGGGCGCAGAACGCATGAGAAGCATGTGAGAAAAGAGACATTTCGTGACGCGGAGTGCCCTCCAGGTCACTCCGCGTCGGGACCGTAGACCTCGACCCTGTCCGAAACTCGACGTACGTGGATGCAGTCGCCCGGGCACTCCTTCGCGGAGTCGGCGACATCCCGCAGAAGCGTCAGCGGTACGGGCGTTGTGGCGCCCGGGGCCTGCAGGAGCTCGTCCTCGGCGCTCTTCACGTAGGCCAGGCCGTCGATGTCCAGCTCGAAGACCTCCGGCGCGTACTGGGCGCAGATACCGTCCCCGGTACAGAGATCCTGGTCGATCCAGACCTCGAGAGCCTCGCTGTCGCCTGGGGCCTCCTGCTGCACGGTCATTTCTCCTGCCGTTTCCTGCGTCGAGCGATCCGGAGACTGGGGAATCGGGCCAGCTCTGACGGGTGTTGAACACGTCGACCCTACCTCCGCCCGCTTCCCGACCGTGTTCGGTGGGTATTCCCCTGGCGTGAGGGAGAGCGCAAGGGTGAAGATCGGACACACCTCGACAGTCTTTGTGATCTAGGGGTTTCAATCGACACCCACCCAGGTAGGGTCTGGAAGCGTCCAGCTCCCCTTGGAGGAGGTGAGGACCGTGGCAGCCCACGACGACGACATGAACCGCGGCATCCGCCCGGGACGAGGGTCCGATGACCCTGCCGGGCAGGTTGCCTACCTTGAGCAGGAGATCGCCGTCCTGCGACGCAAGCTCGCCGACTCTCCGCGGCACACGAGGATTCTCGAAGAGCGGATCGTCGAGCTGCAGACCAACCTGGCCGGCGTGTCCGCACAGAACGAGCGGCTCGCCAACACGCTCCGTGAGGCCCGCGACCAGATCGTGGCCCTCAAGGAAGAAGTCGACCGGCTGGCACAGCCACCGGCCGGCTTCGGTGTCTTCCTCACGGCGAACGAGGACGGCACGGCGGACATCTTCACAGGGGGCCGCAAGCTCCGGGTGAACGTCAGCCCCAGCGTGGAGCTCGAAGAGCTCAGGCGCGGCCAGGAAGTGATGCTCAACGAGGCCCTCAACGTGGTCGAGGCCATGGAGTACGAGAGCGTCGGCGACATCGTCACCCTCAAGGAGATCCTCGAGGACGGCGAACGCGCCCTGGTGCAGGGACACACCGACGAGGAACGGGTGGTACGGCTCGCCGAGCCGCTGCTGGACGTCGTCATCCGTCCCGGAGACGCCCTGCTTCTCGAACCCCGTTCCGGCTATGTCTACGAAGTCGTCCCGAAGAGCGAGGTCGAGGAACTCGTCCTCGAAGAGGTCCCGGACATCGGCTACGAGCAGATCGGCGGCCTGGGAAACCAGATCGAACTGATCCGCGACGCGGTCGAGCTCCCCTACCTCTACCCGGACCTCTTCAAGGAACACGAACTGCGGCCGCCCAAGGGTGTGCTGCTCTACGGGCCCCCCGGATGCGGCAAGACGCTCATCGCCAAGGCGGTCGCCAACTCGCTGGCCAAGAAGGTCGCCGAGGTCACCGGCCAGGCCACCGGCAAGAGCTTCTTCCTCAACATCAAGGGCCCCGAGCTCCTGAACAAGTACGTCGGCGAGACCGAGCGGCAGATCCGCCTCGTCTTCCAGCGTGCTCGTGAGAAGGCCAGCGAGGGCACCCCCGTCATCGTCTTCTTCGACGAGATGGAGTCCCTCTTCCGCACCCGTGGATCGGGCGTCAGCTCGGACGTGGAGAACACCATCGTCCCCCAGCTGCTCGCCGAGATCGACGGCGTGGAAGGCCTGGAGAACGTGGTCGTGATCGGCGCCTCGAACCGCGAGGACATGATCGACCCCGCGATCCTGCGCCCCGGACGACTCGATGTGAAGATCAAGATCGAGCGCCCGGACGCCGAGGCCGCCAAGGACATCTTCGCCAAGTACCTCACACAACGCCTCCCGCTGCACTCCGACGACCTCGGAGAGCACGGCGGGGACCGGGCGGCCACCGTCCACGGCATGATCCAGACCGCCGTGGAACAGATGTACGCCGAGTCCGAGGAAAACCGCTTCCTCGAGGTCACCTACGCCAATGGCGACAAGGAAGTCCTGTACTTCAAGGACTTCAACTCGGGCGCCATGATCGAGAACATCGTCGGCCGCGCCAAGAAGGCAGCGATCAAGGCCTTCCTCGAGCAGAACCAGAAGGGCCTTCGGGTCTCCCACCTCCTCCAGGCGTGCGTGGACGAGTTCAAGGAGAACGAGGACCTGCCGAACACCACCAACCCGGACGACTGGGCCCGAATCTCCGGAAAGAAGGGCGAACGGATCGTTTACATCCGTACGCTCGTCACCGGAAAGCAGGGCGCGGACACCGGACGCTCCATCGACACGGTGGCGAACACCGGGCAGTACCTGTAAAAGACAGGGCGGCTGCGGGTGCCCTCCACGGGTACCCGCAGCCGACTGCTTTTCGGGGCCACGGCTGGAGCAGAGCAATGACGCAAATGATCTCCCCACCAGCGCAGAGGCGTTCTAGGCTCTTTCGTACCGCCGAGTCGCGCGTTGCGGGGACGGGCACCGCACACGCACCGGAGCACCAGCGGTACTTGAGCAGCGCCCCCGACCGAGGGCGCCGCCGGGCAAGGAGGGCCGCATGACCGTACGGCGAGTAATGGGCATCGAGACGGAGTACGGGATCTCCGTCCCCGGCCACCCCAACGCCAATGCCATGCTCACCTCGTCCCAGATCGTCAACGCGTACGCGGCGGCGATGCACCGGGCGCGCCGCGCCCGCTGGGACTTCGAGGAGGAGAACCCGCTGCGGGACGCGCGAGGCTTCGACCTCGCCCGCGAGGCCGCCGACTCCAGCCAGCTCACCGACGAGGACATCGGCCTGGCCAATGTCATCCTCACCAATGGCGCACGGCTGTACGTGGACCACGCGCACCCGGAGTACAGCGCTCCCGAGGTCACCAACCCGTGGGACGCCGTCCTGTGGGACAAGGCCGGCGAGCGCATCATGGCGGAGGCCGCGGAGCGCGCGGCCCAGCTCCCCGGCGCCCAGCCGATCCACCTGTACAAGAACAACACCGACAACAAGGGCGCCTCGTACGGCACGCACGAGAACTACCTGATGAAGCGGGAGACCCCCTTCTCGGACATCGTGCGCCACCTCACGCCGTTCTTCGTCTCACGCCAGGTCGTCACCGGAGCGGGCCGCGTCGGTATCGGTCAGGACGGGCACGAGCACGGCTTCCAGCTCAGTCAGCGCGCGGACTACTTCGAGGTCGAGGTGGGCCTCGAGACCACGCTCAAGCGCCCCATCATCAACACCCGCGACGAGCCGCACGCGGACGCCGAGAAGTACCGCAGGCTGCACGTGATCATCGGTGACGCGAACCTGTCGGAGATCTCGACCTATCTCAAGCTGGGCACGACCGCCCTGGTCCTGTCCATGATCGAGGACGGCTTCATCGCCGTCGACCTGGCCGTCGACCAGCCCGTGCGCACGCTGCACCAGGTCTCGCACGACCCCACGCTGAAGCGGCTCGTCACGTTGCGCAGCGGACGCACGCTGACCGCGGTGCAGCTCCAGATGGAGTACTTCGAGCTGTCGCGCAAATACGTGGAGGAACGCTTCGGGGCGGACGCCGACGACCAGACCAAGGACGTCCTGGCCCGCTGGGAGGACACTCTCAACCGCCTGGAGAACGACCCGATGAGCCTCTCGGGGGAGCTCGACTGGGTCGCCAAGCGGGAGCTCATGGAGGGCTACCGACGCCGTGACGGCCTCGACTGGGACGCGGCACGGCTGCATCTGGTCGACCTCCAGTACGCCGACGTACGGGCCGAGAAGGGCCTGTACAACCGTCTGGCGGCGCGCGGCAAGATGAAGCGGCTCCTGGACGAGCGGGACGTCGAGCGGGCCCGTACGAAGCCGCCGGAGGACACCCGCGCGTACTTCCGCGGGCGCTGTCTGGAGCAGTACGCGGACGATGTGGCGGCGGCCTCCTGGGACTCGGTGATCTTCGATCTGCCGGGCCGGGACTCGCTCCAGCGCGTCCCAACCCTGGAGCCGCTTCGCGGAACGCGTAATCACGTCAAGGAGCTCCTCGACCGCTGCCGTACGGCGGAAGACCTGGTCAGGGTCCTGTCGGGCGGCTGACCGGGCCGCCAGGGGCATCGGAGCCCGGGCGGCACAACGGGGTGGAAAGACGCGACGTCCGGGAATCATCGAGGTGGCTCCCGGACGTTGTAGCAACTGCGGGGCCGATGTCGGACCCTGCTTGTAGGGTCTGATCAAGAACGTCGAACCGAGCGGGGTGAGGGTTATGGCGACCAAGGACACCGGCGGCGGACAGCAGAAGGCGACGCGTTCCACCGAGGAGGTCGAGGAGCAGGCGCAGGACGCGCAGGTATCGGACGACCTCAAGGAACGCCAGGAGAAGCTGAGCGACGACGTCGACTCGGTTCTGGACGAGATCGACGATGTCCTTGAGGAGAACGCAGAGGACTTCGTGCGCTCTTTCGTTCAGAAGGGTGGCCAGTAGGCCGCTTTTCCCTTCGATTCGAAGGCCTTACTCGGAGGCGACTGAGCGCCGGAAGGGCTGGGCGTGAAGTGCTGCTCGCGGTGACGGGAGACCGGGCCGCGGGCAGCCTGCGTCGGCGATGCCCGGCGCTCGAAGAGGTGCCGCCTCTTTCGCGGGGCTGCGCGTGATCAAAGGGCTCTGCGAGATCAAAGGGCCCGTGAGATCAAGGCGGCTCCGCGTCATGAATGGGGCTCTGCGTGATCGGTTTGAAAGGTCCCGCAGTTCATGTGGATCAACGCCACGAGACGGGTAGGGTCCGTGGCGTACTGTGCTTCAACTGCAATTCGGCCATCGGCAAGTTGGGAGATGATCCCGACGCTGTTCGTCGGGCTGCCGCCTACTTGGAAGGATCCCCGTGGAAGCCAACACTCGTAGCACCGGGCGTCTACCGGCTGCCTTCCTGACGCCCGGGTCGTCGTCCTTCATGGACTTCCTGTCCGAGCACCAGCCGGAGATGCTGCCAGGCAAGCGGCAGCTGCCGCCCGTCCAGGGCGTGATCGAGGCCCCGCACGGCACGACCATCGTCGCCGTCACGTTCCCCGGCGGAGTGGTCCTCGCCGGCGACCGCCGGGCCACCATGGGCAACATGATCGCCCAGCGCGACATCGAGAAGGTCTTCCCGGCCGACGAGTACTCGGCGGTGGGCATCGCCGGTACGGCCGGTCTGGCCGTCGAGATGGTCAAGCTGTTCCAGCTGGAGCTGGAGCACTTCGAGAAGGTGGAGGGCACCACGCTCTCCCTGGAGGGCAAGGCGAACCGGCTCTCCACCATGATCCGTTCCAACCTCGGCATGGCCATGCAGGGCCTCGCCGTGGTCCCGCTCTTCGCGGGGTTCGACGTGGACCGCGACAAGGGCCGCATCTTCTCCTACGACGTCACCGGCGGCCGCTCCGAGGAGCAGGGCTACGCCTCCACCGGCTCCGGCTCGATCTTCGCGCGCGGTGCCATGAAGAAGCTCTACCGCGAGGACCTGACCGAAGAGCAGGCCACGACCCTCGTCATCCAGGCGCTGTACGACGCGGCCGACGACGACTCGGCGACCGGTGGTCCCGACGTCGCCCGCCGGATCTACCCGATCGTCACCGTGATCACCGAGGACGGTTTCCGCAGGCTCACCGACGACGAGTCCTCCGACATCGCCCGCGCGATTCTGGAGCGGCGTCTGGAGCAGCCGGACGGTCCGCGGGCCGCGCTGCTCTGAGCCCGGCTCCTTTTGCCAAGGTGACCCAGTGACTTCGACAGAAAGGGACGGATAACCGGTGTCGACGCCGTTCTATGTCTCACCCCAGCAGGCCATGGCCGACCGGGCGGAGTACGCCCGTAAGGGCATCGCCCGCGGTCGCAGCCTCGTTGTGCTGCAGTACGCCGACGGCATTGTGTTCGTCGGCGAGAACCCGTCCCGTGCCCTGCACAAGTTCAGCGAGATCTACGACCGGATCGGCTTCGCGGCCGCCGGCAAGTACAACGAATACGAGAATCTGCGGATCGGCGGCGTGCGCTATGCCGATCTGCGGGGTTACACCTATGACCGTGATGATGTGACCGCCCGGGGTCTGGCGAATGTGTACGCACAGACGCTGGGCACGATCTTCTCCTCGGCCGCCGAGAAGCCGTACGAGGTGGAGCTCGTCGTCGCCGAGGTGGGGGAGACCCCCGAAGGCGACCAGATCTATCGGCTGCCGCACGACGGGTCCATCGTGGACGAGCACGGGTCCGTCGCGGTGGGTGGCAATGCCGAGCAGATCAGCAGTTACCTGGACCAGCGCCACCAGGACGGGATGTCGCTGGCGGAGGCGCTGAAGCTGGCCGTGCAGTCGCTGTCGCGGGAGCCCAACGGGGGCGAGCGGGAGATCCCCGCGGAGCGCCTGGAGGTCGCGGTCCTGGACCGTACGCGTCCGCAGCAGCGCAAGTTCAGGCGGATCGTCGGGCGTCAGCTGGGCCGGCTGCTGGAGGAGGGCGGCGCGGAGACCGCCACGGAGGCCGAGGACGCCGAAGACGAGGAGTGACCGTTCGTCCTCGCCCCGCCCGCCGGCTGCCGGTGGGCGGGGCGGGGCCGTGCCGGTACATCAGCCCGTCGCCGCCGGATCGGACGTTGCCCCATGGGGAGCCGTTTCCAGATCCGGACGTGAGCGACGGGCTTTGACGTACCGGCACGGCCCCTTTCGTGCGTCGGCGGCCGCGGGCGCGTGGGGTGTGCGGTCTACGGGGCGCCTGGTGGGGCTGTGGAGCCTCGTACGACCAGGTGTACCGGGATGTCGCCCACGGGGGGTGTTCGGCCGTCCAGGACGGCCAGGAGGGCTTCCATGCCGCGTTCGCCGAAGCGTTCCGCGTCCAGGCGGACGGTGGTCAGCTCCGGGTCGATGGCCTGGGCCAGGGCCAGGTCGTCCAGGCCCGTGACGGAGAGGTCCTCGGGGATGCGCAGGCCCAGGCGGCGGGCGGCCTTGTAGGCGCCTGCCGCCAGTTTGTCGTCGTCGCAGACCAGGGCGGTGGGGCGGGGGCCAGGGGCGGCCAGGGCCGATCCCGCGGCGGCCACCGCGTCCTCGATGGAGATCGGGGCCCGGGTCGTGCGGAGGTCCGTGCCGGGGACCTCGGACAGGCGCTCGGCCAGTTCCCGGGCGCGTACCTCGAAGGTCCAGGACGGGATGTCCGCCGCCAGATGGAGGAAACGGCGGTGGCCCAGGGACAGGAGGTGCTCGGCCACCTGTCGTACGCCGTCCGTGATGTCGAGGTTGACGGTCGCCGCGCCCAGGCTGCCCTCGGGGTCGCTGTCGAGCATCACCAGGGGGAGCTGGTCACCCCGGATGGCGGTCAGGGCGTCCGCGGCCATGGAGGAGGCGATGACGCCGTCCAGGGCGGCAGCCGCGGAGCCGAACGGGTCACGCGCGGGGCCGATGCCCTCGGGGGAGGGGTACAGGACCACGCCGAAGCCGTGTTCCGCCGCGACGCGGGCCGCGCCGGTGTAGACCCCGGCGAAGAACTCGGTGGTCAGCGCCGGGACCACCAGGAGGACCGTACGGGTGCGGCCCAGGCGCAGGTTGCGGGCGGCCAGGTTCGGGCGGTAGCCGAGCTCCTGGGCGGCCTCGCGGACGCGTTCCGCGGTCGTTTCGGAGACCCGGCCGCGCCACTTGTCGCCCAGTACGAGGGAGACCGCGGCCTGGGACACCCCGGCGGCCTGGGCGACGTCACGGCTCGTCGGGCGGGTGCTGCCTCGTGCCACCGGCGACCTGCTCCTTCGTCTGGACTCGCGGACTGGGCACATGGTACGTATGACACAGGGCGTTATACGTAAAACCTCGTGTGCATGACCATCGGGCGTCACGCGTTACCGGAAGGGCATGACATGGCCGCGGGATACCTGGAGATCCTCAGGGCGAGGCACGCCGCACGGCTGCTCGCCGGCACGCTCACCGGGCGGCTGCCGAACGCCACCGCCGCCATCGCCGTCGTGCTCTTCGTCCGGGCGGAGGGCGGGACGTACAGCCTGGCCGGTGCGCTGGCGGCCGTGTACGGGGTGGGCAATGCCGTGGGGCAGCCACTGCTCGGGCGGCTCGTGGATCTGTACGGGCAGCCGCGTGTCCAGTTGCCGGCCGCGCTCGTCTCGGCCCTCGGGATGGGCGTCTTCGCCTTCTCGGGCACCGACCCGCTGTCGGTGGCGTACCTCTCGATGGTCGTCGCCGGGCTCTTCACGCCGCCCCTGGAGGGCGGTCTGCGGGCGTTGTGGCCCTCCGTGCTGCGCCGGGAGGAGCAGGTGCACACCGCGTACGCGATGGACGCCGTGGCGCAGGAAGTCATGTTCACCGTCGGACCGTTGCTGCTGACCCTGTGTGCCTCGCTCTGGTCCGCCCGGGCGGCGCTGCTGATCCTGAACGTCGTCGGGGTGCTGGGCGCCCTCTCCGTGGTCCTCTCGCCACCCTCGCGCGCGTGGCGTTCGGCACCGCGCGAGGCGCACTGGCTCGGCGCGTTGCGTTCCCCCGGGCTGCTGGCGCTGCTCGGCGCGTTCCTGTTCGTGGGGATCGCGCTCGGCTCGATCACGGTCGCCGCGGTGTCGTACGCCGACGACCACGGCGGCGACGCGGTGTACGGCTGGCTGATGGCGGCCGTGGGGCTCGGGGCCCTCGTCGGCGGGACGGCGTACGGGGCGCGGCGGTGGAGCGGCGCGCCCGAGCGGCGACTGCGGGTGCTGGTCGCCCTTCTGGCGGTGTGTTATCTGCCACTCGTGCTGATGCCGGGCGTGGTCGCCATGACGGCCCTCGCGGCGCTCGCCGGAGTCTTCCTGGCGCCCTGCATCGCCTGCGCCTTCATCATCGTCGACCGGCACGCGCCGAGGGGCACCGTCACCGAGGCGTTCTCCTGGCTTGTGACGACGTTCACCGTGGGCGCGTCGGTCGGAACGGGCCTCGCGGGGCCGGTCGTCGAGTGGGGCGGGGCGGTGTGGGGCTTCGCCCTGCCGGGTGCCGCGGGTGCCGCCGCGCTGGTGGTTCTGCTGGCCACGGGGCGGGTCCTCGCAGCTACCGGGGACGGTGCGGTCGTTGCGGTCTCATCGGAAAATGATCCAAACCGTGCCGTCGAACCCCGTTTCAGCTCGGGGGATCGGGCGTAATGTTCAGTCATGGACCGCCGCATTTTCGGGCTGGAGAACGAGTACGGCGTCACGTGTACGTTCAGGGGACAGCGCCGCCTGTCTCCCGACGAGGTGGCGCGGTACCTCTTCCGCCGTGTCGTGTCATGGGGCCGCAGCAGCAATGTCTTTCTGCGGAACGGTGCCCGCCTCTATCTCGACGTGGGATCACATCCGGAATACGCGACACCCGAATGTGACAACGTGACGGAACTCGTCACCCACGACAAGGCCGGCGAGCGCATTCTCGAAGGACTCCTGGTCGACGCCGAACGACGCCTGCACGAGGAAGGAATCGCGGGCGACGTCTATCTGTTCAAGAACAACACCGACTCGGCGGGCAACTCCTACGGGTGCCACGAGAACTATCTGGTGGCCCGGCACGGGGAGTTCTCCCGGCTCGCGGACATTCTCATTCCCTTCCTGGTCACCCGGCAGCTGCTGTGCGGTGCCGGCAAGGTGCTGCAGACTCCGCGCGGCGCCGTGTACTGCGTGAGCCAGCGCGCCGAGCACATCTGGGAGGGCGTCAGCTCGGCGACGACCCGCTCCCGGCCGATCATCAACACCCGCGACGAACCGCACGCCGATGCCGAGCGCTACCGGCGGCTGCACGTCATCGTCGGTGACTCGAACATGTCCGAGACGACGATGCTCCTCAAGGTCGGCGCCACCGACCTGGTACTGCGCATGATCGAGGCCGGTACGGTCATGCGCGACCTCACCCTGGAGAACCCCATTCGGGCGATCCGTGAGGTCAGTCACGACATCACGGGCCGGCGCAAGGTGCGTCTGGCCAGCGGCCGGGAGGCCTCCGCGCTGGAAGTGCAGCGGGAGTACTTCGAGAAGGCCGTGGACTTCTGCGAGCGCCGCGGCATCCGCACCGGCACGGTCGAGCAGGTGCTCGAACTGTGGGGCCGCACGCTCGACGCGATCGAGGCCGAGGACCTCGACCGGATCGGTACCGAAATCGACTGGGTGATGAAGTACAAGCTCATCGAGCGGTACCGGGCCAAGCACAACATGACGATGTCGCATCCCCGGGTCGCGCAGATAGACCTCGCATATCACGACATCCACCGGCGTCGTGGTCTGTACTACCTCCTGGAGAGGAAGGGACAAGCCACCCGGATCTGCAACGATTTGAAGATCTTCGAAGGCAAGTCCGTGCCGCCGCAGACCACTCGGGCCCGGCTGCGCGGCGACTTCATCCGGCGCGCTCAGGAGCAGCGACGCGATTTCACCGTCGACTGGGTCCACCTCAAGCTGAACGACCAGGCACAACGCACGGTGTTGTGCAAGGACCCGTTCCGTTCGGTCGACGACCGGGTGGAGAAGCTGATCGCGGGAATGTGAGCGTCGAGTTCCGGGTGTGAGGGCGGAACGCAACGCGGGGCGCCGTACGTTTTCCGTACGGCGCCCTTCTCACGTCGTAGAGTTGCGCGCACGCCATCAACCAAGATCGATCGATACGAGGCCCTCACCGTGCGCCGACGCTCCCTCATGATTGCCGTACCCGCCGGACTGGTCACGCTCGCCGGATGCGGTGACGACAAGTCGGGCAAGGCCAAGTCCAGTACCAGCAGCCCGTCCCCGTCGGCCCCCGCGTCCGCCTCTGCGGCGCCGCCGCCGAAGATCGTCGACGGTCCGCTGCCGGCGATCACGGCCGGGACGAAGTTCGGTGAGAAGCCGACCGTGGCCAAGGGCAGCGGCTCCCCGTCGAAGGACCTGGCGGTCAGGACGGTCATCGCGGGCGGCGGCAAGACGGTCGCGGAGAACGACTACATCCAGGCCAACTACCTCGGCCAGATCTGGGACACCGCCAAGGTCTTCGACAACTCCTACGACCGTAAGACGCCGCTGCTCATCCAGCTCGCGCAGGGCGGCATCATCGACGGCTGGCGCTATGCCCTGGTGGGCAAGAAGGTCGGCAGCCGCGTCCAGATGTCCGTGCCGCCCACCTGGGGCTACGGTCCGCAGGGCAACACGCAGGCGGGCATCAAGGGCACCGACACGCTGGTGTTCGTCGTCGACATCGAGAACACCTTCAACGCGAAGAGCTCCGCCCAGGGCAAGGAGGTCGCGCAGAGCGACGCCGCCCTCCCGAAGGTCGGCACCAACACCGACGGCACGGCCCCCTCCATCGACGTGCCGAAGGCGACGGCCCCGACGAAGCTCGTGGCGAACTACGTCCTCGAGGGCGACGGTGACGAGGTCAAGGCGGACAGCAGCGTCCTGGTGCAGTACAAGGGCGTGCTCTGGGACACCGGCAAGGAGTTCGACTCGACGTACAGCAGCGGCCGGCTGGCGTCGTTCTCGCTGCAGCAGGTCGTCAAGGGCTGGGCGCAGGGCCTGACCGGCAAGAAGGTGGGCAGCCGCGTCCTCATCGTCATTCCGCCGGCGCTGGGCTACGGCAACAACCCGCCGAGCGGCAGTGGCATCAAGAAGGACTCCACCCTGGTGTTCTCGGTGGACATCCTGGCCAAGATGTAACGCCTTGCGGGATGTGAGACTGTCGGTGTTGCTTTAAGGCCTTTACGCGAACAAGCAGGAGCTAGAGACGTGAGCATCGAGAAGCCCGAGATCGACTTCCCGGGCGGCGAGCCCCCGGCGGACCTCGAGATCAAGGACATCTGGGAAGGCGAAGGCCAGGTCGCCAAGGCCGGCGACTTCGTCAAGGTCCACTACGTGGGCGTGGCGTTCTCCACCGGCGAGGAGTTCGACGCCTCCTGGAACCGCGGCGCCCCGCTGGAGTTCCAGCTCGGTGTCGGTCAGGTCATCAGCGGCTGGGACCAGGGTGTGCAGGGCATGAAGGTCGGCGGCCGTCGCCAGCTGGTCATCCCGGCGCACCTCGCGTACGGCGACCGTGGCGCCGGTGGCCGAATCGGCCCCGGCGAGACGCTGATCTTCGTCTGCGACCTGGTCGCGGTCTGATCCACAGCGGGATCGGGTCTTGATCCGATCATCATGAAGGCCGGGTTCCCGCCCGATCTTCATACGCTCTGTGATCGGGATTCGTCCGAAGCCGATCACCTGGGGCCCATGCCTGTCCGGGCATGGGCCCTCGGCTTTTGCCGGGGCACTTCGGAGCGGTACGGTCAACGGTCGGAAGCACCATAGGAAGGGCGTCGATGGCCATTGCCAAGGCCGAGCGGCTGATGAACCTCGCGCTGTGTCTGCTCGGGACGCGGCGGCCGCTCAGCAAGCGCGAACTCCGCGAGTCCATCGAGGCCTATCTGGAAGCCGGGTCGGACGACTCCTTCAACCGGATGTTCGAGCGCGACAAGGACGATCTGCGCGAGCTCGGCCTGGTCATCGAGACGGTGGAGAACCTCGACGGCGAGGTCGGCTATCTCGCCCGCCGCGACAGCAACCGCCTGCCGCCCATCACCCTCGACGCCGAGGAGGCCGCCGCCCTCGGCCTCGCCGCCAAGGTCTGGCAGCAGGCCCGGCTGGCCGGCGCGGCGAGCGGTGCGTTGCAGAAGCTGCGCGCCGCCGGGCTGCCCGAGGACTTCGACCCCTACGAGGCGCATGGCGCCCTCGAACCGCACATCCCCGTGCACGAGGCGGCCTTCGAGCCGCTGATGCTGGCCTGCCGCGACCGCCGCCCGGTCGTCTTCGACTACCGCAAGGCCACCGCCGCGCACCCCGAGACCCGGCAGGTCGAGCCGTGGGCGCTGGAGTGCTGGCGCGGCCACTGGTACCTGGCGGGCTGGGACCGCGACCGCGGCGCCGAGCGCGTCTTCAGGCTCTCGCGGATCACCGGCAGGGTCCGCTCGCGCGCCGGGCGGTACACCGCCGAGGTGCCCGACGTCGTCACCGTGCGGGAGACCGTGGCGAGCTGGGCGGGCGAGATCGCCGACCGCTCCGCGCTGATCCGGCTGCGCACCGGCTCCGGCTACCCGCTGCGGGCCAAAGCGGTCTCGGTACGGGAACTCGGTGACGGCTGGGACGAGTTGGAGATTCCGTACGGGCACGGCCTGGACGCCTGGCTCGTCGAGTTCGGGCCCGACGTGGTGGTCCTGGAGCCCGCCGAGCTGCGGGCCGATGTAGTGGACCGGCTGCGCGCCGTGGCCAAGGGCTGAGGGGGAACGTAGAGAACGTGGCAGGAAAACCGGCCAGGCCCACGAACGCGATCGACCAGACCCGGCGGATGCTGTCCCTGGTGACCTATCTGCGCGAGCGCCCCGGCGCGCACGTCGGTGATGTCGCCCGGGCCTTCGGGATCACCGAGGACGAGCTGATCTCCGACCTCGACGTGCTGCCGCTGTGCGGGACCAGCTTCCGCGGCGGTGACCTCCTCGACATCGACACCGACGGCGACCGCATCTGGTGGCACAACCCCGACCTCGTCGCCGAACCCCTCCGTATCGCCGCGGACGAGGCGACCGCGCTCCTGGTGGCCGCCCGCGCGGTCTCCACGCTGCCCGGGCTGCGTGAGGGCGACCGGCAGGCGCTGCTGCGCGCCACCGCCAAGGTGGAGGCCGCCTCGGGCGAGGCGGCGGCCGCCAGCTCCCGCCTCTCGGTGACCTTCGAGTCCGAGGGCGGGGTCTTCGCGGACGTCGACCGGGCGATCTCCGAGCGGCGTCGACTGTGGATCCGCTACTACTCGCCCTCGCGTGACGAACTCACCGAGCGCGAGATCGACCCGATCCGCCTGGTCAGCGTCGGGCACACGTACGTGGAGGCCTGGTGCCGCCGCTCCGAGGCGCGCCGCACCTTCCGGCTCGACCGGGTCGCGGAGATCCGCATCCTCGACGAGCCGTCCGCGCCGCCCGAGATCGAACTGCGGGACCTCTCCGAGGGGCTGGTGCAGCCCGCGGCCGAGGATCCGGAGGTGGTCGTCGAGGTCGGGCCGGGCGGGCGCTGGGTCGCGGAGTACTACCCGCACGACAGCGCGGATGAGCTGCCGGAGGGCGGGCTGCGTATCGCTTTGCGGACCCCCGACCCCGCGTCGCTGCGACGACTGGCGCTGCGCCTGGGCCGGGACGGTCGGATCGTGTCGCCGCCGGAGCTGGCGGACAGCGCCCGTGAGGCGGCTCGGGAGGCACTCGCGGCCTACGACGGGCTCGAGGGCGATCAGGACGGACCGTACGACAGGCAGGAGCAGGGGCTTTGACCACGTCGGCGATGTCGGGCGCGTCGGGGAGGGCCGGTACCTCGCAGAGGACCGGCGGGTCGGTGAAGGCGGGCGGCGCGGAGCGGGCCGGCGCGTCCGTGGGCGCGGCGGAGATGACGGCCGTCACCGCGTTCGCCGGTATGCGGAGAGTCGCGGACGTGCTGTTCAAGGCCGGCTGCCCCGACTGCCGGGCCGCTCTCGAACTCAGGGCGAACGCCCTGATGCTGGCCATCGGCGCCACCAGCCGCACCACGTTCTACTCCTTCACCTGCACCGAGTGCGGCTCGGCCGTCCGCAAGCCCGCGGGCGAGCGCATCGTCGAACTCCTCACCGGGGGTGGGGTGCGCACACTGCGCCTGCACTCCACGACTTAGGCTCGACCTCATGTTCTGGCCGATGTTCGCGATTGTGGTGGGTTTTCTTGGAATCGCCGTTCTCGGCGTCCTCGCTGTCCGTGTCTTCGTGGAAGCGGAGCGTCTGGGGAAGCAGGTGACGGACTCCGCGCGCCGGATCAGCCAGGCTGCCGACGACCTGGAGCGGGCGGCCGTCGGGGTCGCGCGTTCTGTGGATGCCGTATGACCTTCCAGGGATCTCGGTATGAGTCCGTCGAGGTATGCGCAATGAGCCGTTGGAACCTGTCAAGTTGCCGGTGAGGGCGGGTACGCTTCTGATCGTGGTCCGGAGAACGAGGCGCGGGCCGCGAACTGGGAGTACGCACAGGGATTGCCCCGCGTTCACCCCTGAGCGTTACGATCGCTGTCATCACGACGTTCGGACACATGTCCGACCGATCGGACAGCACCCCGACCCAGCCGCCTCGGTGAGAAGGTAAAGACTTATGTTCGGAAGGCTCGGCGCTCCCGAGATCATTCTCATCCTCGTCGTCATCATCCTGCTGTTCGGCGCGAAGAAGCTTCCGGACATGGCGCGCTCCCTCGGCAAGTCCGCGCGCATCCTGAAGAGCGAGGCCAAGGCGATGAAGGACGAGGGCAGCACCCCCGCCCCGGCCGGTCCGCCCAGCACCGACGAGCAGACCCCGGCTCAGCGCACGATCCAGGCCGCGCCCGGCGATGTGACCAGCTCCCGCCCGGTCACCGAGCCGACGGACACGACCAAGCGCTGACGCAGGGCCGGACGCGTCCGGTCCGCCGCACGAGATGAGGACGTGGGTTGCTCAAGTCTGCCCGCAAGAAGGAGAAGGATCCCGAGGGACGGATGCCCCTTGCGGACCACCTTCGTGAGCTCCGCAACCGGCTCGCGAAGGCGATGCTGGCCATCGTCATCGTCACGGTCGTGGCCGCCTTCTACTACAACGACATCATCAACTTCTTCACCAAGCCGGTGCTGGACTCGGTCGGGTGTCCTTCGAGCTTCGCCGAGCTGGCGAGGATGCCCAAGGGCAAGCAGTGCGCGCAGATCACGATCAACGGTCTGCTCGCCCCGTTCACCCTGGCGTTGAAGGTCTCGTTGATGGCCGGCGTCGCTTTCGCCTCGCCGGTGTGGCTCTACCAGCTGTGGGCGTTCGTCGCGCCCGGTCTGCACCAGAACGAGAAGAAGTACGCCTACGCGTTCGTCGGGACGGGCGTTCCGCTGTTCTTCGCCGGTGGCTTCTTCGCCTACAAGGTGCTGCCCACCACCGCGAAGGTGCTGATCACCTTCACGCCGCACGGTGTGAACAACCTGCTGCCGCTGGACGATCTGCTCGACCTCGTCACACGCATGGTGGTCGTCTTCGGTCTCTCCTTCGAGCTGCCGCTGCTGCTGGTCATGCTCAACCTCACCGGCATCCTGACCGGCAAGCGCATGCTCGGCTGGTGGCGCGCCATGATCATGGGCATCACGGTCTTCGCGGCCGTCGCCACGCCGAGCACCGACCCGCTGACGATGCTGGCGCTCGCGGTACCCATCTGGGTCCTCTACTTCGGCGCCGTCGTCTTCTCGCTGATGAACGACCGGCGCAAGCGGCTCCGCGAGGCCGAGGGTCCGGCGGACGACGAGGCCTCCGACCTGGACCTCACGCCCGAGGACATCGGCGAGGTCGAGAGCGTGTCGGCGCAGCGCGCGCTGCCCGAGCAGTCGGGCACGGACCGGGTCAACGGTTATGACGACGTGACCTGACGAAGGCCGGAGATCTCGTAGGGTCAGGGCCGTGACCAGCGAGATCACCCTCTTCGTCAACCCCACCGCGGGACGCGGCCGGGGCGCCCACGCGGCGCAGCCGGCCGCTTCCGCATTGCGGGCGGCGGGATTCTCCGTCCGTACGATCCTCGGGGAGAACGCCGAGGACGCCCTGACGCGCGCGCGTGCGGCCGTCGAGGGCGGCACCGGCGCCCTCATAGCCGTCGGGGGCGACGGCATGGCGAACCTCGCCCTCCAGGCCGTCGCCGGCACCCGCACCCAGCTCGG
>LRTP01001213.1 GCA_001550305.1 Streptomyces diastatochromogenes
CA
Organism: Streptomyces diastatochromogenes; assembly: GCA_001550305.1. GTDB lineage: Bacteria > Actinomycetota > Actinomycetes > Streptomycetales > Streptomycetaceae > Streptomyces > Streptomyces mirabilis_D. The sequence goes on from LRTP01001213.1 coordinate 3, forward strand.
CCCCGCTCGGCCTGGTCGCCGCCGGCACCGGGAACGACTTCGCCCGCGCCCTCGGGCTTCCGGTGCGCGACCCGGCGGCCGCGGGACGGCTGATCGCCGAGTCCCTCAAGGGGGCGCGGCTGCGCGAGGTCGACCTGGGCCGGGTGAACGGCACCTGGTTCGCCACCGTCCTCGCCTCCGGCTTCGACTCCCGGGTCAACGATCGCGGCAATCGCATGCGGTGGCCGGTCGGCCGCTTCAAGTACGACCTCGCCATGCTCGCCGAACTGGCCGCCCTCAGGCCCCTCCCGTACCGGATCACCCTGGACGGCGGCGAGGTCCGGGAGATCGGGGCGACCCTCGTGGCGGTCGGCAACGGATCGTCGTACGGCGGCGGGATGAGGATCTGCGCGGGCGCCGACCTGGAGGACGGGCTGTTCGACGTCACGGTCGTCGGGGAGTGCAGCCGTACGACCCTGCTCAAGGTGTTCCCCAGGGTCTACCGGGGCACCCACCTCGACCACCCCGTCGTCACCGTGCACCGGGCCGCCAAGGTCGAGCTCGTCGCAGAGGGTGTCACCGCGTACGCGGACGGGGAGCCGCTGGGGCCGCTGCCGCTCACGGCGGAGTGCGTGCCCGCTGCGGTGCGCGTGGCCATTCCCTGAGCTGCGGGAATCCGGGGTTTGAGATAAACAGATCCGGATATTGATCGTCATGTTGTCAGTGGCTGCCGGTAGTCTCGAAAGCACGATGACAGAGGACCTCTCACCGGCCGAGCGGTATGCGGCAGCACGGAAGCGCGCTGTCGAGCAGGCCACCGCGCTCGCCTCCTTCCGCGAGATGTACGACTTCGGCCTCGACCCCTACCAGATCGAGGCCTGCCAGGCGCTCGAAGCGGGCAAGGGTGTGCTCGTGGCCGCGCCCACCGGTTCGGGGAAGACGGTCGTCGGCGAGTTCGCCGTCCACCTCGCCCTCCAGCAGGGCAAGAAGTGCTTCTACACCACGCCGATCAAGGCGCTCTCGAACCAGAAGTACGCCGATCTGTGCCGCCGTTACGGCGCGGCCAAGGTCGGCCTGCTCACCGGGGACAACAGCGTCAACTCCGATGCCCCGGTGGTCGTCATGACCACCGAGGTGCTGCGCAACATGCTGTACGCGGGCTCCCAGACCCTCCTCGGCCTCGGCTATGTGGTCATGGACGAGGTGCACTACCTCTCGGACCGCTTCCGTGGCGCCGTCTGGGAGGAAGTGATCATCCACCTCCCCGATTCGGTGACCCTGGTGTCACTCTCGGCGACCGTGTCGAACGCGGAGGAGTTCGGCGACTGGCTGGACACCGTGCGCGGCCACACCGAGGTGATCGTCTCCGAGCACCGGCCCGTCCCGCTGTTCCAGCACGTGCTGGCCGGGCGCCGGATGTACGACCTCTTCGAGGAGGGCGAGGGCAACAAGAAGGCGGTCAACCCCGACCTCACCCGCCTGGCCCGGATGGAGGCCAGCCGTCCGTCGTTCCAGGACCGCAGACGTGGGCGCGCCATGCGCGAGGCCGACCGCGAGCGCGAGCGCCGACAGCGCTCGCGCATCTGGACACCGGGCCGCCCCGAGGTCATCGAACGGCTCGACGCCGAGGGCCTGCTGCCCGCGATCACGTTCATCTTCAGCCGCGCCGCCTGCGAGGCCGCCGTCCAGCAGTGCCTGTACGCGGGTCTCAGGCTGAACGACGAGGAGGCGCGCGCGAAGGTCCGCGAGATCGTCGAGGAGCGCACCGCGTCCATCCCCTCCGAGGACCTGCACGTCCTGGGCTACTACGAGTGGCTGGAGGGCCTGGAGCGCGGCATCGCGGCCCACCACGCGGGCATGCTGCCCACGTTCAAGGAAGTCGTCGAGGAACTCTTCGTACGCGGCCTGGTGAAGGCCGTGTTCGCGACCGAGACCCTGGCACTGGGCATCAACATGCCCGCCCGCTCGGTGGTGTTGGAGAAGCTCGTCAAGTGGAACGGCGAGCAGCACGCCGACATCACACCCGGCGAGTACACCCAGCTCACCGGGCGTGCCGGGCGGCGCGGCATCGATGTCGAGGGTCACGCCGTCGTGCTGTGGCAGCGCGGCTTCAGCCCCGACCACCTGGCGGGACTCGCGGGCACCCGCACCTATCCGCTGCGCTCCAGCTTCAAGCCGTCGTACAACATGGCCGTGAACCTGGTCGAGCAGTTCGGCCGGCACCGCTCGCGCGAGCTGCTGGAGACGTCCTTCGCGCAGTTCCAGGCCGACAAGTCGGTCGTCGGGATCTCCCGGCAGGTGCAGCGCAACGAGGAGGGTCTTGAGGGCTACAAGGAGTCCATGACCTGCCACCTCGGGGACTTCGACGAGTACGCGCGACTGCGCCGCGAACTCAAGGACCGCGAGACGGAGCTCGCCAAGCAGGGCGCGGCGCAGCGGCGCGCTGAGGCGGCCGTGGCGCTGGAGAAGCTCAAGCCCGGCGACATCATCCATGTCCCGACCGGCAAGTTCGCGGGCCTGGCGCTGGTCCTCGACCCGGGGCTGCCCGCGGGCCGGTCCAACGGCCACCGCGGCTTCGAGCACCACGACGGACCGCGCCCGCTGGTCCTCACCGCCGAGCGCCAGGTGAAGCGACTGGCCTCGATGGACTTCCCGGTGCCGGTCGAGGCGCTGGAGCGGATGCGCATCCCGAAGTCCTTCAATCCGCGCTCCCCGCAGTCGCGTCGCGACCTCGCCTCCGCGCTGCGCACCAAGGCCGGGCACATCGTTCCCGACCGGCTGCGCAAGCGCCGTTCCGAGGCCGCCGACGACCGCGAGATCGCCCGGCTGCGCACCGCGATCCGCGCCCACCCCTGCCACGGGTGCAACGACCGTGAGGACCACGCCCGTTGGGCCGAGCGCTACCACCGGCTGCTGCGCGACACCAAGCAGTTGGAGAACCGCATCGAGGGGCGGACGAACACCATCGCCCGCACCTTCGACCGGATCGTCGCCCTCCTCACCGAGCTGGACTACCTGCGCGGCGACGAGGCCACGGAGCACGGCAGACGACTCGCCCGGCTGTACGGCGAACTCGACCTGCTGGCCAGTGAATGCCTGCGCGCCGGGGTCTGGGAAGGTCTCGACCCGGCCGAACTCGCGGCCTGCGTCTCGGCGTTGGTGTACGAGTCGCGGGTCGGCGACGACGCGATGGCGCCGAAGCTGCCGTCCGGCAGGGCCAAGGCGGCGCTCGGTGAGATGGTCCGCATCTGGGGCCGTCTCGACGCGCTGGAGGAGGACTTCCGGATCACCCAGTCCGAGGGCGTCGGCCAGCGCGAGCCGGATCTCGGCTTCGCCTGGGCGGCCTACGAGTGGGCTTCCGGCAAGGGCCTCGACGAGGTGCTGCGCGAGGCGGAGATGCCGGCCGGTGACTTCGTCCGCTGGTGCAAGCAGGTCATCGACGTGCTGGGCCAGATCTCGGCCGCCGCGCCGGTCTCCGGCGGTGAGAGGTCGACGGTCGCGAAGAACGCCCGCAAGGCGGTCGACGGCCTGCTGCGCGGAGTGGTCGCCTACTCGTCGGTGGGCTGAGCCGAGCCGGTGGCCCGGTCGCTCGTGGCGCGCCGCCTCCCTGCCGGGGGCGG
>LRTP01001214.1 GCA_001550305.1 Streptomyces diastatochromogenes
GCGGGGGCGCCGCAGGATGCCAGGCATGACTGCGACCGCCCCGCCCGCCACCGGCTTGCGCACACCCTGGGAGGAACTCCCGCGCACGCTCCGGGACGCCGTCGCGGACGTGCTCGGCGCGCCGGTGCGGACGGCCGTCACGCAGGAGGGCGGCTTCTCGCCCGGTGCCGCCGCCCGCGTGACCACCACGGACCACCGCCGTGCGTTCGTGAAGGCGGTCAGCGGAGAGACGAACCCCGACAGCCCCGCCCTGCACCGGACGGAGGCGAGGAACGCCTCCGCACTCCCGCCGAACACCCCGGCCCCCAGGCTCCTCGGCACCTACGACGACGGCACCTGGGTCGCCCTCGTCTTCGAGGACGTGGCGGGCCGTCAGCCCCATGTCCCCTGGCGGGAGGACGAGTTCAGGCGCGTGCTCGACGCCGTCGAGGAGTTGGGTCGGGCCCTGACGCCGGCACCGTTCGACGCCCCGACCGCCGCGCAGTCCCTGGCCCACGCCTTCCAGGGGTGGCGGCAGCTCATCGACTCCGGGGACACCGGGGGCGCGGGCCTCGACCCGTGGATCGCGGAGCACCTGCACGAACTGGCCGAACTCTCCGCCCCGTGGGCCGAGTTCGCCACCGGCGACACCCTCGCGCACGCCGACCTGCGCGCGGACAACGTCCTGCTCACGAAGGGCGGCGGGGTCGTCTTCGTCGACTGGCCGCACGCCGTGCGCGCCGCCCCGTGGTTCGACCTGCTGCTGATGCTCCCCTGCGTCCGCGCCCAGGGCGGCCCCGACCCGGAAGAGGTGTTCACCACCCACCCGCTGGGCCGCGACGCCGACCCGGAAGGCGTCACCGCCACCCTGGCGGCCCTCGCCGGCTTCTTCGTCCAGCAGTCCCGGCAGCCACCGCCCCCGGGGCTGCCGACCCTGCGCGCCTTCCAGCACGCCCAGGGCGCCGCCGCCCTCGGCTGGCTCAGGAAGCGGCTCGCACCAACGCCCGCATGACCCTCAGGTCCTCGCCCATCTCGGGATGCCACTGCACACCCAACACCCAGCGGGAAGAGGGGAGTTCGATCGCCTCCACCGTTCCGTCGAGCGCGTGCGCCGAGGCCGTCAGTCCCTCTCCGAGGCGTTCGACCGCCTGGTGGTGATACGTCGGCACGGCGCAGGTCTCCGGCGCGACATCCCCGTACAGACTCCCCGCCACCGGCGTCACCTCGTGCCGCCCGAAGACCCCGACGTCCTTCACATGCCCGTCGATGTGCTGGACGAGCGTGCCGCCGAGGGCGACGTTGAGGAGCTGCATGCCCCGGCAGATGCCCAGGAGCGGGGTGCCGGCCGCCAACGCGGCGTCGATCAGGGCGAGTTCCCAGGCGTCGCGGGCCGCGGCCGGCGGTCCGGTCCGTGGGGAGCGCTCGGCGCCGTAGTGGACCGGGTCGACATCGGGGCCGCCCGCGATCACGAGGCCGTCGAGACGGGCGACGGTCGACGCGGCGTGGGCGGGGTCGTCCGGCGGCAGCATCGTGGCGAGACCCCCCGCCGCCTGGACGAGCCGCGGATAGCCGGCCGGCAGCAGAGCGGCCTCCAGCTCCCACACCCCCCAGCGCGCCCCGGCCTCCAGATACGTACTCACGCCGATCAGCGGTCTGCCCACGCCGCTCACACCGCCCACGCCGCCCGCACCGTCCGTACCTCCCACGCCGCGCTCCCTGGGGATTCAATGGAATGCAGTCATACCTTTGAAGTCTTTGTACGGTACCGGCAGAGGGCTCACGCCAGGAAGCCCCGCAGCAGCGCCGCCGTCCCCGCGCAGTGCTCGCGCATCATCTCCCGCGCCCCGTCCGCGTCCCCGTCGAGCACCGCCTCGACCAGCGCGGTGTGCTGGCGCTGGGAGTGCTCCAGGTTGCGGACCAGGAGGGGAATGCAGTCGAGCAGGTCGTTGACGGAGGCGCGGACAGCCGCGTACTGGGCCGTCAGGGACGGCGAACCGCTCAGCTCGGCGAGGGTGAGGTGGAGCAGGGTGTCCAGGCGCCGGTAGTCCGCCAGTGGCGCCTCGTGGGTGCGGGCCAGCGCCTCGCGCAGTCGCTCGGCCTGCTCCGGGGAGAGCCCGTGCGTCGCGCACAGCCCCGCCGCCCCCACCTCCAGCACCTCACGGAAACGCAGGACGTCCTCGATGTCGACCTCGGCGAACCGGCGCCGCAGCTCGTCCTCGCCGGGGGTCTCGGCCCTCGGCACCACGAACGTGCCGCCGTACCGTCCGCGCCGCGACTCGACGAGACCCTGGTCCTGGAGCACCTTCAGCACCTCGCGCAGCGTCACCCGGCTGATCCCCAGCCGCTCCGCCAGCTCCCGCTCCGCGGGCAGCCGTCCGCCGCCGGGCACCAGCCCCAGCCTGACCACCTGGAGGATCTGCTCCAGCGCCTCCTCGAAACCGTTGCCCGCCCGCACCGGCCGCAGCACCGGCGTCAGTCGGTCGTCCACACCACCGTCGGCTTCCGCCCGCGTCATCTGGTCGTGCCCCCTTCCCAAGCAATGGTTCTCGGCAATACCTTATGGCTCTCGGCTGACCCAAGGAGGCTTTTCCGGTGGCAGACCGCACACCCCCGCTCGCCGTCGAGGAGCTGCACGCCCTCGTCGCGGGCGGCGAGATCGACACCGTCGTCCTGGCCTTCCCCGACATGCAGGGGCGGCTCCAGGGCAAGCGGTTCGCCGCGCGCTTCTTCCTCGACGAGGTCCTCGAGCACGGCACGGAGGGCTGCAACTACCTCCTCGCCGTCGACACCGAGATGAACACGGTCGACGGATACGCCATGTCCTCCTGGGACCGGGGCTACGGCGACTTCGCCATGCGCCCCGATCTCAGCACCCTACGGCGGGTGCCGTGGAACGAGGGCACCGCCCTGCTCGTCGCCGACCTCGCCTGGAACGACGGCTCCCCGGTCGTGGCCGCGCCCCGCCAGATCCTGCGCCGCCAGCTCGACCGCCTCGCCGAACTCGGCTACACCGCCCAGGTCGGCACCGAGCTCGAGTTCATCGTCTTCAAGGACACCTACGAGCAGGCCTGGGACGCGAGCTACAAGGGGCTCACCCCGGCCAATCAGTACAACATCGACTACTCGGTCCTCGGCACCGGGCGCATCGAGCCGCTGCTGCGCCGCATCCGCAACGAGATGCAGGCCGCGGGGCTGACCGTCGAGTCCGCCAAGGGCGAGTGCAACCCCGGCCAGCACGAGATCGCCTTCAAGTACGACGAGGCCCTCGTCACCTGCGACCAGCACGCCATCTACAAGACCGGAGCCAAGGAGATCGCCTCCCAGGAGGGCGTCTCGCTCACCTTCATGGCCAAGTACAACGAGCGCGAGGGCAACTCCTGTCACATCCACCTCTCGCTCACGGACGCGGACGGCACGAACGTGATGGCCGGCTCGGCGCAGGACCCGGGCGGCATGTCCGAGGTCATGCGGCACTTCCTCGCCGGGCAGCTGGCGGCCCTGCGCGACTTCTCGCTCCTCTACGCGCCCAACATCAACTCCTACAAGCGCTTCCAGCCCGGCTCCTTCGCGCCGACCGCCGTCGCCTGGGGATACGACAACCGCACCTGTTCGCTCCGCGTCGTCGGCCACGGCCGCTCGATGCGCTTCGAGAACCGGCTGCCCGGCGGTGACGTCAATCCGCACCTGGCCGTCGCCGGGCTCGTCGCGGCCGGCCTGTACGGCATCGAACAGAAGCTGGAGCTGCCGGAGCCGTGCGCGGGCAACGCGTACACCGCCGAGTACGCGCACGTGCCCACCACCCTGCGCGAGGCCGCCGAGCTCTGGGAGAACAGCCCCATCGCCAAGGCCGCCTTCGGTGACGAGGTGGTCGCGCACTACCGCAACATGGCCCGCGTCGAGCTGGAGGCCTTCGACGCCGCGGTGACCGACTGGGAGCTGCGCCGCTCCTTCGAACGCATGTGAAAGGTCCTTCCTTGTCGAACGAGCTCGATCTCCAGGTACTCGACCCGGCCACTGAGGAGGTCCTCGCCACCGTCCCCGCCGCCACCGCGGCCGACGTGGACGCCGCCGTCGTACGCGCCGCGCGGGCCCAGGCGAAGTGGGCGGCC
>LRTP01001215.1 GCA_001550305.1 Streptomyces diastatochromogenes
TCATCGGCGGCGCCGCGGCCGGAAGCTGGCTGACCGGCGACGGCACGGGCACGGACGGTGCGCGCAGCGCCTTCGTGGCGGCCGGAAGCCTGTGGCACAGCGTGCCCGTGGACCAGCTCTTCCCGCCCACCGTGCAGGGCCGGGGCGCGGGCCCCGGCGGCGCCGACCGCACCTGGACCCGACTCGCCGTCGCCCCGGACAGCGGCTGCGCGAACGCCTTCGATCCGCTCCTGAGCAAGGCGCTCGCCCCGGCCGGCTGTCTGCGGCTGCTGCGGGCCACGTACACGGACGCGACCCGCAGTCAGGTCACCACCGTGGGCCTGCTGTTCACCAAGGTGGACCCGGCGGCCATGACCGCGCTGAAGAACCGTTTCCAGCAGGAAGGCCTCGACCGGCGCACGGATCTGATGCCCCGTCCGTACGCCGCCAAGGGCACCGTCGCCGCCGGGTTCGGCGACGCCCAGCGCGCGTCCTGGACGGTGTCGGTGCTCACCGACGCGCCCGTCGTCGTCTACGCCGTCTCCGGCTTCGCCGACGCCCGTATCGTCACCGCCCCGCAGCCCGCCGCGGACGCCATCAAGCCCGGTGCGACCACGGCCCCGGCCCAGGCGGGCCTGGGCCACGACGCACAGGGCCTCGCCGACCGCATCCAGCGCGGCCTGCGCAAAACCGTCGGCTCGGCCACGGAGAAGCCGTCATGACCCGCAAGGCCACCACCCGCAGGGCCACCACCCACCAGACCGCCTCCAAGGCATCCCGCAGGGCCACTCAGCGGGCCGGAGCCCTGAGCGTCCTGCTGGCCGCCTCCCTCGCCCTGCTCCCGTCCACCGCCGCGCACGCCGACGGCATACGCGCCCAGCAGTGGGCCCTCGACGCGATGCACACCCAGCAGGCCTGGCGCACCACGAAGGGCCAGGGCATCACGGTCGCGGTCCTCGACACGGGCGTCGACGACCAGCATCCGGACCTGGCCGGCAACGTCCTCACCGGAAAGGACATGGTCGGCTTCGGGGCGCAGCGCGGTGACCGCGCATGGGCCCGGCACGGCACCGCGATGGCCGGGATCATCGCCGGTCACGGGCACGGCGTCGGCAACGGCGACGGAGTCCTGGGCATCGCCCCCGAGGCGAAGATCCTCCCCGTACGCGTCATCCTCGAAGACGGCGACTCGGCCCGTACGAGGGCCCGCAACACCCGTGGCAACGCCCTCGCCGAGGGCATCCGCTGGGCCACCGACCAGGGCGCCGACGTCATCAACCTCTCCCTCGGCGACGACTCCAAGTCCGCCCATCCCGAGCCCGCGGAGGACGCCGCCGTTCAGTACGCCCTGAAGAAGGGCGCGGTCGTCGTCGCCTCGGCAGGCAACGGCGGTGAGAAGGGCGACCACATCTCGTACCCGGCGGCCTACCCGGGCGTGATCGCGGCCACGGCCGTCGACCAGAACGGCACCCACGCCTCGTTCTCCACCCGCCGCTGGTACGCCACCGTCAGCGCCCCCGGGGTCGACGTCGTCATCGCCGACCCGGACGACAAGTACTACGAGGGCTGGGGCACCAGCGCCGCCTCCGCGTTCGTCTCCGGCGCGGTCGCGCTCATCAAGGCGGCCCACCCGGGCCTGTCCCCGGCGCAGATCAAGAAGCTCCTGGAGGACACCGCCCGCAACGCCCCCAGCGGCGGGCGCGACGACTCCCGCGGCTTCGGCTTCATCGACCCCGCGGCGGCCATCGAGGCCGCCGGCCGCCTCAAGCCGGAGCGTACCCACGCGGCGGCGTACGGCAAGAAGTACTTCGGTACGGGCCCCGACGCCGCCCCGGACGACAACCAGCCGTCCGGCTGGGTGGGCCCGGCGGCGGGCGGCGTGGGCGTGCTCCTGCTGGCCGCGTCGGTACTCCTGTGGCGAGGCCGCAGGTTCTCGGGGCAGGACGCGTCGGGCGACCTGCCCCTTTAGGGGCGCGGGGCTGTGACATGTGCGGCTCCGCCGCGTGGGCGCGCCCAGCCACGACGCACCCGCGCCCGAACGGACAACCCGACGTCACGCCGCACTGAACGCGGCCACCGCCGCCTTCGCCGCCGCCTCCACGAGCGAGATCCCCTTGGCCTTGGTCGTGTTGCCGTTCGACAACGTCGCCACCAGGTACTCGTCCCCGTCGAGAGTGACCCGGCCGATGCTGTTGATGTCCCACAGCCCGGTCGAACTCCGCGCCAGCCACCCGTTCTTGAGGGCCCACCGCGTGCCGTCGGCCGCCGCCGACACACCCCAGTGCTGATCGTCGGCGATCTCGCCCATCAGCCCCTGGAGGTACGTGCGCGAGGCCTCGCCGAGTGCGGAGTCGTCCCCGAACACCTGCTGGAGCAGGGTGAGTTGGTCGGCCGCCGTGGTCTGGGTCAGCCCCCACAGCGCACCGTCCCCGCCGGAGGTACCGGTCAGCCCGAACCGCTCGTTCGCGGCGTCGAGACCGTCCGCCTGCCCGATGATGTCCCACAGCGCGGACGCGGACGCGTTGTCACTGTTCGTGATCATCGCGGTGGCGTACGTCTTCTCCGCCGCCGTCAGATGCCGGTCCGCGTCCTGCGCCTGGAGCAGCAGCGTCGCGAGGATGTCGACCTTGACGATGCTGGCCGTGTCGAAGGCCCCCTCGCCGTAGGCGGCGCCCTCGCCGGAGTCGATGTCGAACACCGCGACCGAGACCGCCGCGCCGTTCTCCAACGCCACGGCCTTCATCGCCTCGGCGAGCAGGGCGTCCCGGTCCACCGTGGGCTCCGTCACAGGTTCCACCGATGCCTCCTGGCTGGGGGACGACGACGCGGCCGACGCCGAGGACGACGTACCCGGCGATGCCGAGGGGGAGGACACGAGGCGCCCGCGGTCGTGCGCCTGTGCCTTCACGTACACGGCACCCGCCGCCGTCCCGCCCACGAGGACGGCGGAAGCCACCACGGTGTGGACGAGGGTCCTGCGTCCGGAGCGGCGGATGCGCCGCCGACGAGCTCTGTGAGGGGCCATCCCGCGATGCTCGGGGCGGTGCCTGTGCCCGGCGTTAGACGCATGTTAGAGGTGTGTCAGCGAAAGCTGAGAATCCCGTGAAAGCTGTCAACACCAGGTTTCAGGGCCCGCACAAGCCCAGCAGCATCCCCCCGATAGGGTCGGGGACCGTGGCGAACAAGAACATTCCCGACTCCGGCTTCCCCGACGACGACGGCTCCGCCGATCCCCGGCTGAGCGCGGCACTCGCGGCCTGGGCCGAGGACCGCACCGCCGTGGGGCCGGTCCTGGAGGCGCTCAAGGGCGCCCGGCTTCTCGTGCCCGTCGTGGCCGTCCTCGGTGAGGTCGAGGAGGACGAGAACGGGCTGCGTCACGAGAAGACCAGCGACATGGCGGTGCCCACCCTGAAGGCCGGCCACCGCACGGCCCTGCCCGCCTTCACCTCCACCGAGTCGCTGGCCCGCTGGGACCCGGCGGCCCGCCCCGTCGCCGTACCCCTGCACCAGGCCCTGCAGGCCGCCGCGCACGAGAAGGCCGACACGGTCGTCCTCGACCTGGCCGGTCCGGTGCCGTACGAACTGACCGGCTCGGCGCTGCTCGCCCTCGCCGAGGGGCGTACGACGGCGGACCCGCTCGCCGATCCCGCCGTGGCCGAGGCGGTACTCGCCGCCGTGGC
>LRTP01001216.1 GCA_001550305.1 Streptomyces diastatochromogenes
AGGCCGCCCGTGCGCTCGCCGGGCGGCTCGCCGCCGACGAAACACTGAGGGCCCGCCTGGTGCGCGGTCTCGACCTGGCACTGCTGCCGGCCGGGACGACGCCACCGGGCGAGCCCTTGTTCGTACGTCAGTAGAAAGCGGGAGCGGGAGAGGAACCAAGGCCTCTCCGGCGGATCAGGTCCTAGCCGTAGATCGGGCCCGTGTACTTCTCGCCCGGGCCCTGGCCCGGCTCGTCCGGGACGATCGACGCCTCGCGGAACGCCAGCTGCAGCGACTTCAGGCCGTCGCGCAGCGGGGACGCGTGGAAGGAGCTGATCTCGGTCGCGCTCGCGTCCAGCAGTCCGGCCAGCGCGTGGATCAGCTTGCGCGCCTCGTCGAGGTCCTTGTACTTGTCGCCCTCCTCGGTCAGACCGAGCTTCACGGCGGCGGCGCTCATCAGGTTGACGGCGACCGTGACGAGGACCTCGACCGCGGGGACCTCGGCGATGTCGCGGGTCATGCTGTCGAAGTCGGGGTTCTGGGGAGGGGTGTCACTCATGTCCCACACGATAGGCCCCGGCACGTGGGCACCCGTCCGCGGGAGTGTGGAGGCGCTCGGTTAGCGCGGGCCCGGGGGAGCTGCTAACCTTGTGTAACGACCGGCCGGATGCGCCCAGACGTATGTCAGCGTGCTCGGCCCACAAGTGGAGGCTCCGATCTCCCACCCGACCGTCCTCAGGGATGGCGGGTCACCCGGTCAGGCGGCCACCACCGTTCCGTACGGACGGTGGAGTCGCCCGAATGTGCGCCCCGCGGTTCACCGCGGCGGTGCTCCGGTATTCCTTGGAGCCCCGCCTGTGTACCGTCCGGGGCATTTTTCATGCCCCGCGGTGGTTGGTCCAATGTCATCAGAGACATACGCGGCTGTCCGCCAGACCGCCGTGTGGTGCTACCGAGGAGGATCCATCAGCACCGAGCCCCGCATTAACGACCGGATTCGCGTTCCCGAGGTGCGACTTGTCGGTCCCAGCGGCGAGCAGGTCGGGATTGTTCCGCTTGCCAAGGCCCTGGAGCTTGCGCAGGAGTACGACCTCGACCTGGTCGAGGTGGCGGCGAGCGCGCGTCCGCCGGTCTGCAAGCTCATGGACTACGGGAAGTTCAAGTACGAGTCGGCCATGAAGGCCCGTGAGGCGCGCAAGAACCAGGCGCACACGGTCATCAAGGAAATGAAGCTCCGGCCGAAGATCGACCCGCACGACTATGACACCAAAAAGGGTCACGTCGTCCGGTTCCTCAAGCAGGGCGACAAGGTCAAGATCACGATCATGTTCCGCGGTCGCGAGCAGTCCCGGCCGGAGCTCGGCTACCGACTGCTGCAGCGTCTGGCTTCGGACGTCGAGGACCTCGGGTTCGTCGAGTCGAACCCGAAGCAGGACGGCCGAAACATGATCATGGTTCTCGGTCCGCACAAGAAGAAGACCGAGGCGATGGCCGAGGCCCGTGAGGCCCAGGCGGCTCGTAAGGCAGAAGCGAAGGCCAACCCCGGTCGCTCGCAGAACGCCGCCGACGGTGAGATCGCCGAGGGCGAGATCGCTGAGGGCGAGACCACCGAGGCCGAGACCGCCGAGGCCCCGGCCGAGGCTTCCGCCGAGGCCTGATCCCAGGGTGAAGGCTCCGGGGAGTCCGGGACGACAGTCCATGGAGTCCACGGGACGTGAGTCCGGGGATGTCAATCGATACATACATGACGTTCCACCGTGCCCGGTTTAACGACCGGGCATCGGAACGCCACTGACGAGGAGAGAACGGCGCTATGCCGAAGAACAAGTCGCACAGCGGTGCCAGCAAGCGCTTCAAGGTCACCGGCTCCGGCAAGGTGCTCCGTGAGCGCGCCGGCAAGCGCCACCTGCTCGAGCACAAGTCGTCGCGCCTGACGCGCCGCCTCACCGGCAACGCCGAGATGGCCCCGGGCGACGCCAAGAAGATCAAGAAGCTTCTCGGCAAGTGACGTCGGGCGCGCACCGCGCGTCCGACCTCCGACCGGGACCCAATCGATTTCGGGCCGTGTGACGACAGCCACGGCCCCGCTACAAGGAGTTAAAAAGTGGCACGCGTCAAGCGGGCAGTCAACGCCCACAAGAAGCGCCGGGCGATCCTCGAGGCGGCCTCCGGCTACCGCGGTCAGCGTTCGCGCCTGTACCGCAAGGCCAAGGAGCAGGTCACCCACTCGCTGGTCTACAACTACAACGACCGCAAGAAGCGCAAGGGCGACTTCCGTCAGCTGTGGATCCAGCGCATCAACGCCGCTGCCCGCGCCAACGGCATCACGTACAACCGCTTCATCCAGGGTCTGAAGGCCGCGAACATCGAGGTCGACCGCAAGATCCTGGCCGAGCTGGCCGTGAACGACGCCGGTGCGTTCGCCGCGCTCGTCGAGGTCGCGCAGAAGGCGCTGCCGTCGGACGTCAACGCGCCGAAGGCCGCGTGACGCTCGCGCTCGCCTGAGCCGTACGTCGCTGTGGACCCGCTTGCCTCACGGCTTGCGGGTCCCGGTGCGTTTGGGCTCCGCCGGCCTGTCGAGGCACGCTGCGCGTCGGCGATGTCGGTTCGGCACCGCCGGATTCCGCCGTCGCGGCTGAGCGCCGCGACGGCGGGAGAAGCGCCTGCGGCGCGGCATTCCCTGCCCGGATCGGCACCGAACGCCACGCATGACGTGCCGTGTCCGATGCCCCCACCGGGCACACGAAGCCCACCCACAACACCGAAGCCCTCCAGCCGGCGACACCCCGCCGGTCGGGCCCGGGTCCGGCGGCGGGATTCCGCCCTGGCCCGGCGCCTGGCCTCCGGCCGGGGTCGCCCAGCCGGTCGGTTCCGGGTCCGGCGGCGGGATTCCGCCCTGGCCGGCACCTGGCCTCCGGCGGGGGACACCCAACCGGTCGGGCCCGGGTCCGGTGGTGGGGTTCCGTCTCGGCGGACGCGGCCTCCGGTGGGCACCCAGCCGGTTGGTCCCGGAGCCGGCGGCGGGACTCTGCCCCGGCCGATGCCTGGCCTCCGGCGGTGTCGCCCGGCCGGTTGGCCCGGGTCTGCTGGTGGGGTTCGTCCCGGCGGTCGCTTGGCCTCCGGCGGGGTCGTCCAGCCGGTTGGTCGCTTGGCCTCCGGCGGGGTCGTCCAGCCGGTTGGTCGCCTGGCCTTCAGTGGGGATGCCCAACCGGTTGGTTCTGGGTCTGGTGGTGGGGTTCAGGCTCGCGCCGATGCCCGGTCTCCGGTCGGACACCCAACCCGTCGGCCCCGGGCCCGGCGGCGGGATTCCGTCTCGGCGGACATGGCCTCCGACCTCCGGCGGGGGTGTCCAGCCTCGTCGTCTTCTCCGAGGGGACCCGGCCCCGCCCCATCCCAAGCCGAACCCTCCGCAACCCCCTGAGGTGACTTCATGCCCGCCGCCCCCGAGCTGATCTCCCCGCGCTCGCCGCGCGTAGCCGCCGCGCGGCGGCTCGCCCGGCGGAACTTCCGCGGCAAGGAGCGGTTGTTCCTCGCCGAGGGACCGCAGGCCGTGCGCGAGGCGGCGGCGCACCGCGTCGACGATGCGGCCACGCTCGTCGAACTGTTCGCGACCGCCGAGGCCGCGGAGCGCTACGCCGACATCGTCGGTGACGCCCGGGCCGCCGGAGCCCGGGTGCACCTCGCCGACGAGGAGGTGATCGCCGACATCTCGACCACCGTCACTCCCCAGGGCCTCGTCGGGATCTGCCGGTTCCTCGACACCCCGTTCGAGGAGATCCTCGCGGCCCGCCCCAAGCTCGTCGCCGTACTCGCGCACGTCCGCGACCCCGGGAACGCCGGCACGGTGCTGCGGTGCGCCGACGCCGCCGGCGCCGAGGCCGTCGTACTCACCGACGCGTCCGTCGATCTGTACAACCCCAAGGCCGTACGGGCCTCGGTCGGTTCCCTCTTTCACCTGCCGGTGGCCGTCGGTGTGCCCGTGGAGGCAGCCGTGCAGGGCCTCAAGGACGCCGGCGTACGGATCCTCGCCGCCGACGGCGCGGGCGAGGACGACCTCGACGACGAGCTCGACAAGGGGACCATGGGCGGCCCCACCGCCTGGGTGTTCGGCAACGAGGCCTGGGGGCTCCCGGAGGAGACGCGCGCGCTGGCGGACGCCGTCGTGCGCGTACCGATCCACGGAAAGGCCGAGAGCCTGAACCTCGCGACGGCCGCCGCCGTATGTCTCTACGCGTCCGCCCGTGCACAGCGCGCCTCCGGAGGGTGCCGCTCCGTCACCGACAGCTAGTAGGGTGACGGGCTCGGGGGCCCACTGCGCCAGACGAGAGGTGGGGTACGGGGATGGGTGTCGGCACGAGCGGTGCGAAGAGCGCACCGCGCGCACGGGACGTGCGCGACACACCCGCGCCCCCGCGCGCCGGTCAGCACGACGATCGGCTCGATGCCGATCACGACACCGATCATGACGCCGATTACGACACCGGTCCCGACACCGATCATGACGCCGATCGCGGTGCCGGTCCCGGGTCGGAACCGGGGGGCGAACTCGGTATCGACCCCGACGACCTGCCCGACGGACTCGTCATCGCCGACGAGAACGGCCGGGTCATCCGCTTCAACGCCGCCGCCGCCCGCATCACCGCCGTCCCCGCCGCCGCGGCCCTCGGACGCCACCTGGAGTCGGCCCTTCCCCTGGAGGACCTCGAAGGCCGTCGCTGGTGGCAGCTGACCGACCCGTACGGCGGCCTCGCGATCCGCGTCGGACAGCCCGAGCGGAATCTGCTGCTCCCCGGGGGACGCGAGGTGCTCGTCTCCGCGCGCTACGTACGCACCGCGCCCACCGGGCCCGTCCGCCGCGTCGTCGTCTCGCTGCGCGACACCGAGGCCCGCCGCCGCACCGAGCGCAGTCACGCCGAGCTGATCGCCACGGTCGCCCACGAGCTGCGCTCCCCGCTCACCTCGGTCAAGGGCTTCACCGCCACCCTGCTCGCCAAGTGGGAACGCTTCACCGACGACCAGAAGAAACTCATGCTGGAGACCGTCGACGCCGACGCCAACCGCGTCACCCGGCTCATCGCCGAACTGCTCGACATCTCCCGCATCGACTCCGGCCGACTGGAAGTGCGCCGCCAGCCCGTCGACATCGGCGCCGCCGTCGGCCGCCACATCCAGGCGTACGTCACCTCGGGCCAGCCCGCCGACCGCTTCCTGCTGCGCATCGAACAGCCCCTGCCGCCCCTGTGGGCCGACCCGGACAAGATCGACCAGGTGCTGAGCAACCTGCTCGAAAACGCGGTGCGGCACGGCGAGGGAACCGTCACTATTGACGTCACGCCCTCGGCGTCCCCGCGTGAGCGCGAGGACGGCGAGAACGCGGCCACGTCGGTCACCGTGAGCGACGAGGGCACCGGCATCCCGGAGGAGTCCATGAACCGCGTCTTCACCCGCTTCTGGCGGGGCAGCAAGCGCGGCGGCACGGGCCTCGGGCTGTACATCGTCAAGGGCATCGTCGAGGCCCACGGCGGCACCATCACGGTCGGCCGCGCCCCCGGCGGCGGTGCCGAGTTCCGATTTACGTTGCCCGTGGGCACCCCGGCGTACCTGCTGTAACGCCGAAGAGGCCCCACGGGCGCGGTCGTACCGGAGCCACCCCTCGGACTGCGCGTCCGAGGTCGGCTCCCACCCCGTTAGACTCGGCCTTTGGCACCTTTGCGTCCCCGTTTCAGGGACGATGCGTCCCCCGAGTCGGGACGGGGACCATCCGCCAGCCAACCGGAAGCACGGGAAGAGATGTCGGCACCGAATAAGTCGTACGACCCTGTAGAGGTCGAGGCCTTGAAACCGGAAGAGATCGAGCGCATGCGGGACGAGGCGCTCGCCGCCTTCGCCGCCGCCGGCGACCTCGACGCGCTCCAGGAGGCCAAGGTCGCCCACACCGGCGGCACCTCGCCGCTGGCCCTCGCCAACCGCGAGATCGGCGCCCTGCCCCCGCACGCCAAGGCCGCCGCGGGCAAGCTGGTCGGCCAGGCCCGGGGCGCGGTGAACAAGGCCCTCGGCGCCCGCCAGGGTGAGCTGGAGGCCGAGCGCGACGCCCGGGTGCTGGTCGAGGAGGCGGTGGACGTCACGCTGCCGTACGACCGCGTACCGGCGGGCGCCCGCCACCCGCTGACCACCATGATGGAGCGCGTCGCCGACGTCTTCGTGTCCATGGGATACGAGATCGCCGAGGGCCCCGAGGTCGAGGCGGAGTGGTTCAACTTCGACGCCCTGAACTTCACGCCCGACCACCCGGCCCGGCAGATGCAGGACACCTTCTTCGTCGAGGGCCCGACGGGCGACCACGGCGAGTCCGGTGTCGTGCTGCGCACCCACACCTCGCCCGTGCAGGCCCGAGCCATGCTGGACCGCGAGCCGCCGGTCTACGTCGTCTGCCCCGGCCGGGTGTTCCGCACGGACGAGCTGGACGCCACGCACACCCCGGTCTTCCACCAGATCGAGCTCCTCGCCGTCGACGAGGGCCTGACCATGGCCGACCTCAAGGGCACCCTCGACCACATGGTCCAGTCGCTCTTCGGCGCAGACATGAAGACCCGGCTGCGCCCGAACTACTTCCCCTTCACCGAGCCGTCCGCCGAGATGGACATGCTCTGCTACGTCTGCAAGGGCGAGTCCGTCGGCAACCCCGACCGCCCCTGCCGGACCTGCTCCTCCGAGGGCTGGATCGAACTGGGCGGCTGCGGCATGGTCAACCCGCGGGTGCTGGTCGCCTGTGGCGTCGACCCGGAGAAGTACAGCGGATTCGCCTTCGGGTTCGGCATCGAGCGGATGCTGATGTTCCGCCACAACGTCGAAGACATGCGAGACATGGTCGAGGGTGACGTCCGGTTCACCCGGCCGTTCGGGATGGAGATCTGATGCGGGTCCCGCTTTCTTGGCTGCGGGAGTACGTCGACCTGCCGGCGACGGAGACCGGCCGCGACGTCCAGGCCAAGCTCATTTCGGCAGGCCTCGAGGTCGAGACCGTCGAGCAGCTCGGCGCCGACCTCAAGGGTCCCCTGGTCGTCGGCCAGGTGCGGTCCATCGAGGAGCTGGAGGGCTTCAAGAAGCCCATCCGCTTCTGCCTCGTGGACGTCGGCACCGCCAACGGCACGGGTGAGCTCCAGGAGATCGTCTGCGGCGCCCGCAACTTCGCCGTCGGTGACAAGGTCGTCGTGGTCCTGCCCGGCGCCGTGCTGCCCGGCAACTTCGCGATCGCCGCACGCCAGACGTACGGCAAGACGTCGCACGGCATGATCTGCTCCGGCGACGAGCTGGGCATGGGCGACGACGGCAGCGGCGGCATCATCGTCCTGCCGCCGGAGGTCGAGGTCGCCACCGACGCGATCGAGCTGCTCCAGCTCGTCGACGAGGTCCTCGACATCGCCGTCACGCCGGACCGCGGCTACGCCCTGTCGATGCGCGGTGTGGCCCGCGAGGCCGCCATCGCCTACGGCCTGCCGCTGCTCGACCCCGCGCTGCTCGACGTACCGGCCCCGAACGCGTTCGGCTACCCGGTGCGGGTCTCCGACCCGATGGGCTGCGACCGCTTCACCGCGCGGACGGTGACGGGCCTCGACCCCGAGACCCTCTCGCCGATCTGGCTGCGCCGCCGCCTGCAGAAGGCGGGCATGCGCCCGATCTCGCTCGCCGTCGACATCACCAACTACGTGATGCTGGAGCTCGGCCAGCCCCTGCACGCCTACGACCGCACCCGCGTCCAGGGCGCGATCGGTGTGCGCCGGGCCGAGCAGGGCGAGAAGCTCACCACCCTCGACGGCGTCACGCGCACGCTGGACGCCGAGGACCTGGTCATCACCGACGACCGCGGCCCCATCGGCCTCGCGGGCGTCATGGGTGGCGCGAACACGGAGATCGACGACACCGAGGGCACCACCACCGAGGTCGTCATCGAGGCCGCGCACTTCGACGCGCTCTCGATCGCGCGCACGGCCCGCCGTCACAAGCTGGCCTCCGAGGCGTCCAAGCGCTTCGAGCGCGGCGTCGACCCGCAGGCCGCCTCCGCCGCCGCCCAGCGCACGGTCGACCTCCTCGTCCTCCTCGCCGGCGGCACCGCCGACGCCGGGGTCACCGAGGTCATCGCGCCCTCCGCGCCGCACAGCATCACCATCCCGGCGAACCACCCGGACAAGGTGGCCGGTGTCGACTACGGCCGCGAGACCGTCGTCCGCCGCCTCCAGCAGGTCGGCTGCGACGTCTACGGGCAGGACGAGCTGATCGTCACCGTGCCGTCCTGGCGGCCCGACCTGACGGACCCGAACGACCTGGCCGAAGAGGTCATCCGGCTCGAGGGCTACGAGAACCTGCCCTCGACCCTGCCGAAGCCCCCCGCGGGCCTGGGCCTGACCGGTCGGCAGCGGTTGCACCGCCGGATCGGCCGCGTGCTGGCCGGCGCCGGATACGTCGAGGCGCTGAACTACCCGTTCATCGGCGAGCACGTCTTCGACCAGCTCGGCCTGGCCGCCGACGACCCGAAGCGCAAGGTCGTCAAGCTGGTCAATCCGCTCTCCGACGAGGAGCCCGCGCTCCGTACGACGCTGCTGCCGGGCCTGCTGCACGCCCTGCGCCGCAACGACGGCCGTGGCAGCCACGACCTGGCGCTCTTCGAGACCGGTCTCGTCTTCCAGCCGCAGGACGAACTGCGTGTCGCGGGCCGCCTGCCCGTCGATCGCCGTCCCACCGACGAGGAGATCGCGTCCCTCACGGCCGCGCTCCCCGTCCAGCCCCGGCACGCCGCCGTCGTCCTCGCGGGCGCCCGCGAGCAGGCC
>LRTP01001217.1 GCA_001550305.1 Streptomyces diastatochromogenes
CGACCGGCCCGGACGGTCCACGGTGACGGTCCGCCGGACGGCCTCGACCGGACGGTGCGCCGGGCCGAGCGGCGGACCCTGCGGCGGGTACTGAGCCTGGGGCCGCCCACCGCCTGGGGCGCGATCGCCATCACATACAAAATGACCTGCCCGCTCGCCCAGCGGGACGGCCTCGAGGCGCGGATCGTCACCAGCGCCGTCTTCTTCGCCGTCGGCACCGGGCTGATCCTCCACGTCAGACGGGCGCTGCTGCGGGAGCTGAGGCAGATCCGCAAGGTCGCGGGCGCCGCCCAGAGCGTGCTGCTGCGACCGCTGCCGCCACGCATCGACGGCCTCAACATCGCCGCGGCCCAGCTCTCCGCCGACCACGGCGCGAACATCGGCGGTGACCTGTACGAGGTGATCGCCACCGAGCACGGTGTACGGGTCGTCATGGGCGACGTGCGTGGACACGGCCTCGGCGCCATCGGAACCGCCGCCGCCGTCCTCGGCAGCTTCCGCGAGGCCGCGCACGACGAATCCGAACTCGCCTGTGTGCTCCGGCGGCTGGAACGCGCCCTGGCCCGGC
Organism: Streptomyces diastatochromogenes; assembly: GCA_001550305.1. Lineage (GTDB taxonomy): Bacteria > Actinomycetota > Actinomycetes > Streptomycetales > Streptomycetaceae > Streptomyces > Streptomyces mirabilis_D. Next base: position 569 of record LRTP01001217.1, read on the forward strand.
ACCTGCGCGAGCGGGCGCGCGCCGAACACCCCTCGGCGGGCCCGGACCCCGACAGCCCGGTCGCCGAGGAGTTCGTCACCGTACTGCTCCTGGAGATCCGCCGTGACGGCGAGGTGTACGCCCTCAACTGCGGTCACCCGTCGCCGTACCGACTCGGCACCGGTCGGGTGGAACCACTCACGGGAGCCGAACCGCTGCCCCCGCTCGGCCCGTTCCCGCTCCCCGCCGAACTGGCGGCCACCCGGTGCGGCCGACTCCTGCCCGGCGAGTCCCTGTTCCTGCACACCGACGGAGTGGAGGACGCCCGCGACCCCCAGGGCCGCTTCTTCCCCCTGCCCGCCACGCTCGCCGAGGCCGTCCGTACCCAGCCCGTCTCCCCGCAGACCGTTCTCAGGGTGGTCTTCACCCGCCTGTTGCGCCACACCGGTGGCAGACCGGCGGACGACGTGGCCGTACTGATCCTCCGCAACGACCGCAGCCGAGTCCCGACACAGCAGGGCTGCACCGTGGCCCGGCACCTGGGGTGAACGCCGGCTCCAGCAGTGACCCCGCTCAACCGGCGGAGCCGAGCCGCCGCACTGTACGAGGGGGAGCCGGCGGCCCGGCCGGCCTCTTGCGAGGCATTTCAGTCAACCGGCAAGGAACTCTGCGCGACAGCGTGCACACGGTACGGATACGGGCATTCGGTTCACACCCCGTGTGAAGGGGGACCCACAAGGACAGGGGACGGATTACTCTGACCGCACTGTCGCCACCGAGCCACCCGGGGGCCCGAATGCAGCCCAACACTCTGCTCGACGCGATACTCGACGAGGCCGGCATCTCGCACTCCGGACTCGCCGCGCATGTCAACCAGGCGGGGAGGGCACGCGGCCTCGCGCTCAGATACGAACACACGGCCGTGGCACGGTGGTTGAAGGGCCAGCGTCCGCGCGGCCAGGTGCCCGACCTGATCTGCGAAGTGCTCGCGGGGCGCCTGCACCGGCCCGTCACCCTGGACGACATCGGTCTCGGCGTGCCCGGCGAGCCGTCCGCCCCGCACGGCACCTCGCTCTCCGGTTTCGTGGAGCGCGCCACCGCCCTGTGGCGCTCCGACGAACAGCAGCGCCCGCACCTGCTCGGCGCCCCGGCCGTCACCGGAACCCCCGCCGTGATGCCGGTGTGGGAGTGGGAGAACCCGCCCGAGGACGTGGACGTCTCGCGCGGCGGCCGCCACCACGTGAGCATGGCCGACATCGAGATGCTGCGCGCGGCCCGCGCCCACTACGAGCAGATGTACCGCAAGGCGGGCGGGGTGGCGACCCGCAGCCGGATCGTCGGTTTCCTCAACGCGGAGACCGCGCCCCTGCTGCGCGGCAGTTATCCCGACGCCACCGGCCGCCAGCTCCACCGTGCGACGGGCGGCCTGGTCGCCATCGCGGGGATCTGCGCCTACGACTCCGACGCGCACGGCCTCGCCCAGCGCTACTTCCACCAGGCGCTGCGGCTGGCGAAGGCCAGCGGGGACCGGGGTCTTGGGGCGTACGTCATAGCGCTGCTGGTCAACCAGTCGCTGTTCATGCGCGAGCACCGGCAGGCCGTCGCCTTCGCGGAGGCCGCGCTGCGCGCCGCCGGACGGCACATCACCCCGGCGCTCGCCTCGGACCTCTACGCCATGCAGGCGAAGGCGTACGCACACCTCGGCGACGGCAGCAGCGCGCTGTCCTGCATCCGGCGTGCCGAACAGGCCGCCGAGCGCATCCGGCGCGGTTACGAACCGGACGAGACCGGCTATGTCCAGCCCGGACTGGTCAACGTACAGGTGGCGGAGGCACTGCTGAGCCTCGGTGACCTGGTGGCCGCCGCGGCGCACGCCGAGGCCGCCGTCGACACTCCGGCGCACGACCGGGGGCGCGTGCACCGTCTCGCGATGCTCAGTCAGATCGAACTGCGGCAGGGGAACGCCGACAAGGCGGTGGCCACCGCCGTCCAAATGGCCGAGCAGGCCCGGGGAATGGAGTCCCAGCGGCTGCGCGACAGACTGCGCGCGGTACGCGAACACCTGGTGCGCAGCGGCTGTGCGGGCACGGCCGAGGCCGCCGAACTCATCGACGGAGCACTGCGCGTACCGCTGTAGACCACCGAGTCCCGCCGCCGCACCGTGCACTGTGCGCTGCTGTGCGCCTGCTGTCAGCACGCTCCTGCTGCGATATTGCCATCTACTCGGCGGAAGGTGGCAGAACCGTGCAGTGGACGAAACAGAACGAACAAACTGTGTACGCAAACCGCTGGTTCAGCGTCAATCTCGCAGATGTCGAGCTGCCGGACGGTCGGCACCTCGATCACTTTTTGATACGGCTGCGTCCCGTGGCCGTGGCCACGGTGGTGAACGAGGCCAATGAGGTGCTGCTCCTGTGGCGGCACCGCTTCATCACCGACAGCTGGGGCTGGGAACTCGCGGCGGGCGTCGTCGAGGACGGCGAGGACATCGCCGTTGCGGCGGCCCGCGAACTCGAGGAGGAGACCGGCTGGCGACCGGGACCCCTGCGCCATCTGATGAGCGTCGAGCCCTCCAACGGGCTCACCGACGCCCGGCACCACATCTTCTGGGCCGACGAAGGCGCGTACATCGGACACCCCGTGGACGACTTCGAGTCCGACCGTCGGGAATGGGTTCCCCTCAAGCTCGTCCCCGACATGGTCGCCCGCGGCGAGGTCCCGGCCGCCAATATGGCTGCCGCGCTACTCCTCCTGCATCACCTCAGGCTCGGGCAGGACGCGTTACCCCGATCCATCCCCCCCACGGCGTCCTGAGTGTTAGCGCCCGAGAGCCTGCCAGACCGCCACGGCGAGTGCGCCCACGGCCGTGAGGGCCGCGATCGCGGGCAGTGGCCAGCGGGTGTGTTCCAGGGCGACGACCCGTGCGCTCAGGTCGTCGAGCTCCTTGGCGGTCTGTTCGGCGCGGTGACTGAGCAGGGCATGCCCTCCCTCGACGCGTGCGTATGCCACGTCGAGGCGACGGCGTAACTCTGCGAGTTCTCCATGGACCACGGGATGCTCCGGGTCGGCGGTCACGGGTCCGCTCCTTTCCGTAGTCGTCACATCCCTTGGATGCGCACGGAAAGTCAACTCGCCTGGTGGACACGTGGGGAGCGTGTGCGAGGGGCATATGCGAGCCCGGCGCGCACACGGCGTGTGAATGGCGCGGGCCCGGCACCGAAAGGGGTGCCGGGCCCGCGTACGCCTGAGTTTCACCGTACGTAATCAGGTGACGGTGCGAAAGGGGGCGATCCTACGTGTTCAGGCGTAGGTGTAGAAGCCCGAGCCGGACTTCCGACCGAGCCGGCCCGCGTCCACCATGCGCTGGAGCAGCGGGGGAGCGGCGTACAGCGGCTCCTTGTACTCCTCGTACATCGAATAGGCGACCGAGGCCACCGTGTCCAGGCCGATCAGGTCGGAGAGCTTGAGCGGGCCCATCGGGTGGGCGCAGCCCAGCTCCATGCCGTTGTCGATGTCCTCGCGGCTGGCGATGCCCGACTCGAACATCCGGATAGCGGAGAGCAGATACGGGATCAGCAGCGCGTTGACGACGAACCCGGAGCGGTCCTGGGCGCGGATCGCGTGCTTGCCGAGGGCCTTCTCGGCGAACAGCTGAGCCCGGCCGAGGGTGCCCTCGGAGGTGGTCAGCGCCGGGATCAGCTCGACGAGCTGCTGCACCGGAGCCGGGTTGAAGAAGTGGATGCCGACGACCTGGTCGGGGCGCGAGGTGGCGACCGCGAGGCGCACCAGCGGGATGGAGGAGGTGTTGGAGGCGAGGATCGCGTCCTGCCGGGTCACCACCTGGTCGAGCACCTGGAAGATCTCGGTCTTCACCTGCTCGTTCTCGACGACCGCCTCGATCACCAGATCGCGGTCGGCGAACTCGCCGAGGTCGGTGGTGAAGCTGAGCCGCTCCTGGGTGGCGGTGAGTTCGTCCGCGGAGATCTTTCCGCGCTCGGCGGCCTTGGCGAGGGAGTTGAACAGCCGGGTACGGCCGATCTCCAGGGCCTCACCGGTCGTCTCGGCGACCTTGACGTCGAGACCCGCGCGGGCGCAGACCTCGGCGATGCCCGCTCCCATCTGGCCGCAGCCCACCACTCCGACGCGTTCGATGTCGGTCACATCGTCCCCTTCGCTGATCTACGGCTGTCGCAGGGCCCCCGTTGTTCGGTGCCTGCTCCGATCGTGCACGTCCCGTGCACGTTACTCCGAAGTATCGATGATCGATCGCCCGGGTGGGGCATGCTGGCCGAGGAGACGATCCGTGACCGGACGGATCCGGAGCGTGGAGGAGCGGGGTGCGATGGGGCGGACGGCGGGAACGGGGCGGGGGTCACGGCGGACGTTCACTGTGGCGGCGATGGCGACGCTGACGGGTCTCGTCACGGAGGGAGAGCCGGGTCTCGGCTCGGCGGGGGACTCGGCTGCCGTACCCCGTTCCGGGGGAACCCGGGAGCCGGGTCGGCCACGGACGGCCGCCGAACTGCGGGGCATGTGGCTGTCGACCGTCCTCAACCGCGACTGGCCCTCGCGCGCCGGCCTGTCCGTCGCCCGGCAGCGCGCCGAACTCCTCGCCCACCTCGACAGGGCGGTCGACCGCCGCCTGAACGCCGTGTTCTTCCAGGTCCGCCCGACGGCCGACGCGTTCTGGCCCTCGTCGTACGAGCCGTGGTCGCAGTACCTCACCGGCGTCCAGGGCAGGGACCCCGGCTGGGACCCGCTCGGCACGGCGGTGCGGGAGGCCCACGCGCGCGGCCTCGAACTGCACGCCTGGTTCAACCCGTACCGCGTCGCGAACCACTCCGACCCCGGCAGACTCGTGGCGACCCACCCGGCCCGCAAGCACCCGCACTGGGTCGTCCCCTATGGCGGCAGGCTCTACTACAACCCCGGGTTGCCCGAGGTCCGCTCCTTCGTCCAGGACGCGATGCTCGACGCGGTGCGGTCGTACGCGATCGACGCCGTGCACTGGGACGACTACTTCTACCCGTACCCGGCCGAGGGCCAGGTCTTCGACGACGACGCCGCGTACCGGACGCACGGCGCGGGCTTCGCGGACCGGGCCGCCTGGCGGCGCGACAACATCGACAGACTGGTGCGGGAGACGGCCACCCGCATCCCGCTGATCCGGCCCGGTACCCGTTTCGGGATCAGCCCGTTCGGGGTGTGGCGCAACCACGCGACCGACCCGCGGGGCTCGGACACCCGGGCCGCCGTGCAGACGTACGACGATCTGCACGCCGACACCCAATGCCGTTGCTTGAGAGGTGCACGTAGTTCCTCTCCCAGGCACGGTGACCGCCGGGGTGCTGGTTCGTTGACACGGACATGCATCCATGGATCGGGTTATCCGATGAAGTCCGGCTCGGGTTGCTCACCGAGTGGATCGTTCCTGAGCTGGTGGACGAGGTGCTGACCGCCTGTGGTCGGCTGGATGCCAAGCCCCGTCCCCTGTCGAGCCGGTTCATGGTCTACTTCGTGCTCGCTCTGGCGCTGTTCCAGCAGGACTCCTACGACGATGTCGCGGAGAACCTGGTCGGGGCCCTGGGCGAGATGGACCAGGCAGTCCCGAACAAGTCGTCGTTCACCAGGGCCCGGCAGCAGCTTGGGGCCGCACCGTTGGAGGGAGTGTTCCGCCGTGTGGCGGGGGCGATCGCTCCGCCCACTCTCAAGGCCGCGTTCTGGCGAGGGATGAGAGTTGCGGCGGTCGACGGGTTCTTGCTGGACGTGCCGGAGAACGATACGACACGTGCCGCTTTTGGTGGGCAGGTGGACAGCGCCGGTCGGCCCATCGGGTTCCCGCAGGCCAGGGTGGTGACGCTGACCGAGACCGGTACGCACGCGACGATCGACGCGCGGATAGGCAGCTTCAAGGGCGGTGGCGGCGAGCCCGCGCTGGCTACAGAGATGGCCGGCAGTGCCGCCGGCATGTTGGTGATCATGGACCGGGCCTTCCCCGGTGTCGCACTGTGGAAGGCATATACGCAGGCCGGAGCGCACTTACTGATCAGAGCCCGCACCTTCGTCGCCGCGAAGCCCATGGAGGTCTTGCCTGACGGGACCTATCTGACCCGGATGAATCTCGCCGGGCAGCGGCGCTCCCATCCGGGCGGGGTGACAGTCAGGGTGATCGACTACCAGGTCGACGGGGGCGAGACAGCCAGGCTGCTGACCGACTTGCTCGATCCCGAGTCCTGGCCCGCCGCGGAGCTGGCAGCCCTGTATCACGAGCGCTGGGAGGTCGAATCCGCCTACCGGCAGCTGAAGACCTTTCAGCGGGGAAGGACCGAGGTGCTGCGGTCGGTGTCGCCGGAACTGGTACGGCAGGAGATCTGGGCCCACCTGACTCTCCATCACTGTCTGAACCGGATCATCATGCGGCTGGCTGACGGCGAGGGCTTGGACCCCGATCGGATCTCGTTCGTCAAGGTCCTCAAGCACACACGACGCAGCGTCGTTCTCCAGGCAGGTCAATCAACCCGCCGCCTTCGGCAGTTCATGAAGCGGATGGTCACGAAAGTCATGCGCAAGCTCGACAACGGGCTACGGCGACTACGCGCAGCGGACCGCTACACCCGCCATCCGGTCTCGCAGTACATCGTGCGCAAGAAAGACCAGGTCAGGCGAGGCACACGACGGGTTCCGGAGAAGGTCATCACCCTTACGCACGCGATACTTCAGTAGTTCAAGCAACGGCATTGCGCCGACACCAGGAAATGGGTCCGCGAGCGGTGGATCGACTACATCGTCCCGCAGGTCTACTGGAACCTCGGCTTCGCCGCCGCCGACTACGCGCGGCTCGTGCCCGGGTGGGCGGCGGTCTCACAGGGCACGGGCGTGAAGCTGTACATCGGCGAAGCGCTCTACAAGGCCGGTGACCCCGCGCAGCCCGCGGCCTGGCAGGACCCGGCCGAACTCTCCCGGCACCTCACCTTCGCGCGCGAACACACGCAAGTACGCGGACACGTCTTCTTCTCCGCCAAGGAGGTCGACGGCGACCGCGTCGGAGCGATGGCGCGGGTCGTGTCCGACCACTACCAGCGGCCGGCGCGACCCGCGCGCTGAATCTCTGCCCGAATGTCTACAGCTGGTCCTCGTGCCCGAATGTCTACAGCGGGTCCTTGTGACGGATTTCCGAGTCGGGGCCCGGTGAGCAGATCGCCTCGTGCCCGTCCGTGAAGCGCACGCGGTACGGGGGCGTGCCCTCCGTTCCTATTACTTCGGTGATCTCCGCGACCTTGTCGTGCTGCCCGACAACCCTGCCGTGCTGCACGAGCTTGTCGCCCACGTCTGCATGCATCTGAAGGGTCTCCTCGTCATCTGCGGGAGTAACGGTCCTGGGGCTCAGCTCCGCGCTCGCTGGGTGAGCGCGATGCAGATCAGCACGGCCGCGGCCGTCAGCGGCGCGGCCGGTGTGAGCTGCTCGCCGAGGAGCAGTACCGACCACACCAGTGTGAGCAGCGGCTGCGCCAGCTGCAACTGGCTGGCCTTGGGAATTCCGATCGCCGCCATCCCGCGGTACCAGACGACCAGACCCAGGAACTGCGACCCTGCGGCCACCCACAGCAGCCCCGCCACGCTGTGCGCCGACAGGTGGACCGGCTCGTACGACAGCGCCACCAGCGCGCCCGGCACCGACAGCGGCAGACACAGGACCAGCGCCCAGCCGATGACCTGCCACCCCGGCATGGTCCGGGCGAGCCGGCCGCCCTCGGTGTAGCCGGCCGCGCAGATCAGCAGCGCCCCGAAGAGATAGGCGTCCGCGCGGCTCAGCGCCCCACCGCTCTGCTGCACGGTGAACGCGATCACCGCGGCCGCGCCCGCGAGGGCGGCGCCCCAGAACATCCGTGAGGGGCGCGCGCCGGTCCGCAGCGCCGACAGCAGCGCGGTCGTCAGCGGCAGCAGCCCGACGACCACGGCCGCGTGGGCGGTGGTGGACGTCTGCAGCGCGAGCGTCGTCAGCAGGGGGAAGCCGAGCACGACACCGGCGGCCACCACGGCGAGCCCCGCCCAGTGCCGGCGGGCCGGTACGGGCACGCGCAGCGCCAGCAGACAGCCGCCCGCGATGACGGCGGCGAGAACGCTGCGCACGGCCACCAGCGACCAGGGGCCGAAGCCTTCCAGGCCCCAGGCGGTGGCGGGGAAGGTGAGGGAGAAGGCGGTGACGCCGAGCGCGGCCTGGAGGGTGCCGGAACGGCGGTCCGCCGGGGGCCCCTGCTCGGGCGTCCTGGGCGTGCTGACCGCTATCCCGATCTGGTCAATAGCGCTACTCTGTGCTCTCATGCAAGAGCGTAGCAGTGTCGGAGATCTGGCGGATCAGCTGCGGCAAGAGCTGGACCGCTACTCGCCTGGTGGAAAGCTGCCATCGAGCCGGGCACTCGTCGAACGGTTCCGGGTGAGCCCGGTGACGGTGTCGCGGGCACTGGCTCAGCTCGCCGCCGAGGGGCTGGTGGTGACCCGGCCGGGCGCCGGCGCGTTCCGCGCGCACCCGCGTACGTCCGTCGCGCCCGCCGGGGACACCTCCTGGCAGGAGGTCACGCTGAGCGCGGACGCCGCGACGGAACTCGTCCCGCGCACGGTGGACGCCTCCGGGGTCCTCGCCTCGCTCGCCGCCCCGCCGCCCGGCGTCGTCGAGTTCAACGGCGGCTATCTGCACCCCTCGCTCCAGCCCGAGCGGGCCATGGGGGCGGCCCTGTCGCGTGCGGGCCGG
>LRTP01001218.1 GCA_001550305.1 Streptomyces diastatochromogenes
AGTGGTTCGCGCGGGGGATCGGCGGTGCGATCACCGCCGCGGAGGTGCTCGTCACGGCGGGCGGCCAGTCCGCGCTGACCACCGCGCTCAGGGCACTCGCCCCGCCGGGGGCCCCGGTCCTGGTCGAGTCGCCCACGTACCCGGGCATGCTGGCGATCGCCCGCGCGGCGGGCCTCAGGCCGGTCCCCGTACCGGTCGACGCGGACGGGGTGAAACCGGACCTGCTCGCCGACGCCTTCAGGGCGACCGGCGCCCGGGTGTTCGTCTGCCAGCCGCTGTTCCAGAACCCGACCGGCGCCGTGCTCGCCCCCGAGCGGCGCGCGGAGGTGGTGCGGATCGCGCGCGAGGCGGGCGCCTTCGTCATCGAGGACGACTTCGTACGACGTCTGGTGCACGAGGACGCGGGGCCCCTGCCGCGTCCGCTGGCCGCCGAGGATCCCGACGGGGTCGTCGTGCACGTCTCCTCCCTGACCAAGGCGACCTCGCCGAGCTTCCGGGTCAGTGCGCTGGCCGCGCGCGGTCCGGTCCTCGAACGACTGCGTGCCATCCAGGTCGTGGACACCTTCTTCGTGCCGCGTCCCCTTCAGGAGGCCGCGCTCGAACTGGTCGGCTCGCCCGCGTGGCCCCGTCATCTGCGGGCCGTGTCCGCCGAGTTGAGGAACCGCCGCGACACGATGACGGCCGCGCTCCGGCTGACGCTCCCCGAACTCGCCCTGCCCCACATCCCCTCCGGCGGTTACCACCTGTGGCTCCGCCTGCCCGATGGCACGGACGAGTCCGCCCTGGTCTTCGCGGCTCTCCGCGAGGGCGTGGCCGTCGCCCCCGGCCGCCCCTACTTCAGCGCGGAGCCCCCTGCCGGGCACCTCCGGTTGAGTTTCGCGGCGGTCGGGGGGACGGGGGAGATCACGGAGGGGGTACGACGGCTGAGGGCGGCGTGCGACGGGGTACTGCGGTGAGTGGCGCGAGGCCCGCAGGGCGGGCGAAGATCCGCTGGTTCGGCTACGGCGGCTACGGCGTCGTCAAGTACGACGGCACCAGCGGCGCCCGTCGCGTCCACCGGGCCGGCGAGGCCGTGTTCGTCCCCGCCGCCGGATCCCCGACATCGACCTCGACACCTCCGCCGGCTGACCGCCAGTGGCCCCCAGGGGGATCCCCCGGGGCCCGGCCCGCCCCTCCGACAGGTCCGCTTCGGCAAGCACACTCCGCCAAGGCTGCGTATACCTTGCGTAACGCCTATTGACCTGCGGAGTCCCGCACTCCACGATCTCCGCATGCATCTTCGGGTCACTTTCGTCGCCGCCGCTCGCAGCTCCTCGCTGCTGGCCGAACGCTTCGAGGACGACCGGCCGCTGGACCAGGCCGGCTGGGACGAGGTGCAGCGCGCCGCCCCGGAACTGGTACCACTGGCGGCGGCCGAGCTGCGCTACTGCTCACCGACCCCGCGCAGCCGCGCCACCGGCGACGCCCTCGGGTACGCGCCGCTGGCGCAACCCGCGCTGCGC
>LRTP01000122.1 GCA_001550305.1 Streptomyces diastatochromogenes
ACGTGACCGTGGTGTGCCTGCCGCAGGGCGGCTGCGGGGGCGTGGACCGGCGCGGAACGGCTCCGGTGCGGATGCTGCGGGCGGCCGGGGTACGGATCGCCGCGGGCAGCGGCGCCCTCCGGGACGTATCGAACCCGGTGGGCCGCGGCGACCCCCTGGAGGCCGCCTACCTGCTGGCCTCACAGCACGGTCTGCGCCCCGAGGACGCGTACGACGCCGTGAGCTCCGGCGCGCGGGCCGCCCTCGGACTGCCCGAGGTACGCGTGGAAGCGGGTTTCCCTGCCGAGTTGCTCGCAGTGCGCGGGAACCGGCTGGCAGGGGCGCTGTCGCTCGCGTACAGCCGGATCGTGATGCACCGAGGGCGCGTGGTGGCACGGACCAGCGCGGTGCGGGAGTACTGCAACTCGGCGGCGGTGGCGGGTCTGGACCTGCCACGACAGGGGCGCGGAGAGCCTTCCTAGCCACAACTGCCGTCCACCACCCCGCGCGTTGTGCGAGCACAGCCGCAACCACCGCCCGAGCGCCCCCCGTTCACCACGCGGGCCGATGGCACGACGGCCTCCACCGCCGCGCGCCCCTGGGGACAACTCAAGAGACCCCTGAGTTGTCCCCAGGGTCGTGCGGCGAACGGGTCCATCCGGGCGTACGGTCGGAAACATGCGCATTGTCATCGCTGGAGGTCATGGTCAGATCGCGCTGCGGCTGGAGCGACTGCTCGCCGCGCGCGGTGACGAGGTCGCGGGGATCATCCGCCGCGCCGAGCAGGGCGACGATCTGCGGGCGGCCGGTGCCGAGCCGGTCCTCTGCGATCTGGAGTCGGCTTCGGTGGAGCAGGTCGCCGCCCATCTGCAGGGCGCGGACGCGGCCGTCTTCGTGGCGGTCGCGGGCCCGGGCAGCGGTCCG
>LRTP01001219.1 GCA_001550305.1 Streptomyces diastatochromogenes
CGCGCTGCGCGACTGCGACATGGGCCGCTGGCGCGGCTTCACGCTGGGTGAGGCGATGGCCCGCGAGCCGTCGGCGGTCGACGCCTGGCTCGCCGATCCGCGCTCCGCCCCGCACGGCGGCGAGTCCCTGACCTCGTTCATCTCCCGCGTCGGCGGCTGGCTCGACACCCGCCCGGCGGACGACGGCAGCCGGATCGTCGCGGTGGCCGAACCCTCGGTGGTGCGGGCCGCGCTCGTCTACGCGCTCAAGGCCCAGCCCTCGGCGTACTGGAACATCGACGTCCGCCCCCTGTCGACGATCACCCTCACCGGCGTCAACGGCCGCTGGAACCTGCGCCTGGAAGGCGTGCCGCAGCACGCCTAGGGCAGCCGTGTGTAGTCGGTCGTGAGGACCAGGTTCTTGGCGGGGCCGCCCACCCGCCACACCGTGCGCCAGTGGTTCTCGTCCCGCACCGTGAACTCGCCCCGGTAGAGGTCCGCCGCGCACGGGTGGTCGGCGGCGTACCGGCCGGTGCTCAGGTCCAGGTCGTGGAAGGGGCGGCCGTCGGAGAACCGGACGAGGGCCGTCGCCGGGCTCGGCCCCGGCAGGAACCGCAGCGTCCGTTCGGCGGGCCGGGGCGTGCCCTGCCACACGAACGTGCCGGATTCCTGGTGCAGAAGTCCGTGCGGCGCTCCCGGTTCCCCCAGCGGGCCGAAAACCGTCGTCCCCGTGAACCGCCCCTCCGCACCGTTCGCGAGATCCCGCACCGAGCGCTCCACCCGCCAGCTCCCGCTCAGGTGGGCGAGCACGTCCGTCACTGGCCAGAACTCGCCCATACCGTCCCGCTCTCCGTCCCATGCGATGCTGCGCGACCCATTGACGCGCTCTGACCCCCTCCCTATCTTGCCGTTCGAAGTATTGATCGTTGTCCGAAATTCCGAACAACTCAAGACCTCGAACAACTCAACACGACAGAGCCGCGGAGTATCCATGTCACGCACCCGCACCCGTTGGAGACTCGGACTCACGGCCACCGCACTCCTGGTGGCCTCAGCCGTCGTTCCCGGGCCCGCCCACGCCGCCGACGTCACCGACTACGCGATCACCGTCGACCCGAAGGGCTCGGGCGCGAAGATCGACGACACCATGTACGGCGTCTTCTTCGAGGACATCAACCGCGCCGCGGACGGCGGACTGTACGCGGAACTCGTACAGAACCGGTCGTTCGAGTACGGCACCGCCGACAACAGGTCCTATACGCCGCTCACCTCCTGGGCCACCACGGGCACCGCGACGACCGTGGACGACGACGGGCGCCTCAACGCCCGCAACCGCACCTACCTCGCGCTGGGCGCCGGCTCGTCCGTCACCAACTCCGGTTACAACACCGGGATCAGGGTCGAGAGCGGCAAGACGTACGACTTCTCGGTCTGGGCCCGCGCGGACGCGAGGACGCCGCTCACCGTGACCCTGCACGACGCCGACGGCGCGCTCGCCGAGGCCCGGCAGGTCACCGCGCGCGGCGGCTGGGCCAAGTACCGGGCCAGGTTCACCGCCACCCGCGACAGCACCACCGGGCGCCTCACCGTCGCCGCCGACGCCCCCGTCGCGCTCGACATGATCTCGCTCATCCCGCGGGACACGTACAAGGGCCACGGCCTGCGCAAGGACCTCGCCGAGAAGATCGCCGCCCTGCACCCCGGCTTCGTGCGCTTCCCCGGCGGCTGCCTGGTCAACACCGGCAGCATGCAGGGCTACGACGAGGCCTCGGGCTATCAGCGCCGGCGCTCGTACCAGTGGAAGGACACCATCGGTCCGGTCGAGCAGCGCGCCACCAACTCCAACTTCTGGGGCTACAACCAGAGTTACGGGCTCGGCTACTACGAGTACTTCCAGTTCGCCGAGGACATCGGCGCCATGCCGCTGCCCGTGGTGCCCGCGCTCGTCACCGGCTGCGGCCAGAACCAGGCCACCGACGACGACGCGCTCCTCAAGCGCCACATCCAGGACACCCTCGATCTCATCGAGTTCGCCAACGGGCCGGTGACCAGCGAATGGGGCAGGAAGCGGGCGGCGATGGGCCACCCCAAGCCCTTCCACCTCACCCACCTCGAAGTCGGCAACGAGGAGAACCTCCCCGACGAGTTCTTCGCCCGCTTCAAGCAGTTCCGCGCCGCCGTCCAGGCCAAGTACCCGAACATCAAGGTGATCTCGAACGCCGGACCCGACGACTCCGGCACCACCTTCGACACCGCCTGGAAGCTCAACAAGGAAGCGAACGTCGACATGGTCGACGAGCACTACTACAACAGCACCCAGTGGTTCCTGCAGAACAACGACCGCTACGACTCCTACGACAGGAACGGTCCCAAGGTCTTCCTCGGCGAGTACGCCTCCGGTGGCAACACCTTCAAGAACGCCCTCGCCGAGGCCGCGTACATGACCGGTCTGGAGCGCAACGCGGACGTCGTCAAGCTCGCCTCGTACGCCCCGCTGCTCGCCAACGGGGACTACGTGCAGTGGCGGCCCGACATGATCTGGTTCAACAACCACGCCTCGTGGGGTTCGGCCGACTACGAGGTGCAGAAGCTGTTCATGAACAACGTCGGCGACCGGGTGGTGCCGTCGACGGCCACCACGACGCCCTCGCTGAGCGCGCCCATCTCCGGCGCCGTCGGCCTGTCGACCTGGGCGACCACGGCGGCGTACGACGATGTGTCGGTGACCGGCGCCGACGGCACCACGCTGCTCAGCGACGACTTCAGCGGTGACGCCTCCCGGTGGACCCACACGGGCGGCGGGAGCTGGAGCCTTCAGGACGGCCAGTACGTGCAGACCGACGTGGGCGCCGAGAACACCATGGTGTCGGCGGGCGACCCGGCCTGGCACGACTACGACCTGCACGTGAAGGCCACCAAGAAGTCCGGCAAGGAGGGCTTCCTCGTCGCCTTCGGCGTCAAGGACACCGGCAACTACTACTGGTGGAACCTCGGCGGCTGGAACAACACCACGACCGCGGTCGAACAGGCCGTGGACGGCGGCAAGTCGACGCTGATCTCCAAGCCCGGCACGATCGAGACGGGCAAGGCGTACGACGTCGACATCAAGGTCCGCGGCCGGCAGGTGACCCTCTACCTGGACGGCCAGGAGTGGGGGAGCTTCAAGGACGACAAGCCCGCGGAGCCGTTCCGTCAGGTCGTCACGCGGGACGCGAGGACCGGCGACCTGATCGTCAAGGTCGTCAACGCGCAGGCGGCGGACGCCCGTACCGCGATCGACCTGGGCGGGGCGAAGGCGGGCCGCAAGGCCGCCGTCACCACCCTCCAGGCGGCACCGGAGGCGGTGAACTCGGAGGCGGTGACCGCGGTCGCCCCCGTGAAGTCCACCTTCGACGGCGTCGCCGCCAAGTTCACCTACACCTTCCCGGCGAACTCCGTGACCTTCCTGCGGATCAGGCAGCGGTAGCCGGAGGCGTGGGCTGCTGCCCGGCGGGCAGCAGCCCACGCTCGGCGAAGACCTTCTTCGCGACCAGGCTCGCGTTCATCGCCTTCGGTATGCCGCAGTAGACGGCCGAGTGCAGCAGTGACTCCACGATCTCGTCCGGCGAAAGACCCACGTTCAGGGCCGCGTTGACGTGCACCTCCAACTGGGTCTCGCAGCCGCCGAGCGCGGTGAGCATGCCCAGCGTCACCAACTGGCGGTCGCGCGGGGCGAGTCCGGGCCGGTCGTAGATGTCGCCGAAGGCCCAGGAGACGATCTGGTGGCCGAGTTCGGGATTGATGTCGCCGAGCGCGTCGACGACGCGCTGTCCGGCCTCGCCGTCGACGCGCTTGAGGACCTCCAGGCCGTGCTCGAAGCGCTCCTCGCGAGTGGTGGCGGTGTTCGTGAGCGTCATGGGAGTTGGTCCGATCCCGGCCGGTCGAGCAGCCGTTCGTAGTGGTCGATCTTGTCGTCGAGGGAGGCCGCGTTGCGGCGCAGCGCCCGGATGCGGTCCGCGAGGTCGGCGCGGTGCTCCCGGAGCATCGCGAGCCGGTCGGGAACCGTGGCGTCGCCGCGCGCCCGCAACGCGGCGAACCGCTGCATGTCCGCGATCGACATGCCCGTCTCGCGCAGCCGGATGAGGAACTCCAGCCAGGCCAGGTCGGCCGCCTCGTAGCGCCGCTGGTTCCCGGTGGTCCGGCCGACCCGTTGGATCAGGCCGGCCTTCTCGTAGTACCGCAGCGTGTCGTGCGAGAGTCCGGTGCGCTCGACGACCTGGGCGATCGTGAGCGTCGGCCCCGGTGGGAGGGGCTGTTCGCTGGCCATGGAGAAACCGTAGAACCTGGAGTGTGCTCCAGGTCAAGCTTCATCTGCCGGGCCATGCCGGTCTTCATCTGCCGGGCCATCCTGGCGAGGGGCCGACGGCGTCTCGGCCCAGGTCAGGAACGACCGCGGGGCTTGCCCCGCTTGGCGCCCCCCTTGGCGCCTCCGGAACCGCCGCCGCGGGGGTTCCGGCCGCTCGTCGACTTGCCGGACGACTTGCCCGCGGCGGGCTTGCGACGTGCGCCGCCGCCCGTCTCGGGACGCTTGGCCTTCGTCGGGGCAGCGGGCGCCGCCGGGGCCTGGGCGCGTCCGCGTGAGCTGTTGACGGTCCGGCCGCGGACGATCCCGATGAAGTGCTCGACCAGATCGGTGGTCGCGTCCTGTGGCCAGGACAGCGCGACGCGTGACTCCGGGGCGTCCGTGACCGGCCGGTAGGTGAGGTCCTTGCGGTGGTGCAGGCGGGCGAGGGACTGGGGGACGACGAGGAGCCCGATGCCCGCCGCCACGAGTTCGACGGCGTCCGCCGTGGTGGCGGGGCGCTCGAACGCGGGCTGCCCCGGCGGACGCTCCCAGTCGAGCGTGTCGTCGAGGGGGTGCAGCACGATCTCGTCGGCGAGATCCTCGGAGGTCACCTCGTCGACCGCCGCCACGATGTGGTCCTTGGGGACCACGACCACCGTCGTCTCGGTGTAGAGGGGGATCGCGCTGAGGTCCTCCCGGTCGACCGGCAGCCGGACGAATCCGGCGTCGGCGCCGCGGCCCCGCAGCACGTCGAACGCCTCGTCGGTGGAGACCGCGACGAGGGTGAGGGGGATGTCGGGCAGCCGCTCGTTCCAGATCCGCACCCACTTCGTGGGCGTCACTCCCGGGACATAGGCGAGCCGGAACGAAGGGGGTACTTCCGAGCCTGTCACCTCGCCAGGCTATCGGTCGTGGTCGGAGGTCGCGCACACGCTCGATACCCTTGACGCATGACGTCGCACCAGACCACCCAGACCATGAAGCCCGCCACCGCGGCGAAGAAGCTGGGTGTGTACCTCGAGGCCACCCCCGCCGAGTTCCAGGAGGGCGTCGTCTCGCGCGCCGAGCTGACCGCCCTGCAGGCCGATCCGCCCGCGTGGCTCCAGGAGCTGCGGCGCAACGGCCCGCACCCCCGGCCCGTGGTCGCCGCGCGGCTGGGCATCTCCATCGCCGGGCTCGCCCGCGGCGGGGTCACCGAGGCTCTCACCACGGAGCAGATCGACGCCCTGAAGCAGGAGGACCCGGGCTGGCTGCGCCGGGAGCGCGCCACCCAGGCCGAGGTCCGCAAGGAAGAGGTCCGCATCAAGGAGAAGCGCGCGGAGCAGCACGCCGAGCGGACCACGGAGCGCGCCGCCCAGCCCCGCGCCTCCCGCCCCTGACCTGCACCTCGCGCCCCTGACCTGCACCTCGCGCCCCTGACCCGGCCCTCCCGGACCTGGCCCTCCCGCCCCTGACCCCACC
Source organism: Streptomyces diastatochromogenes (assembly GCA_001550305.1). Taxonomy (GTDB): domain Bacteria; phylum Actinomycetota; class Actinomycetes; order Streptomycetales; family Streptomycetaceae; genus Streptomyces; species Streptomyces mirabilis_D. Next base: position 5,765 of record LRTP01001219.1, read on the forward strand.
CCACGCGCGTCCGCCGTCGGCGCCCTGCGGTCGCGGTGACCGCGCCGACCGTGCCGTCGCGGCTCCGCGTCAGGACCGGCCCAGGACGCAGAACTCGTGTCCCTCCGGGTCGGTCAGGCATGTCCACGGGACGTCGCCCTGGCCGAGGTCGAGGTCGGTGGCGCCGAGCCCCCGCAGCCGGGCCACCTCCGCTGCTTTGTCGTCACCGGGGTAGGGCAGCAGGTCGAGATGGACGCGGTCCGGCACGGTCTTCACGCCGGGCTTGCGGAGGAACTCGAGATAGGGGCCGACCCCCTTGGCGGAGCGCAACACCGCGTGATCGTCGGTCACCTCGTGCACGGTCCAGTCCGTCGCCTCACCCCAGAACCGGGCCATGGCCCGCGGATCCACGCAGTCGACCACCACCGCGGCGATCGGCCCGGTGTCCCGGTAGATCTCCCGGGGCTCCAGCACGCAGAACTCGTTGCCCTCCGGGTCGGCGAGGACCGTCCACGGCACGTCGCCCTGGCCCACGTCGGCGGGCGTCGCACCGAGAGCCCGGAGGCGCGCGACCAACTCCGCCTGATGCGTCGCGGAGGTGGTGGCGAGATCGAGGTGCACACGGTTCTTCGTCGTTGTCTTGGGTTCCGGGACGGTGACGACGTCGATGCAGACGGCGACCGGGTCCGGCCAGACGAAGCCGCCACCGGGTTCGACGTTGGTCACGCCGGGTCCCTCGCTGGAAACACCCCAGCCGAGCGCCTCCGCCCAGAACCGGCCGACCGCCGAGTCGTCAAGAGCCTTTATGTTCACCTGAACAGGTCGCAGTGCCATGACGGTGATCCTATACGGGCGGATTGCATAAACGTGCAGCGAAACGTATAGTCATGCCATCTAGGAGGAGGGTTCCATGGTGGTACGCGCAGCAGTGGCGGGAGCGAGTGGGTACGCGGGCGGCGAAGCCCTGCGTCTGCTCCTGGCGCACCCCGAGGTCGAGATCGGCGCCCTGACCGGCAACTCCAACGCGGGTCAGCGCCTCGGCGCACTGCAGCCGCACCTGCTGCCGCTGGCCGACCGAGTCCTCCAGGAGACCACCCCGGACGTCCTCGCCGGCCACGACGTCGTCTTCCTCGCGCTGCCCCACGGGCAGTCCGCCGCCGTCGCCGAGCAGCTCGGCCCCGAGGTCCTCGTCGTCGACATGGGCGCCGACTTCCGGCTCAAGGACCCGGCGGACTGGGAGAAGTTCTACGGCTCCGCGCACGCCGGCACCTGGCCCTACGGCCTTCCCGAACTGCCGGGCGCCCGCGCCGCGCTGGAGGGGTCCAAGCGCATCGCGGTGCCCGGTTGCTACCCGACGGCCGTCTCCCTCGCCCTCTTCCCGGCGTACGCGGCCGCACTCGCCGAACCCGAGGCCGTGATCGTCGCCGCGTCCGGGACCTCCGGCGCGGGCAAGGCGGCCAAGCCCCACCTGCTCGGCAGTGAGGTCATGGGCTCCATGTCCCCGTACGGAGTCGGCGGCGTCCACCGGCACACCCCCGAGATGATCCAGAACCTCGGTGCGGCGGCGGGGGAGCCGGTCACCGTCTCCTTCACACCCACCCTCGCGCCGATGCCCCGGGGCATCCTCGCCACGTGCAGCGCGAAGGCGCGTGAAGGGGTCACCGCCGAGTCCCTGCGCGCCGCGTACGAGAAGGCGTTCGCCGACGAACCCTTCGTCCACCTGCTGCCCGAGGGGCAGTGGCCCGCCACCGCGTCCGTCTACGGTTCCAACGCCGTTCAGGTCCAGGTCGCGTACGACGAAGCGACGCACCGCATCATCGCGATCAGCGCCATCGACAACCTGACCAAGGGCACGGCCGGCGGGGCCGTGCAGAGCATGAACATCGCCCTCGGGCTTCCCGAGGAAACGGGTCTTTCCACGATCGGAGTCGCACCGTGAGCGTCACCGCTGCCCAGGGCTTCACCGCCTCCGGCATCGCAGCAGGCATCAAGGAGAACGGCAACCCGGACCTGGCCCTCGTGGTCAACAACGGGCCCCGCCTCGCCGCCGCGGGCGTCTTCACCTCCAACCGCGTGAAGGCCGCGCCGGTCCTCTGGTCCGAGCAGGTCCTCAAGGGCGGTCAGGTCTCCGCCGTGATCCTCAACTCCGGCGGTGCCAACGCCTGCACGGGCCCCAAGGGCTTCCAGGACACGCACGCGACCGCCGAGAAGGTCGCCGCGGTCCTCGACGTCAACGCCGGCGAGGTCGCCGTCGCGTCGACCGGGCTCATCGGCGTACTCCTGCCGATGGACAAGCTGCTGCCCGGGGTCGAGTCGGCCGCCGCCCAGCTCTCCGCGCACGGCGGCGAGAAGGCCGCCATCGCCATCAAGACCACCGACACCGTGCACAAGACCTCGGTGCACACGGGCGACGGCTGGAGCGTCGGCGGCATGGCCAAGGGCGCGGGCATGCTCGCCCCCGGCCTCGCCACCATGCTCGTCGTGCTGACGACGGACGCGGACCTCGACTCCGAGACCCTCGACAGGGCGCTGCGCGCCGCCACCCGCACCACCTTCGACCGCGTCGACTCCGACGGCTGTATGTCGACCAACGACACCGTGCTGCTGCTCGCCTCCGGAGCCAGTGCGGTCACCCCGCGGTACGCGGAGTTCGCCGAGGCCGTACGCGCGGTCTGCGACGATCTCGGGCAGCAGCTCATCCGGGACGCCGAGGGCGCGAGCAAGGACATCAAGATCGAGGTCGTGAACGCCGCGAGCGAGGACGACGCCGTCGAGGTGGGCCGCTCCATCGCCCGCAACAACCTCCTCAAGTGCGCGATCCACGGCGAGGACCCCAACTGGGGACGCGTGCTGTCCGCGATCGGCACGACCGGCGCCGCCTTCGAGCCCGACCAGCTCAACGTCGCCATCAACGGCGTCTGGGTCTGCAAGAACGGTGGTGTCGGCGAGGACCGCGAGCTCGTCGACATGCGCTACCGCGAGGTCCACATCGTCGCCGACCTCGCCGCGGGCTCCGAGACCGCCACGATCTGGACCAACGACCTCACCGCGGACTACGTCCACGAGAACAGCGCGTACTCCTCATGACCAACGTGACGCGGAAACACACCGCACTGCCCAAGGCCCGGATCCTCATCGAGGCACTCCCGTGGCTGACCCGCCACAACGGCAAGACGGTCGTCATCAAGTTCGGCGGAAACGCCATGGTGAACGAGGAGCTGAAGGCCGCCTTCGCCCAGGACGTGGTGTTCCTGCGACAGGCAGGACTCAAGCCCGTCGTCGTGCACGGCGGCGGGCCGCAGATCAGCGCCGCCCTCGACCGGCACGGCATCGTCAGCGAGTTCAAGGCGGGCCTGCGCGTCACCACCGAGGACGCCATGGACGTCGTACGCATGGTCCTGGCCGGTCAGGTGCAGCGCGAGCTGGTCGGACTGCTCAACCAGCACGGGCCGCTCGCCGTCGGCATGACCGGCGAGGACGCGCACACCATCACCGCCACCAAGCACCAGCCCGAGATCGACGGGGAGTTGGTCGACATCGGGCGGGTGGGCGAGATCACCGCGATCGACACGGGCGCGATCGAGGCACTGCTCGCCGACGGCCGGATCCCGGTCGTCTCCTCGATCGCCCGGAGCCAGGACGACGGACATGTCTACAACGTCAATGCTGATACGGCGGCTGCGGCTCTCGCTGCGGCACTGGGCGCCGAAACCCTCATGGTCCTCACGGACGTCGAGGGCCTCTACGAGGACTGGCCCGACAGCGACGAGGTGATCAGCCGCCTGACCGCCTCCGAACTGGAGAAGCTGCTGCCGGAGCTGGCCAGCGGCATGGTGCCGAAGATGGAGGGCTGTCTGCACGCCGTGCGCAACGGCGTCACCACCGCCCGCGTCATCGACGGCCGGGTCCAGCACTCGATCCTGCTGGAGATCTTCACCGACGAGGGGATCGGCACGATGGTCGTGCCGGACGCACGGCCCGATGAACAGGGGGACGCCGAATGACCGGGACCAACGCGGAGCTCACCCAGCGGTGGCAGGGCGCGCTCATGGACAACTACGGCACCCCGCGGCTGCCGCTCGTCCGCGGCGAGGGCACCCGGCTGTGGGACGCCGACGGCAAGGAGTACCTCGACTTCGTCGGCGGTATCGCCGTCAACGCGCTCGGCCACGCCCACCCGGCGATCGTCGAGGCCGTGAGCCGGCAGATCGCCTCCCTCGGCCATGTCTCCAACCTCTTCGTCGCCGAGCCGCCCGTCGCGCTCGCCGAACGGCTGCTCCAGCTCTTCGGGCGCGAGGGCCGGGTCTACTTCTGCAACTCGGGCGCCGAGGCCAACGAGGGCGCCTTCAAGATCGGCCGGCTCACCGGCCGGGGCCACATGGTGGCCACCCACGGCGGGTTCCACGGCCGCACCATGGGCGCCCTCGCGCTCACCGGCCAGCCCGGAAAGCAGGAGCCGTTCCTGCCGCTGCCCGGTGACGTCACCCACGTGCCCTACGGTGACGCGCAGGCGCTGGCCGCGGCGGTCACCGAGGACACCGCCCTGGTGATCATCGAGCCGATCCAGGGCGAGAACGGCGTGGTCGTACCCCCGCCCGGCTACCTCAAGGCCGCCCGCGCGATCACCGCCGCCACCGGCAGCCTCCTCGTCCTCGACGAGGTGCAGACCGGCATCGGCCGCACCGGACCCTGGTTCGCCTACCAGGACCACGAAGGCGTCCTGCCGGACGTCGTCACCCTCGCGAAGGGCCTCGGCGGTGGACTGCCGCTCGGCGCGACCGTCGCCTTCGGCCGGGCCGCCGAGCTGCTGAAGCCGGGCCACCACGGTTCGACCTTCGGCGGCAACCCGGTCGTCTGCGCCGCAGGACTCGCCGTCCTCGACACGATCGCGTCCGAGGGGCTCCTGGAGAACGTGAAGGCCGCGAGCGAGAAACTGCGGGGCGGAATCGAGTCACTCGGCAACCCGTTGATCGACCATGTCCGGGGTGCGGGCCTGCTCCTGGGTATCGTGCTCACCGAGCCGCTCGCGCCCCAGGTGCAGCAGGCGGCTCAGGACGCCGGTCTCCTGGTCAACGCGCCCGCCCCCGATGTCGTACGGCTGATGCCCCCGCTGAACCTGAGCGACGACGAGGTGGACGCGTTCCTCCAGGCCCTTCCCGGAGTCCTCGACGCTGTAGCCAACGGGGACGGACGAGCCAAAGAATGAGACGACGACGATGAGTCAGGCGCAGGATCACGAGCACGTCGGGCCTGCCGTGCCGCAGACCCGCACCGCACGCCACCGCCGGATCGTGGACATCCTCAACCGGCAACCGGTGCGATCCCAGAGTCAGTTGGCGAAGCTCCTCGCCGACGACGGGCTGAGCGTCACGCAGGCGACGCTCTCCCGGGACCTGGACGAGCTGAACGCGGTGAAGATCCGCAACAACGACGGCGACCTCATCTACGCGGTGCCGAGCGAGGGCGGTTTCCGCACTCCGCGCGCGCCGCTCGGGGAGTCGGCGAAGGAGGAGCGGATGCGGCGGCTCTCGTCGGAGCTGCTGATCTCCGCGGAGGCGTCCGCGAACCTCGTGGTTCTCCGTACCCCACCGGGAGCGGCGCAGTTTCTCGCCTCCGCCATCGACCAGGCCGAGCTGCAGGACATTCTCGGGACGATCGCGGGTGACGACACGCTGCTGTTGATCAGCCGGAATCCCACCGGGGGTCAGGCGCTGGCCGATCACCTGTTGCGGTTGGCCCAGAACAATCATTGAGCTGTACGACGGTGGGGGCGCACCCCGGGATGGGGTGCGCC
>LRTP01001220.1 GCA_001550305.1 Streptomyces diastatochromogenes
GGGATGGGGTGCGCCCCCACCGTCGTACATTCGGGTGCGGGTGCCTCGTGGTTGCTCGCGCCAACGCGGCGGAGCCGCACGATGTCAACGCCCCGCGCCCCCTAAAGACGGAGACTCACCCCAGGCGCTGTGCCAGGCCCCCCGTGCACCGCACCTCGTCTCCCGCCGTGATCAGCAGGGCCTCGATGTCGGGGAGGGACTCCAGCCAGGTCAGGCCCTCTCGGGAGCCCATCGCGAAGGCCGCTGTCGCCCAGGCGTCCACCCAGGTCAGGCGGGGGCCCACCACGGTCACGGCGACCAGGTCGGTGACCGCGGAGCGGCCGGTGCGGGGGTCGACGATGTGCGCGCCGCGCTCGGCGGTGCCGGAGGTGGCCACCGACAGTTCGTCGACTCCGGCCGCGGAGACCACGGCCGCGAGTGAACCGGGACGCAGCGGGTCCGAGACGCCGACCCGCCACGGGCGGTGCGTGCCGGGCGCGCCGAGCAGCTGGACGTCGCCGCCGCCGTTCACGCTGACTCCGGTCGCGCCGGCCGCCGCGAGGTGGCGGGCCACGCGCTCGGTCGACCAGCCCTTCACGATCCCCGTCGGGTCGAGCCGGCCCTCGTACGTCGAGCTGAACCAGCCGTCGCTGACCCGCTCCGCCTCGGCACACAGGTCGAGCACCTCGGCGACCTCCGGGTCGCACTCCTCGACCGTCAGCTCCCCGCGCACGAGGCGCGAGATCTGGCTGTCCTCCCGATAGGTGCTGAACACCTCGTCCACCCGGTGGAGTTGGGCGACCGCCTCCTCCAACGCGGTCCGCACGGCCTCGGGTTCGCCGCCCCGCACGTCGAAGGAGAAGACGGTGCCCATGACCTCTTCCGCGTGCCGCAGGGCGGGCGGCTCCTGGTCCGGGTCAGCCACCGGCCTTGTCCAGGGCCGACTGCAGGGACTGCTTGTAACCGGTGCTGGTGTAGGTCGCGCCGGAGACGGCGTCGATGTTCGCGTTCCCGGCCGCGACCGCCTCCTGGTTGAGCTTGGGCACGGCCATCGCGGTCTTCTGGTCGCTCAGCCCGCCCTTGGGCGCCTGCACGGCCTCGGACTTGGTGATCTTTCCGCCGCTGACGGTGATACGGACCTGGACCGCCCCGTACTGGGTCTGGGCGACGCTTCCGGTGACCGTCTTGGCCTGTGCGGCGGGCGCCTGGGACGAGGAGCCGGCGGAACCCGCACCCGCGGACCCGGTCGATCCCGCGGCTCCCGAGGAACCGCTGCCGCTCGCCTTGGCCTTGTCGAGGGCCGACTGCAGCGACTTCTTGTATCCGGCGCTGGTGTAGCTGGCACCCGACACCGCGTCGATGTTCGCGCTGCCCGCGGCGACGGCCTCCTGGTTCAGCTTGGGCACGGAGGCGTTGCTGACCTCGGTGCTGCGTCCGCCGCTGGGAATCTGGACGACCTCGGACTTGGTGATCTTTCCGCCGCTGACGGTGATACGGACCTGAACGGGCCCGTACTGGGTCTGCGCGACGTCGCCGGTGACCGTCCGGGCCCCCGTGGACGACTGCTGCGCGCTGCCGCCCTGGGGCGACTCCTGACCCGCCACCGACTGCTGGGGCGCGGCGCCCTGTGCCGACGCGGACGCCGGATCGGAGGCGGGCTTCAGCGACAGCAGCAGGACGATTCCGGACACGGTGGCGGCGCCGGCCAGCACGACACGCCGCAAGGGGTGGCTCTTCTTCATCGCTCCTGACTCCCGTCGCTCACATCTCGAACGACTCGTGATGGATGCGGCGGGCGGGGACCCCCGCGCCGCGCAGTGCTTCGTAGACCTGCTGCGCGAAGCCGGGCGGCCCGCACATGAAGACGTCGTGGCTGTCGATGTCCGGCAGCTTGCGGCTCAGCGTCTCCGCCGAGATGTCCGGACGCTCGCCCTCGGGGCTGTTCACCGCGTACATCAGCCGGGCCCCGCGCTCCTCGGCGATCGCCGCCAGCTCGTCCCACAGGGCCAGGTCCTGGGTGGTGTTGGCACGGTAGAGCAGCGTCAGGTCGCCCGCCGCGCCGGGCAGCGTCTCGAACAGCGCCCGCATCGGAGTGATGCCGACCCCGCCCGCCACCAGCAGCACCTTGCCGCGGCTGCGCTTGCCCGCGGTGAGCGCCCCGTACGGGCCCTCGGCCCAGACCCGGGTGCCGGGCTGCAGGTCGCGCAGCGCCGAGCTGTGGTCGCCGATCGCCTTCACCGTGATGCGCAGCATGTTGGGGCGGGGCGCCGCCGACAGCGAGTACGGGTGCGAGCTGAGCCGCATGCCCGGAGCCAGGAAGCGCCAGCGGAAGAACTGCCCGGCCTCGGCGCCCATGCGGTGCAGCTTGCGCCCGCTGATCAGCACCGAGACGATCCCGGGGGTCTCCTCGATCACGGCCTCGACCCGCATCCGGTGCTTCAGGTTCAGCCGGATCGGCGAGAGGATGCGGTACCAGATCACCAGGGCCGTCACCGACCCGTACAGCCCGTACCAGACCGTCTTGGCGGTCGGCTCGACGGCGAACTCGTTGCCCGTGGACAGCTGGTGCCAGAACGTCAGGAAGACGGCGGCGTAGGTGAGCAGGTGGATGTGGTACCAGGTGTCGTAGCCCATCCTGCGGCGCACCGGGCCCATGGAGAGCAGGCCGATCAGGAACAGCAGACCCGTGCCGATCGCCGCCTTGCCCATGTCGGGCAGCTGGTTGATCGAGTCGATGGTCTGCTGGACGATGTCGCCGAAGCTCTTGCCGGCCTGCAGCGCGTAGCCCCACATGATCAGCACGAGGTGCGCAAGCACCAGACAGATCGTGTACCGGCCGCTCATGGCGTGCCAGCGCGCCACCCGGTCCGAGCCCACCCGGCGCTCCAGGGCGGGCACCCGGGCCATCTGCAGCACCACCAGCGCCATCAGATACCCCGCGAGCAGCCCGGTGATCCGGCCCGCGTTGAGGATCTTGCTGTTGTCGTCGGCGATGGACGGGGTGTTGCTCCACCACAGCCAGATGACCCCGGCCGCGCCCGCCCCGACGGCGAGCAGCAGTGGGACGGCGGGGGAGCGTCGTGGGCGAATACGGCGCAAGGTCTGGCGCCGCGCGGCGCGGCCACCGGCGATCGTGGACACGGTTCCTCCGTGGTCGTCCGTGGGGACGGGGCTAGGGGAGAGGCCCCCTGGCCCAGAGATACGGGCCCCGACGGCCGTGCGTTCAGAGGCCTGCCGAGTCCAGTGCCGATTGGAGGGACTGCTTGTATCCGTCGCTGGTGTACGAGGCCCCCGAGACGGAGTCGATTTGGGCGCTCTGCGCGGCCAGCGCCTCCCTCCTGAGCTGGGGAATCGCGTAACTGTTGATCTCCTGATCCCGTGGGTTGTCCGTGGGATAGGAGACCGCGGTCACATCGGTGATCTTGCCGTTCTTCAGGGTGACGCGCACCTGGACGGGACCCCAGCGGGTCTGGATCGTGTCACCGGTGACGGTCTTGGTGCCGCTGCTCTTGGTGCTCCCGGACGAGCCTCCCGACGAACTTCCGGACGAGCTTTTGGGCGCGGGTGACCGGGACGGCGACTGTGACGCCGACTGTCCGGCGGAGGACGACGCCTGCGCCACGGTCGGCGCCGTGTGCGGCTTGAGCGACAGCAGCAGGACGAAACCGGTGACGGTGGTGGCCGCCGCCAGCGTCACCCGGCGCAGCGGGCGGTGCTTCTTCAGGGCGTGCACGGTGACCTCACAGCTCGAACGACTCGTGGTGGATACGGCGGTCGGGGACTCCGGCCGCGCGCAGCGCCCCGTACAGGTCCCGCGCCATGGCGGGCGGACCGCACAGATAGACGTCGTGCCCGGCGAGACCGGGCACGGAGGCTCGCAGGGACTCGGCGGTGAACTGCGGACGCGTGCCGTCGGCGCCGTTGACCGCGTACAGGACGCGCGCCCCGCGCCACTGCGCTATCGCCTCCAGTTCGGCGCCGAGCGCGAGGTCCTCGGCCGTGCTCGCCCGGTAGAGCAGCGTCACGTCGCCGGGCCCGCCGGGCAGCGTCTCGAACAGGGCGCGCAGCGGTGTGATGCCGACGCCGCCGGCGATCAGCAGCGCCTTGCGTCCGGTGTGCCGCTCGGCGGTCAGCGCCCCGTAGGGGCCCTCCGCCCACACCCGGGTGCCTGGCCGCAGCAGCCCCACGGCGGCACTGTGGTCGCCGAGCGCCTTCACGGTGATCCGCATCCGGTCGGGGCGCGGCGGCGCCGACAGCGAGTACGGCGTCGAGGTCCACCGCATCCCGTCCGAGAGGAACCGCCAGCGGAAGAACTGCCCTGCCTGGGCGTTCAGCTCGTTCAGCCGTTCCCCGCGTACGACGATGGAGAAGACGCCGGGCGCCTCGCGGTACACCGACTCCACGCGCAGCTTGTGACGCAGGTTGAGCCGCACCGGGACGAGCAGCCGGAACCACACCACCAGCGCTGCCGTGCCCAGGTAGAGCACGTACCAGGCGGCCTGGGCGGCGGTGTCTGCGACGAAGTCCGAGCCCAGCGCGAGCTGGTGGAAGAAGGTGAGGAACACGGCCACGTACGTCAGCAGGTGCAGGTAGTACCAGAACTCGTGGCTGATCCGGCGGCGGGCCGCGCGCGCCGAGGTGATCCCGACCGCGAAGAGGATGAGCGTGCCGGTCGTGGCCTTGAGCATGTCCGGGTAGTCGAACACCACGCTCAGCGTCTCGTGCACGATGCCCGCCCCGTCCTGGGCGGCGTACCCGAAAAGGATCAGCGTGACATGCGCCACCAGCAGGCTGACCGTGTACCGGCCGGCCATGGCGTGCCAGCGGGCCACCCGGTCGGAGCCGATCCGCCGCTCCAGCAGGGGCACCCGGGCCATCAGCGCCACGAGCACCGCGCAGCTGTAGCCGCACAGCAGCCCGGCGATCCGCCCGGCGTCCGTCAGCCACCCGGCGAGGCCCACCACCGACCGCGTGTCGTACCACCACAGGGCGACGACCGCGCCGGCCCCGGCCCACAGCAGGGCCAGCAGGGGCACGGCGGGCGAGGGGCGCGGTCGTCCGCGTCCGCGTGACGGGCGAGGGACCGACGTCCGCTCGTACACCGTGGTCATATGTCCGTCCTTCCGGCTGTCCGGGAGGAAACTGTGCTTCGGCAACTTCTGAGCAGCCTCTGAACGGGCGCCCTCGTCGCGGATTCACAGGAAACGCAGAGCGGCGCACGCGGCCCACTCGGGCGCACGCGGCCCACTCAGAGGAAACTCAGAGGCGGGAAGGGCGCTGCCGACTCCGGCGAGGGGCGATCCTGGAAGACGACATGAACACTCCCCGCTCCCGAGGCACCGGCCTGCCCGCGCTCACCCGCCCCGACGGCACCCCCGTACGCGTCCTCGTCGTCGACGACGATCCCGACCTGGCCGAGGTGCTCTCCGGCGCCCTGCGCTACGAGGGCTGGGAGGTCCGCACGGCGGGCGACGGGGCCTCGGCCGTCACCGAGGCACAGGAGCTGATGCCGGACGCCGTCGTCCTCGACGTGATGCTCCCGGACACCGACGGCTTCGCCGTGCTGCGCACCCTGCACACCGTGCACCCCGAGGTCTGTGTGCTCTTCCTCACCGCGCGGGACGCCGTCGAGGACCGCATCGCGGGCATCACCGCGGGCGGTGACGACTACGTGACCAAGCCGTTCAGCCTGGAGGAGGTCGTCGCCCGGCTGCGCGGCCTGCTGCGCCGCGCGGGCATGGCCCGGCAACTGGACGAGGGCCCGCGCCTGACCGTCGGCGACCTCGTGATGGACGAGGAGGCCCGCGAGGTGACCCGGGGCGGCGAGCTGGTCGAGCTGTCGCCGACCGAGTTCGAACTGCTGCGCTTCCTGATGCGCAACCCGCGCCGGGTGCTCAGCAAGGCGCAGATCCTCGACCGCGTCTGGTCCTACGACTTCGGCGGTCAGGCCCATGTCGTGGAGCTGTACATCTCGTACCTGCGCAAAAAGGTGGACGCGGGCCGCGAGCCCATGATCCACACGGTGCGGGGCGCCGGGTACGTGATCAAGCCGGCGGCCGGACGATGAGCCGGCGCCGGTGGCCACGGGTGCGGGCGGTCGTACGTCGGCTGCCGCTCCCGCGCACGATGCGGGCCCGCCTCACCGCCGGGCTCCTGGTGCTGCTCGCCGTCAGCTGCGCCGCCGTCGGGGTGGCCGCGGTGTACGAACTGAACGGCTTCCTCACCGGCCGCCTCGACCAGCAGCTGCACGACGTGGGGGTGCGGTTCCCCGCGAGCCTGGAGCACGGCACCGTCAAACCGTCGGACCATGACGGCGACGAGAACGGCGACACCCGGCGGCAGAGCACCGGCACCTTCGGCGCGCGGCTGGTCGGCCGGGACGTCACCAACGCGGCCGTCGTGCCCTCCGGCCAGAACATCACCGACCTGAACGTGTCCCTGACCACCTCCGACCGGCAGACCCTGGCCGGCATCCCCGCCGACGGCCGCGCCCACACCGTCTGCCTGTCGGCACTCGGCGACTACCGCGTGCTGGGGGCGCGCGGACTGGACGGCGACGTCCTGGTCACCGGGCTGCCGATGGAACCGGTCCGGGCCGCTGTGCACCGCCTGGAACTGGTCGCCGGCTGTGTCTTCGGCCTGGCCCTCGTGGTCGCCGGAGTCGCCGGAGCCCTGTGGGTGCGCTGGTCGCTGCGCCCACTGAGCCGGGTCGCCGCGACCGCGACCCGGGTCAGTGAGCTGCCGCTCGCCAGCGGTGAGGTGGCGCTGCCGCCGCGTGCGCCGGAGCAGGACCCGCGCAGCGAGGTGGGCCGCCTCGCGGGCGCCTTCAACCGGATGCTCGGCCATGTCGAGGACGCCCTGACCAAGCGGCACGCGAGCGAGGAACGGCTGCGCAGCTTCGCGGCCGACGCCAGCCATGAGCTGCGCACGCCGGTCGCCTCGGTCCGCGGCCACGCCGAGCTGGCACTGTTGCACCCGGACCCGGTGCCGCCCAAGGTCACCCGGGCCCTCCAGCGCATCGCCGCCGAGTCGGCGCGGATGGGCGAGATGGTCGACGATCTGCTCCTGCTCGCCCGCCTCGACGCGGGCCGCCCGTTGGAGCGCCTTCCGGTCGACCTCACCCACCTCGTCCTCGACTCGGTCACCGACGCCCGCGCCGCGGGGCCCGACCACCGCTGGACGCTGGAACTCCCGGAGGAACCGGTCACGGTGACGGGCGACGCCCACCGTCTCCAACAGGTGTTGGCCAACCTGTTGGCCAACGCCCGTTGGCACACGCCTGTTGGCACCAAGGTCACGGTGTCCCTGGAGACCGACCCCGACACGGCCGTCCTGACGGTCCACGACGACGGCCCGGGAGTCCCGGAGGACGTCCAGCCCGGCGTCTTCGAACGCTTCACCAGAGCCGATCGCCGCCGCACCGGTGGAGCGGGCGGTGGCGCGGGCCTCGGGCTGTCCATCGTGGCGGCCGTGGTGGAGGCGCACGGCGGCACGGTCGAGCTGGAGAGCCGTCCGGGGGCGACGACGTTCACCGTCCGGCTGGGCGCCCAGCCCCGAAGCACCCGCACCTAGTAACGGGTGATCGCAGTCCCCCCACCCACCGTCCCGATCGCGATACGCGGCCCCCGCGCCGGATCGACCCACGCCAGAACCCGCCGCATCGCCTCCTCCGACACCGACACACAACCAGCCGTCGCCCCGGACCCGTGGACGTGCAGGAAGATTCCCGCCCCGCGCCCCCGCACGGGCCGCTCGTAGTTGAACCCCACGACCAGCGCGTAGGCGTACTGCGTCTTGTACGCGGTCAGATGCTCGGACTCGGACGCGCGGCAGTCCGCCGGCCGCGGCTCGGTCCACCGGTTGTAGGAACGGGAGTCGTTGTCCTCGCACCACCAGGACTCCTCCCGCACCCGCCGGTAGCGAACCGTGGTACCGGCCGGCGCTGCCTTGATCCCGAAGGCGAACGGAAGGTCGTACAGCCCCGTGGGCGTCGTGTTCGATGCCTGTTTGCGTGAGCCCCCCTCCGCCAGCCCCTTCGCCCCGAAGCGCGCCGCCGCCGAACCGGCCCTCACCCAGTGCCCGTCCCGCCGGTCCCACCAGGTGAGCGTGCCCGACGTCGAGCCCTCGCGGGGCGCCTGAGCCGTGATCAGCTGGCTGCCGCCACCGGTGTCCGCCAACTGCTCGGGGAGGGTGGGCGGATCACTCGGGACCAGGGCGAGCAGGGACGCGGACGCGAGGGCGGCGGCTGCGAGGCGCATGGCTCAGACCGTACGGGGAGGCAGTGGGAGCGGCAGCCCGGGCAGGCCGTCCAGGCTCGTCGCCACATGGTCCTTCTTGGTGAAGTAGTCGCTCAGCGAGGCGTCGTCCTCGCGCGCGAAGCGCTTGCCGTGCAGGTCGCGGTCCGCTTCGTAGGACATGAAGGGCACCGCGTAGCCGCAGGTGTCCCGGACGAGTTCGGCGGTCACGACGATGATCGCGCGCAGACCGTGCGGGGTCGGGTCGATGTCGGGGAAGTGCGCGAGCAGTTCCTCGAAGCGGGGGTCGTCGCGGAAGACGGGCTCGCCGTGGCCGTGCACCCGGACGATGTTCGGCGGGCCCTGGAAGGCGCACCACATGAGGGTGATCCGGCCGTTCTCCCGGAGATGGGCGATCGTCTCCGCGTTGCTTCCGGCGAAGTCCAGGTAGGCGACGGTGAGTTTGTCGAGGACGACGAACGAGCCCGTGAGGCCCTTGGGGGAGAGGTTGACCGTGCCGTCCCCGGACAGGGGTGCGGTCGCGGTGAAGAAGAGGGGCTGCGCCTCGATGAACGAACGAAGCCTGCCGTCTATGCGCTCATAAGTCTTTCCCATGTCTAATGATTATTGGGCAAGACCATTCGTCTGTCTAAGGAATTCACCCGTCCGGGGCATGGGTTCACAGGGCGGACGGATCCGTGGCCGCCGCGCCCCGGTCGGCAGACGGGGCGCGGCGGCCACGGAAGACATCACTTGTTGAGCGTGCAGGTCGCGAGGGAGTCCAGACCCGTGGGCTTGGCCGCGGTGCGCCCGATGGAGATGGCGATGCGGTCGATGGTCGACTTCCGCTTGTCCGCGAGGGGGCCGAGGATCGCGTTCTGCACGAAGTTCGGTCCGCCCTGGCCGACGGTGTTCGCCAGGCGGGTGTTCGCCTCGGTGATCTGGGTGTTCAGGAGCGTCAGGTTGCGGGTGACCTCGGCCTGCGCGGTGGCGGGGATCGCGGGCAGCTTCGACGCGACGTCCGGGCAGGTGATGGTGCCGGCGGCGGTGGTGCTGCCGGTGTTGCCCGTGGCGCCCGTGTTTCCGGTGTTCCCCGTGTTGCCTGCCTGCTGGGTGGCCGTCGCGCTCGGGGCCGCGGTGGCCGCGGCGCCGCCCGCGTTCACGCCGTTCGCGTTCAGGGTGCAGGGCGCGAGCGAGTCGAGACCCGTGGGCTTGGCCGCGGTGCGGCCGATCGCGGTGGCGATGCGGTTGATCGTCGCCACCCGCTTGTCCTTGAGGGGGCCGAGGATCGCGTTCTGGACGAAGTTGGGGCCGCCCTGGCCGACGGTGTCGACGAGCCGCTTGTTGGCCTCGGCGATCTGGGTGTCCAGGAGGGTGAGGTTGCGGGTGACCTCGGCCTGCGCGGTGGCGGGGATCGCGGGCAGGCTCGGCGCGACGGCCGGGCAGTTCACCGTGCCCGGGGAGGTCGCGGCCTTGGTGGTGGCGTTCGTGCCGCTCTTGGACGTCTCCCCGGCCAAGGCGTTGCCGGCGATCACGGCTCCGGAGAGCACCACCGCGGCGGTGCCGCCGATCATCAGGACGCGGCGCTTGTTGTACTTCGGAAGGGCCCTGGACATGCGGAAGCCTCACTCGGTTCGGGGGTGGGGGACCGTCCGGTGGTCGTCCGGGCGGTCCGTTGCTCGTCGCGCCTCGGTCCGCGAAGACCTCGGCGGCAAAACCTCTGTGTACGAAAACCTCGGTGTGCAAAAACGCGGCGCCTGCGTTCGGGGAGAGGTACGAGAAAGCGCGTTCCGTCGTTCAAACACCCTCAGACATTTTCGATCAGGGTTCTCCACGGCCCCGAGGGTGACCCGTGATTGACGAATCATGCGGAGTACTGCATACTCATGCATACCAGCGAATGCAGTGTGAGGAGAAACCCGTGACCGAGCGCGTCGTACTCGCCTACTCAGGCGGTCTGGACACCTCCGTCGCCATCGGCTGGATCGCCGAGGAGACGGGCGCCGAGGTCATCGCTGTCGCGGTCGACGTCGGTCAGGGCGGCGAGGACCTGGACGTCATCCGCAAGCGCGCCCTCGCCTGCGGTGCCGTCGAGGCCGAGGTCGCGGACGCCAAGGACGAGTTCGCCGAGGAGTACTGCCTCCCGGCGATCAAGGCCAACGCCCTCTACATGGACCGCTATCCGCTGGTGTCGGCCCTCTCCCGGCCGACCATCGTCAAGCACCTCGTCGCCGCCGCCAAGAAGCACGGCGCCACCACGGTCGCCCACGGCTGCACCGGCAAGGGCAACGACCAGGTGCGGTTCGAGGCCGGCATCGTCGCCCTCGCCCCCGACCTCAAGTGCATCGCCCCGGTCCGCGACTACGCGATGACCCGTGACAAGGCGATCGCCTTCTGCGAGCAGAAGAACCTCCCGATCGCCACCACCAAGAAGTCCCCGTACTCCATCGACCAGAACGTCTTCGGGCGCGCGGTCGAGACGGGCTTCCTGGAGGACATCTGGAACGCGCCGATCGAGGACATCTACGAGTACACCTCGAACCCGGCCGAGGTCCGCGAGGCCGACGAGGTCGTCATCTCCTTCAAGGAGGGCGTCCCGGTCGCCATCGACGGCAGGCCCGTCACCGTCCTGCAGGCCATCCAGCAGCTCAACGAGCGCGCCGGCGGCCAGGGCGTCGGCCGGATCGACATGGTCGAGGACCGGCTCGTGGGCATCAAGTCCCGCGAGGTGTACGAGGCTCCGGGCGCGATCGCGCTCATCACGGCCCACCAGGAGCTGGAGAACGTCACCGTCGAGCGTGAACTCGCCCGCTACAAGCGGCAGGTCGAGCAGCGCTGGGGCGAACTGGTCTACGACGGCCAGTGGTTCTCCCCGCTCAAGCGTGCCCTGGACGGCTTCATCGACGAGGCCAACCAGCACGTCAACGGCGACATCCGGATGACCCTGCACGGCGGCCGCGCGGTCGTCACCGGACGGCGCTCCGAGACCTCGCTCTACGACTTCGACCTGGCGACGTACGACACGGGCGACACGTTCGACCAGGCCGCCGCCAAGGGCTTCATCGACATCTACAGCCTGTCGTCGAAGATCGCCGCGAAGCGGGACCTCGTGTAACGGCTCGCACAACGGCTCGCGTACGACGAGGTCCACCCCACACGCACTAGCCTGACAGCCGCCTCCTCACTCACGGGTGGGGAGGCGGCGGCACATCCAGACCTTCCGAGGAGCAACGCAAGTGAGCAGCAACAGCGGTGACGTCCGGCTCTGGGGCGGCCGTTTCGCCGACGGTCCCGCCGAGGCGCTGGCCAAGCTGTCCGCGTCCGTCCACTTCGACTGGCGGCTCGCGCCGTACGACATCGCCGGATCGCGTGCCCACGCGCGCGTACTGCACAAGGCGAACCTCCTGGACGACGACGAGCTGACGCGGATGCTCGCGGGCCTCGACCAGCTCGAAGCCGACGTGGCGGACGGCTCCTTCGTGGGCACCATCGCCGACGAGGACGTGCACACGGCCCTGGAACGCGGGCTGCTGGAGCGCCTCGGCCCCGACCTCGGCGGCAAACTGCGCGCGGGTCGCTCCCGGAACGACCAGGTCGCGACGCTCTTCCGCATGTGCCTGCGCGACCACGCCCGTACGATCGGCGGACTGATCGCCGACCTCCAGGACGCGCTGATCGGCCTCGCGGAGGCGCACCCGGACGTGGCGATGCCCGGCCGTACGCACCTCCAGCACGCCCAGCCGGTGCTCTTCGCCCACCATGTGCTGGCGCACGTCCAGCCCCTGTCCCGGGACGCGGAGCGGCTGCGCCAGTGGGACGAGCGGACGGCGGTCTCGCCGTACGGCTCCGGCGCGCTCGCCGGCAGCAGCCTCGGCCTGGACCCGGAGTCGGTGGCGAGGGACCTCGGCTTCGAACACGGCTCCGTCGCGAACTCCATCGACGGCACGGCCTCCCGCGACTTCGTGGCGGAGTTCGCCTTCATCACCGCGATGATCGGCGTGAACCTCTCCCGGATCGCCGAGGAGGTCATCATCTGGAACACGAAGGAGTTCTCCTTCGTCACCCTGCACGACGCCTTCTCCACCGGCTCGTCGATCATGCCGCAGAAGAAGAACCCGGACATCGCCGAGCTGGCGCGCGGCAAGTCGGGCCGTCTGATCGGCAACCTGACGGGCCTGATGGCGACGCTCAAGGCGCTTCCGCTCGCGTACAACCGCGACCTCCAGGAGGACAAGGAGCCGGTCTTCGACTCCATCGACCAGCTCGAGGTCCTGCTCCCGGCCTTCACCGGCATGATGGCCACGCTGACCGTGCACCGCGAGCGCATGGAGGAGCTGGCCCCGGCCGGCTTCTCGCTCGCCACGGACATCGCCGAGTGGCTGGTCAAGCAGGGTGTGCCGTTCCGCGTCGCCCACGAGGTCGCCGGCGAGTGCGTCAAGGTCGCGGAGGCCGACGGCAAGGAGCTGAACGACCTCACCAACGAACAGTTCGCGAAGATCTCGGCCCATCTCACCCCCGAGGTGCGCTCGGTCCTGAACGTCCCGGGTGCCCTCGCCTCCCGCGACGGACGCGGCGGTACGGCACCCAGCGCGGTCGCCGTCCAGCTCGCCGAGGTGAAGGCGGACGTGGCGGCCCAGCACGCGTGGGCCACGGCCAAGAAGAAGCGGTAAGAAGAGCGCCCCGCAAGGGGCGCGGGGAACCGCGCGACAAGCCACGGTGAACTCGCACTCGCCGAAGCACCGCACGCACCGAGCTCTGAGGCGCGAGCCGAAGGTCATCGCGGGTTACGTTGGTCAGGAGCCGCACCGGAGCCGACCGAACGGAGCCCGCGATGCCCTTCGCCCGTCTCGCCACCGCCACGACGCCCACCTGCCACATCGGCCTGGGTCTCGCCGCCGTCGGCCGCCCGGGTTACATCAACCTCGGCCGGGACCATGACCTCGGAGAGGACCGCAGCGTCGAAACGCTGCGCGCCCGCACCCACGAACTCCTGGACGCCGCCTACGCGCAGGGCGTGCGCTACTTCGACGCGGCCCGCTCCTACGGCCGTTCGGAGGAGTTCCTCGCCGACTGGCTGAAGAGCCGGCCGGACGTCGACGACGTGGTCGTCGGCAGCAAGTGGGGCTACACCTACACCGCGGACTGGACCACGGACGCCGAGCAGCACGAGGTCAAGGACCACACCCTCGCCACGTACGAGCGACAGCGCGCCGAGACCGCCGCACTGCTCGGTGACCGGCTCGACCTCTACCAGATCCACTCGGTGACCCCGGACAGCCCGGCCCTCACCGACAAGGAACTCCACGCGAAACTCGCCGAGGCGGCGGCCCAGGGCCTTTCGATCGGCTTCTCCACGAGCGGGCCCGCCCAGGCCGACGCCATCCGCGCCGCGCTCGCCGTGACGGTCGACGGCGAGCCCCTCTTCCGTACCGTCCAGTCCACCTACAACGTCCTGGAGACCTCGGCGGCTCCCGCCCTCGCCGAGGCGCACGACGCCGGGCTCACGGTGATCGTCAAGGAGGGCATGGCCAACGGCCGCCTGGCCGCCGAGCACGCGCCGGACGCGGTGCGGGCGATCGCCGAGGGGACCGGCCTCGGCGCCGACGCCGTCGCCCTCGCGCTGATCCTGCGGCAGCCCTGGGCCGGAGTCGTCCTCTCGGGCGCGGCCACCTCCGCCCAGCTCGCCTCGAACCTGCACGCGGCGGTCGTCGACCTGGACGAGGACCAGCTGACCCGCCTCGCGGCGCTCGCGGAGGACCCGGACGTGTACTGGGAGCGGCGCGGGCAGTTGCCCTGGCACTGACCGCTGCGGAAATCCCGGACACCAAAAAAGGCGAAAATAGGGCACTGGTGAGACTAGCGCGCTCCTGATGAGACAAACATGTCTCACATGGAGTACTGTTGTCTCATGGCCGTCGACCGTGACCACGTGCTGCGCAGCGCAGCCGCCCTGCTCACCCGTAAATCCACCGCCACCATGGACGAGGTCGCCAGGGCGGCCGGGATCAGCCGGGCCACGCTGCACCGCCAGTTCGCCGGACGGGACGCGCTCGTCCGGGCGCTGGAGGCCCTCTGCATCGAGGAGTGCGAGGCGGCACTCGATGCCACCCGCCTCGACGAGGGCACCGCTCAGGAGGCCCTGCGCCGCCTGGTGAAGGAGCTCGAGCGCGTGGCCGGGCTGCTCGCCTTCCTCTACACCGAGAACCAGCTGTTCGAGGGTGAGGGGCAGAACGAGGGCTGGGCCCGGCTCGATGCCCGGATGGCCGCCCTGTTCCGGCGCGGCCAGGAGGGCGGCGAGTTCCGCATCGACCTCAGCCCCGCCTGGCTCACCGAGGCGCTCTACGGGCTCATGGCCTCGGGCGCGTGGGCCGTGACCGAGGGCCGCGTCGCCGCCAAGGACTTCCACTACATGATCGTCGAGCTGCTGCTCGGCGGCGCACTACGGAGAGAGTGATCATGACCAGCACCCTGCAGCCGGCGTTGACGGCGGAGGTGGAGAAGCGTCCGGGCCGTTGGCTCGCGCTCTGCGTCCTCGTCCTCGCCGTGCTGTTGGTGGCCGTCGACGCGACCGTGCTCGGTCTCGCGACCCCTTACATCAGCGAGGACCTGAAGCCCTCCGGCACCCAGCTCCTGTGGATCGGTGACGTCTACTCGTTCGTCATCGCCGGTCTGCTCGTCTCCATGGGCAGCCTCGGTGACCGCATCGGCCGCAAGAAGCTGCTGCTGATGGGCGCCACGGCGTTCGGCGCGATATCGGTGCTCAACGCGTACGCGACGACCCCGGAGATGATGATCCTGGCGCGGGCGCTGCTCGGAGTCGCGGGCGCGACCCTGATGCCCGCCACGCTCGCCCTCATCCGCAACCTCTTCCACGACCCGCGCGAGCGCAGCCTCGCCATCGGCATCTGGGGCGCCACGGCCTCCGCCGGTACGGCGGTCGGGCCCGTCGTCGGTGGCTTCCTGCTCGAACACTTCTGGTGGGGTTCGGTCTTCCTCATCAACGTGCCCGTGATGCTGATCCTCGTCCCCGTCGGCATCAAGCTCCTGCCCGAGTCCCGCAACCCGCACCCCGGCCCTTGGGACCTGGCCAGCGTCGTGCTCTCCCTCGTCGGCATGATCGGCATCGTGTACGCGGTGAAGGAGGCCGCCACGCACGGGTTCACCTGGGAGCCGATGGCCGTGGGCGTGCTCGGCGCCGGGGCCCTCTACGGCTTCGTACGCCGTCAACTCGCGATGCCCGTACCGCTGCTGGACATGCGACTGTTCCGCAACCGGGGCTTCTCGGCGGCGGTGCTCGCCGATCTGCTGACCGTCTTCGGCCTGTCCGGACTGGTCTTCTTCCTGTCCCAGTACCTGCAACTCGTCCAGGGCAGGCCGCCGTTCCAGGCGGGGCTCGCCGAACTGCCCGCCGCCATCGGCGCGGTGGGAGCGGGTCTGATCGCGGGCTCGGCCGCGCGCCGCTACTCGGTCCGTGCCGTGGTCTCCGGTGGTCTCGCCGCCGTGGGCCTCGCGCTCGGCGTGCTCACCCTGCTGAACCAGTCCACCGGGTACGCGGTGCTCGGCTCGGCACTTCTGATCGTCGGCGTCGGCGCGGGCTTCTCGTTCACCGTCACCGCCGACGTGATCCTCTCCAGCGTGCCCAAGGAGCAGGCCGGCGCCGCGTCCGCGGTCTCCGAGACGGCGTACGAGCTCGGCGCCGCCCTCGGCATCGCCCTGCTCGGCTCCATCGTGACCGGCGTCTACGCGGGCTTCACCGGCCCCGCGGGCACCCCGGCAGGGGCCCATGACTCCCTGGGCGGCGCGGTGGAGGCGGCGGCAACCCTGCCCACCCACACCGCGGAGGCCCTGCTGACCGCGGCTCGCACGTCCTTCGTGGACGGCCTGGCACTGGCGTCCGGCATCGGAGCGGCGGTACTGCTGGCCACAGCGGCAGCGGCATGGTTCCTGCTGAGAGGCCAGAAACTGGAATCCGGGGTCTAGGCAGGCGCCCCGTCAGGGGCGCGGGGAACTGCGCGACCAGCCACAACGCACCCGCACCCGAACAACAAACTGCTACGCAGCCTTGGCCTTCGTGGCGTACATGTCCACGTACTCCTGCCCCGACAACCGCATGACCTCCGTCATCACGGAGTCGGTCACGGCCCGCAGCACATACCGGTCACGGTCCATGCCTTCGTACCGCGAGAACTCCATCGCCTCACCGAAGCGGACCGTGACGCGGCCCGGCCGCGGCATCCCCGCACCGCCGGGCTGCAGCTTGTCCGTGCCGATCATCGCGAACGGGACGACCGGGGCGCCGGTCATCAGGGTGAGGCGGGCGATACCGGTGCGGCCGCGGTAGAGCCGGCCGTCGGGGGAGCGGGTGCCCTCCGGGTAGATGCCGAAGACCTTGCCCTCCTCCAGAATGCGACGGCCGGTCATCAGCGCCGCGACACCACCGTTGGCACCGTCCCGGTCCACCGGGATCATGCCGACACCGGTGAAGAACCAGGCCATGAGGCGGCCCTTGAACCCCTTGCCGGTGACGTACTCGTCCTTGCCGATGAAGAGCACCTGCCGGTCGCAGACCAGGGGCAGGATCATCGAGTCGATGAACGTGAGGTGGTTGCCGGCCAGGATGACGGGGCCGTCGCCCGGGATGTGCTCCACGCCCTCCACCCGTGGGCGGAACATCAGGCGCATGATCGGTCCGAGCACTGCCTTGATGAGCGCGAAGCGGGACAACGGGCCCTCCGGTGTCAAGGGATCGGTATGAAGTATGTGCAGGTGAGGACGATACTCGCGGCCCCCCGGTGATTGCACATCGGGTTCACCGACTGGATACGGACTGTTGACCAATGTTTACCTGAGGTGGCGGGCTGTTGCGCGTTCGTCACACGGACGGAAGCATGTGACGTATCTCGCGACGGCTTCGGCCGCCACGCCGGACGAGTCGCACAGGTTCGCCGAACGAGTCGCACGGTGCGACCCGGTCGCCCGCCGCCGCGCCCACGCGGCCCAGCATGTCGGCGACTCCGGGGCCGTCAGCGCCGCCCGGCACCGGGACCCCGGAACCGTGAACCTCTGACCGCGTACCCGGAGCGCGTACCCACCACCGTCACCCCGAAACTGACGGACCGCCAGCTCTCTTGTTCCGTACTGCTGTTCCGTACGCCATCCAGTGGCACCCACGTGTTCCGCCACAGGTCTCCCTCCCGTCACGGAAGGGAACCTACGATCGACCCGCTTTGACAGGTACGGGGCGGTACGGCGGGAGGAGCGCTCATGGGGACGCAGGGGACGCAGGGGACGCAGGGGACATCGGAGTCGCGGGAGCCGAACGGGCAGGACCGGGGCACGGCGCGCCGCGCGCTGCTCGGGGCCGCGGTGCTCGGCGCGGGCGGAGCGGTCCTCGGCCTGCCGGGCGCGGCGAGAGCCGACGAGCGGCACGGGAGCGGCGGCCACGGTGGCTACAAGAGCCTGCCCAAGCCGACCGTCATCGGGCACCGGGGCGCCAGCGGCTATCGGCCCGAGCACACCTTCGGCTCGTACCAGCTGGCCCTCGACCTGGGCGCCGACGTCGTCGAGGCCGGTGACCTGGTGCCCACCAAGGACGGCCACCTCGTCTGCCGGCACGAGCCGGAGATCGGCGGCACCACCGACGTGTCGGCGCACCCCGAGTTCGCCGACCGCAAGACCACCAAGACCCTCGACGGCATCCCCACCACGGGCTGGTTCACCGAGGACTTCACCCTCGCCGAGCTGAAGACCCTGCGGGCCGTCGAGCGCATCCCCGCCAACCGCCCGCACAACACGCTCTACAACGGCCGCTGGGAGATCCCCACCTTCGAAGAGGTGCTCCACTGGCAGGACGAGCAGACCCGCAAGCGCGGCAAGCAGGTCTGGATCTACCCCGAGACCAAGCACCCCACCTACTTCCGCGCGCTGGGCCTCGGCCTGGAGGAGCGCCTCGCCACGGTGCTCCGCAAGCACGGCAAGGACAAGAAGAACTCGCCGGTCATCATCCAGTCCTTCGAGCCGACCAGCATCCAGCGCCTCGACAAGCTGGTCGACAACCCGCTCGTCGTGCTGCTCTCCGCCGCGAACACCCGCCCCTGGGACTTCGTCACGACGGGCGACCCGCGCACCGTCGCCGACCTCGTCAAGCCCGAGGGCCTGAAGTGGATCGCCTCGTACGCCCAGGGCATCGGACCCACGCTCGACCTGGTCATCCCCAAGGACGCGAACGGCGCCCTCACCACGCCGACCACGCTGGTCGCCGACGCGCACCGCGCGGGCCTGATCCTGCACCCGTACACCATGCGCAACGAGAACACCTTCCTGCCCGCGAACTTCCGGCGGGGCACCGACCCGAACGCCTACGGCGATGCCTTCGGCGCCTTCAGGACCTACTTCGCCACCGGCATCGACGGCGTCTTCTCGGACAACGCGGACACCGCGCTGCTCGCCCGCGAGGACTTCGTCAACGGATGATCCACTCACCCCGGATGGGGTGACAGTCCCCCGCCCCGGCAACCCTGTGCCGGGGCGGCGGCGTCCCGCCGCATATGACCCACGAGATGGTTTCCACCCTGCGTCCGCTGCTCGCCGCCGAGGCCTCGGCGGAGGGCCTTGCGTCCGGGACCGAACCGTGCGACCTCGAACAGGCCGTCTGGCTGCGCCTGCTGGAGCGCCTCGACTCGGACGGGCCGCCCGCCGACCCGCAGGGCTGGTTGCGCCGCGCCGTGCGCTCCGAGGTCCGCCGCACCCGCCGTACGGCCCGGTACGAACGGCCGTACGTCCGCGAACCCGCCGACGAGAGCGGGCCGGACCCCGAACAGCAGGTGATGACCGCCGACAGCCGGCGCGCCCTGCACGACGCGGTCCGGCGGCTGCCGGGCCGCTGCCCCGGTCTGATGGCGGCACTGCTCTCCCCGAAGGACCTCACCTATCGGGAGATCGCAGGCGAGTTGGGTATCTCACAGGGCAGTCTTGGTCCGGAACGTTCCAGATGCCTGGGATGTCTGCGTCGATTGCTCTCCCCGGTGGTTGCGGCCCGCGCACCACGGGGATAGGAGTGGGGGACGACCGGTGGAACAGGTGAGCGGGAGGCATGCACACATGGGCATGAGCGTGACCATCTCGGCGGCGACCGAGCAGGACGCAGAGCAGATCCTCAAGCTGCAGTACCTCTGCTACCAGAGCGAGGCCGAGCTGTACGGGGACTACGGCATCGAGCCGCTCACGCAGCCGCTCGACTCCCTCAGGGCGGAGTTGACGGACGGTACGGTCCTGGTGGCCCGGCTGGGCGAGGAGGTGGTGGCTTCGGTCCGCGGAGCCGTGGACCCGGACGGCACGGCCCGTATCAACAAGCTCATCGTCCATCCGCGCATGCAGCGCCACGGCCTGGGCGGGCGGCTGCTCGCCGCGATCGAGGCCAAGCTCGCGACGGACGGCGCGGCCAAGTCCTTCCAGCTCTTCACCGGCCACCGCAGCGACCGCAACCTGCGGATGTACCGCAAGCACGGCTACGCGCAGGTCTCCACGGAGCGCGTCGACGAGCGGCTCACCCTGGTGACCCTGCAGAAGGGCGCCGACACCGGCGCGTTCGTGACCAGCGCCTGACGTGCGCCCGTGTTCCGGGCCCGAGCCACGGCTACGGGCCCGAGGTACGGCTACGGGCCCGAGGTACGGCTACAGCCCGAGCCACGGCTACGGCCGCCCGGGCTACGCCGACCGATCGGCCGTACGCGCCTTGCGCAACCAGTACATGGCCGACAGCGGCAGCAGCACCGGGATGAACAGATAGCCGATCCCGTAGTCCGACCACACGGTGGCGTCGGGGAAGGCGGACGGCTCGACCAGCGTCCAGGTCCCGACGGTCAGCACGCCCACGAGCTCGGCGGCGCAGCACACGAGCGCCGCCCTGCGGGCCGTTTCGCCACCGCGCACGAGTGAGTACGTGATGAAGCCGTAGACGAGGCCCGCGACCGCCGACAACGAGTAGGCGAGCGGGGCCTTGTCGAACTCCGTCGAGATCTGGACGGCGGAGCGCGACACGGCGCCGACGACCATCACGCCGTACAGCCAGAGCAGCAGGATGCCGGGGCCGCTGATCAGCCGGGTGCGCTTCTTCTCCGGAATCTCCCGACTCTCCCGGCCCTCCTGATTCTCCTGCGGCGCGGTCCCGTTCTCCTCCGTGGCCGTCATCTCAGCCTCCCCAGATGTCATAGAGCCGCACCTCCAGTACGGCGAGGACGACACCGCCGGCCGCCACCGTGATCGATCCCCAGCGGGTGCGCTCCGCCAGCGACATGAAGCCCGCGGCCGGAATGCACGCGAAGGCACCGAGCAGATACGCCACGAAGATCGTCGTGCCCTGGCCGGGCTTCTCGCCACGCGCCAGCTGGACGATTCCGACCACCAGCTGGATCACGGCGAGCAGGGTCACCACGGCCATGCCGATGAAGTGCCAGTCCTTGGTGGGCTGATCACGGTGGGCGGCCCAGCCGCACCAGGCGGCGAGCGCGAGCGCGGCGACGGCGGTCGCGACCGTCAGGGCATCAAGCATGCCGTGACCCTATTACGGGCCAAAAGGCCCGATGCCCTCGCCCCCGGACTGCCCCGTAGGGTCGAGCGCATGAAGATCCACGCTGATGCCCTGCTGTTCGACAACGACGGGACGCTCGTCTCATCCCTCGAGTCGGTGAACCGGTGCTGGACACGATGGGCGCGCGAGTACGGGATCACCGCGGAGGACTTCGCCCGGATCGAACTGCACGGCCGCCCCGCCGCCGAGATAGCCGCCGACCTGCTACCCGCCGACCTCGTCCCCGAGGCCCTCGCGCGCATCGAACTGCTGGAGGTCGAGGACGTCCCCGGCGGCGTCGTCCTGCTCCCCGGCACCGCGGCGTTCCTCGACTCGCTGCCGGCCGACCGCTGGGCCGTCGTCACCTCCGCCACCCGGCGACTGGCCGAGGCCCGGCTCGCCGAGGTCGGTGTCCGGCCCAAGACGCTGATCTCCGCCGACGACGTCACCCGTGGCAAGCCCGACCCCGAGCCCTACCTCCTCGCCGCCCGTGAACTGGGCGTCGACCCGGCCCGCTGCGTCGTCTTCGAGGACGCCCCGGCGGGCCTGCAGGCAGGCCGCGCCGCCGGGATGACCACCGTGGCGTTGGCCACAACCCACGAGCCGTCCGAGCTGGACGCGGACCTCGTGGTGAAGGACCTCTCGGCCCTGTCCGCACTGGTCACCGACGGGGGAGTGGAGATCTCCACCCGCGGCTGAGAGGTGTCCACCGCTGTCCGCAATGCGGACAGCGGTTCTGGGTCCCGCCTGTACGTCTGCTTTACTTGATCCCATGACCACGACGAGCAGCCGCATCCTTGCGACCGAGGCGACCATGACGCCCGGTGCTCGTTGTATGTGTCGAATGTGCGCCTTCTAGAGGGCCCCCGCACCACCGCCCCGTCTCGCGCCCCGAAGCGAGACCGCCGCGCCCTGTCCGTACCCCGTACGTGAGCGGCGCCGCCCCGCGCGCATGTTCTCCCCGGATTCATCCGGTTCCATCGCCACCGCGAGAACCGTGTCGCGTTCCCGACCGAATGCACCCGTGCCGGCGCACACCCGCGCCCCGCACTCGACAGTGACGGAAACCCCCAGTGATCACGACAACGGGCCTCACCAAGGTCTACCGCTCGCGCGGCCGTGAAGTGACCGCCCTCGACGGCGTCGATCTGCACGTTCGCGAAGGCGAGGTGTACGGCGTCATCGGCCAGTCCGGCGCCGGCAAGTCCTCCCTCATCCGCTGCGTCAACCTCCTGGAGCGTCCCACCGCCGGCACGGTCACCGTCGCCGGACAGGACCTCACCGCGCTCGCCGGCCGCGGCCCGCGCGCGGGCAAGGAGCTCCGCCAGGCGCGCAGTCGTATCGGCATGGTCTTCCAGCACTTCAACCTGCTGTCCTCGCGCACCGTCCAGGACAATGTCGAGCTGCCGCTCGAAATCCTTGGCCTGTCGGGGAAGGAACGATCCTCCAAGGCGCTCGGGCTGCTCGACCTGGTCGGTCTCTCCGACAAGGCCAAGGTCTACCCGGCCCAGCTCTCCGGCGGCCAGAAGCAGCGCGTCGGCATCGCCCGCGCCCTGGCCGGCGACCCCAAGGTGCTGCTCTCCGACGAGGCCACCAGCGCCCTCGACCCCGAGACCACCCGCTCCATCCTCCAGCTGCTGCGCGACCTGAACCGGCAGCTGGGCCTGACCGTCCTGCTCATCACCCACGAGATGGACGTCGTCAAGACGATCTGCGACTCGGCCGCGCTCATGGAGAAGGGCCGCATCGTCGAGTCCGGCACCGTCAGCGAGCTGCTCGCGACCCCCGGCTCCGAACTCGCCGAGGCGCTCTTCCCGGTGAGTGGCGAGCCGTCCGGCGACGACCGCACCGTCATCGACGTCACCTTCCACGGCGAGGCCGCGACCCAGCCCGTCATCTCGCAGCTCTCGCGCACGTACAACATCGACATCTCGATCCTCGGCGCCGCGATGGACACCGTCGCCGGCAAGCAGGTCGGCCGGATGCGCATCGAACTGCCCGGCCGCTACGAGGAGAACGTCGTGCCGATCGGATTCCTGCGCGAGCAGGGCCTGCAGATCGACATCCAGGGCCAGCAGCCCGTGCTCGCGACGGACGGTGCCAAGTGACCTGGTCGGAGATGCAGCCCCTGTTGTCCCAGGCGTGTTGGGACACGCTCTACATGGTCGGCTGGTCCACGCTGATCGCGGTCGTCGGTGGTCTGCCGCTCGGCGTTCTGCTCGTCCTGACCGACCGCGACGGACTCCTGCAGAACGTCGTCGTGAACAAGGTCATCGGGCAGGTCGTGAACATCGCCCGCTCGCTGCCGTTCATCATCCTGATGGTCGCGCTGATGAACTTCACGCGCACGATCACGGGAACGACCATCGGACGCGAGGCGGCGATCGTGCCGCTCGCCGTCGGCGCGATCCCCTTCTTCGCGCGCCTGGTCGAGACGGCGGTCCGCGAAGTGGACGGCGGTCTCGTCGAGGCCGTGCAGTCGATGGGCGGCAACACCTGGACCGTCGTGCGCAAAGTGCTCGTACCGGAGTCGCTGCCGTCGCTGATCTCCTCCGCGACCACCACGATCGTCGCCCTCATCGGTTACTCCGCGATGGCCGGCACCGTCGGCGCCGGCGGCCTCGGCGACATCGCCATCCGGTACGGCTACCAGCGCTTCGAGACCGGACTCATGTGGATCACCGTGGCGATCCTCGCGGTCGTCATCTCCCTCATCCAGTTCGCCGGCGACTACGCGGCCCGCACCCTGCACCGGCGCGGCGGCCACTCCGGCGCCGCCCCGAAGCTGCGGCTGCTGAAGGCCAAGGAGCCCGCCACCGCGGAGGTCGGCAAGGTCGCCTGAGACCGCCCGAACACCCCCTCCGGTTCTCTCCCCCCACCCGCAGATTTCCCCGTAACCACCCACCACGGGGTCGCTCCACCCTTAAGGAAAGGCACTTTTCGTGCGTAACACCGCAAAGATCACCACCGCAGTCCTCGCCGCCGGAGCCCTCACCCTCGGCCTCTCCGCCTGCGGCTCGGACAAGAGCAACAGCGCCTCCGACACCAGCGGTCCGCTGGTCGTGGCCGCGAGCCCCACCCCGCACGCCGAGATCCTCGACTACATCAAGGACAACCTGGCGAAGAAGGCCGGCCTCGACCTGCAGGTCAAGGAGTTCACGGACTACGTCACGCCGAACACGGCGACCGAGGACGGGTCCGTCGGCGCCAACTACTTCCAGAACCAGCCGTACCTCGACGACTTCAACAAGAAGAACGGCACCCACATCGTGCCCGTCGTCACGGTCCACCTGGAACCGCTCGGTCTCTACTCCCACAAGATCAAGAAGACCGACGAGCTCAAGAGCGGTGCGACGGTCGCTGTCCCGAACGACACGGTCAACGAGGCACGGGCGCTCAAGCTGCTCGCCTCCAAGGGCCTCATCACGCTCAAGGACGGCGCGGGCAACAGCGCGACCACCCAGGACATCGCGAAGAACCCGAAGAACCTCAAGTTCAAGGAGCTGGAGGCGGCCCAGACCCCGCGCTCCCTGGACGACGTCGACGCCGCGGTGATCAACGGCAACTACGCCATCTCGTCCGGACTCAAGCCGGCCAAGGACGCGCTCTTCCTGGAGTCCGCGACGAACAACCCCTACGGCAACTTCCTCGCCGTCAAGAAGGGCAACGAGAGCGACCCGCGGGTGAAGAAGCTCGCCAAGCTCCTGACCTCGCCGGAGGTCAAGAAGTTCATCGAGGACAAGTACGCCGGTTCGGTCATCCCGTCGTTCTAGTTCCGGTCGTCCCGTCGTTCCGGTCGGGTCACCGTACGGGGTCCACTCCATCACTCGGAGTGGACCCCGTGGTGCAGTTCGGTGGCCTCATGCTGCATGCTGGGCAGTTCAGCGGGCCCGAAGGATCCGAGGGCCCGACGTCCCGACGGTTACGGAGCGGCGCATGACCAGCACCTTCCCCGACATCTCCATCAGCACGGAGCGGTTGGTCCTGCGTGCGCTCGACGAGGACGACGTCCCCTCCCTGGCCGCGATGATGAACGACGAGCAGATCGGGGCCTGGACCGACGTGCCCCAGCCCTACACCGAGGACAGGGCCCGCATCTGGATCACCGAGTACGCGCCCACCGAACGCACGGCGGGCCGGGGACTCGACCTCGCCGTCACCGAGTTCCTCACCCAGCGCCTGGTCGGCATCGTGCAACTCGCCAAGACCAACTGGCATGTGCGCTCCACCGAGATGTCGTACAGCATCGCCCCCTGGGCCCGCGGCGAGGGCTACGCCTCCGAGGCGGCGCTCGCCACCGCCCAGTGGCTCTTCCGCGACCAGAAGTTCGAGCGCATCGAACTGCGCACGGCGGCCGACAACACCGCCTCCCAGCAGGTCGCCCAGAAGATCGGCTGCATCAGCGAGGGGGTCCTGCGCAACGCCTGTATAGCGCACACCCGCACCGAGGACGGCCGCTGGGTGGACCTGCGCACCGACTTCATCATCTGGAGCCTCCTCCCGGAGGATCTCGACGGAGTCGGCGACCAGCTCGCCGACACGGGTGGTTTCACGTCGTTCTCCGACTGGAACTGAACCGGCGGGATTCCCCGCGCCGAATCCGGGGGACGTCCCGCAGCGCGATCCGAAGAACCGCTCCCACCCGGCAGCGACCTGTGCGCCCGCACCCAGCAACACCAGGTACCCTCACGGAGCCCGCCCGCGGGCTGCCCACCGACGACCTGCGAAAACCTTCTGGAGACTGACGACGATGGCCGACCGGGTCACGGTGATCGGCTGGGACGGCTCGCCCTTGACCGCCGCGGCGCGCTCCGCCCTCGGCGCGGCCACCCTGGTGGCCGGAGCGGCGCATCACCTGGCGCTCCCCGAGGTACCCCGGGCCGCCGAACGCATCCGCCTCGGCAGCGTCTCCCTCGCCGCCCGCCGCATCGCGGGCCACCGCGGCAGCGCCGTCGTCCTCGCCGACGGCGACCCCGGCTTCTTCGGAGTCGTACGCACCCTGCGTGCCCCCGAGTTCGGCCTGGAGGTCGAAGTCGTGCCCGCCGTCTCCTCGGTCGCCGCCGCCTTCGCCCGCGCCGGCATGCCCTGGGACGACGCGCAGGTGGTCGTGGCGCACCGCCGCACCCTGCGCCGCGCGGTGAACGTCTGCCGCGCCCACACCAAGGTCGCCGTTCTCACCTCGCCCGGCGCCGGCCCCGCCGAACTCGGCCTGCTCCTCGAAGGCGTCCACCGCACCTTCGTCATCTGCGAGGAGCTCGGCACCGCGAGCGAGCGGGTCACCATCCTCACCTCCGACAAGGCCGCCGACCACACCTGGCGCGACCCCAACGTCGTCATCGTCATCGGCGGTTTCGTGGCCGCGGCCGAGGACGGCGGCTGGATCGCCGGACGCGACCCGGGCACCGGACCGCGCGGCTGGGCGCTGC
>LRTP01001221.1 GCA_001550305.1 Streptomyces diastatochromogenes
GGCGGCGCGCTGGGCGAAGGCGAAACGGATCTGCTGCGCGCCGCCCAACTCGCCCGGCTGGGCCCGCGTGTCGGAGACCTCGTGTGGGACATCGGCTCCGGCAGCGGCGCCTTCGCCACCGAGGCGGCGCGCACCGGCGCGGCGGTCATCGCCGTCGACCGCAACCCCGGCTCCTGCGCCCGCACCGAGGACTCCGCGCGCCGCTACGGCGTCCAGATGCAGATCGTGCACGGCAGCGCACCGCACATCCTGGAGAACCTCCCCGAACCCGATGTAGTACGTGTCGGCGGCGGGGGAGTGCAGGTCGTCTCGGCCGTCGCCGACCGCCGTCCGCAGCGCATCGTGACGCACGCGGCGACCCGCGACGCGGCCGAACTCGTGGGCCGTGATCTCAGCGAGCACGGATATCAGGTCGAATGCGCCCTCATCCAGTCCGTCGAACTCGACACAAGGGCCTGGACGGAGACCGAGCGGAGCGTCGCGTTCCTGCTCACAGGCCGTCTGCCCGATCGCAACCCGTGATCCTGTTGTCGTACTGCGCGCGGTAGGCTGGCCGATCGTTGTACCGCTCCAGGGCGATCGGCCTTTCGTAGGCCAATGTCCCGAAAACGCGCCCGTTTTGAGGCGTGTGTGGTACGGCAGAACCTGAGGACGCGCAACGTGGCGCAGTCCACAGCGGGCCGTCGCGGGTCAAGCTGTCGCGAGGGTCGGACGACCGGGACAATGCCCGTTAATGGCTTTGTCGTCTTTGTTGGCCGGTCGTTCGTGCCGCTGGGCACGCACGCTCGTTCTTCACTGCGGGGCGGTCGGTGCGCCGTTCCGGGCGAGCAGGACTTGGAAGCACTAACCGATGGGCGAGGGGTACGCATGACCGACACCGGCCAGGTCCCGGGCGAGGGACTGCCGGAGAACGCAGGCATGGTGGAGCAGCCGGGCGTCCCCGCCCCGGGCACGTACACCTTCCTCGACCCCTCCGAGAACCCCGCCGAGGACGACGACCTGCTTCTCATGCCGGGCGCACAGGGAGCGTGGGGCAACGAGGTGGCTCCGCCGCCCCCACAGCCCCTCGTCGAGGAGCAGCCTCTCGTCCATGAGCCGGGTCCGCACGAGACGGCCGGCCGGGACAGCGGTTCACTCGACCTCAGTGGCGTCCGCGGACCCGGCCTCGCGCCCGCCTCGCAGCCGACGGCTCCGCGCCGTCCGCTGCACCTCGGGCCG
>LRTP01001222.1 GCA_001550305.1 Streptomyces diastatochromogenes
TGCCGCCGTACCGGTCGGCGTCGCCGCCCACGCGCGGGCGCCGCACGCGGCCACGAACCAGTCGCACGGCGAGCACCGCCCCGGCGACACGGCAGGCGTCCCCGGATTCCAGGGTGCCCCCCTGGACTCCGCCGCGGACCAGTCCCTCGGCCAGTTCGTGCCCGTCGAGGGCACGGTGCCGACGACCCCGCACCTGGCCCCGACCCCGCCGCACGCCATGACCGTGCCGCCGCTGCCCACGGAGGAGCGGCCCTCGGTCGAAGAGCCTCCGGTCGAAGAGCCCCCCGCGACGGCGGAAGCGGTGGCGGTGGAGAGCCGGGAGACTCCCCTCGCCCCTCTCGCCGAGGTGGAGCCCGTCATCGAGCCGGAGCCTGTCGCCCAGGTTCCCGCGCCCCGCGAGGCCGAAGCCGAGACATCCCCCGTACCGGAGCCGTTCGAGGCGGACCCGGAGCCCGTAGTAGTCGCACAGCAAGCGGACGACCTGGACACCCAGGTCGCCGACCAGGAAGAGAGCACGGCCGCAGTGGAAGACGTACGAGAGTCCACCGGCCCCGCGGCCCCCGGCTACGACGACGCCGAGCGCGAGGCCGTGCTGCGCGTGATGCGCGAACGCCGCGACATCCGCAACGGCTTCCGCAGCGACCCGATCCCGCACGACGTGCTGCTGCGGGTCCTCGAGGCCGCGCACACCGCGCCGTCCGTCGGCCACTCCCAGCCCTGGGACTTCGTCGTCATCCGCTCCGCCGAGACCCGGCGCACGATGCACGAACTGGCCGCCCGTCAGCGCGAGGCGTACGCCAAGTCGCTGCCCAAGGGGCGCGCGAAGCAGTTCAAGGAACTGAAGATCGAGGCCATCCTCGACACCCCGGTGAACATCGTCGTCACCGCCGACCCGACCCGCGGCGGCCGTCACACCCTGGGCCGTCACACCCAGCCCCAGATGGCCCCGTACTCCTCCGCGCTCGCGGTCCAGAACCTGTGGCTCGCGGCCCGCGCCGAGGGCCTCGGCGTCGGCTGGGTCAGCTTCTTCGACGAGCGCGAGATGGTCCGTGCCCTCGGCCTGCCCGAGCACCTGGACGTGGTGGCGTACCTCTGCGTCGGCTACGTCGACGAGTTCCCCGAGGAGCCCGAGCTGATGCAGGCCGGCTGGTCCAAGCGCCGCCCGCTGTCCTGGGTCGTGCACGAGGAGACGTACGGCCGTCGCGCGCTGCCCGGTGAGGAGCCGCACGACCTGCTCGCAGAGACGGTCTCCAACATCCGCCCGCTGGACGCCAAGGCGCTCGGCGAGGCGTGGGAGCGCCAGAAGCGGATGACCAAGCCCGCGGGCGCGCTCGGCATGCTGGAGATCATCTCCGCCCAGCTGTCCGGCCTGTCCCGGATGTGCCCGCCGCCGATCCCGGAGCCCGCCGCCGTCGCGATCTTCGCGGGCGACCACGGCGTGCACGCCCAGGGCGTCACCCCCTGGCCGCAGGAGGTCACCGGGCAGATGGTGGCCAACTTCCTGGG
The DNA here is from genome assembly GCA_001550305.1 of Streptomyces diastatochromogenes. Classification (GTDB taxonomy): domain Bacteria; phylum Actinomycetota; class Actinomycetes; order Streptomycetales; family Streptomycetaceae; genus Streptomyces; species Streptomyces mirabilis_D. The sequence continues at coordinate 1,507 of LRTP01001222.1, forward strand.
CGGCGGCGCGGTCTGCAACGCCTTCGCCAACCAGGTGGGCGCCGAGGTCTGCGTCATCGACGTGGGCGTCGCCTCCGACCTCCCCGCGACCCCGGGTCTCCTCCCGCGCAAGGTCCGCGCGGGCACCGCCGACATGACGACCGGCCCCGCGATGACCCGCGAAGAGGTCACGGCCGCCATCGAGGTGGGCATCGAGACGGCCCGCGACCTCGTGGCGGCAGGCAACAAGGCCCTGCTGACCGGCGAGATGGGCATCGCCAACACCACGGCGTCGGCGGCCCTGATCTCCGTCTTCACGGACGCCGACCCGTCCGAGGTGACGGGCCGCGGCACCGGCATCAACGACGAGACCCTCGCCCGCAAGACCGAGGTCGTGCGCCGCGCCATCGAACTCCACCAGCCGGACCCGGCCGACCCCATCGGCGTCCTCGCCGCGATCGGCGGCCTCGAACACGCCGCCATGGTCGGCCTGCTCCTCGGTGGCGCCTCCCTGCGTACGCCGGTGATCCTGGACGGTGTCAGCGCCGGCGCCGCCGCCCTCGTGGCCCGCGCCATCGCCCCCGAGGTCCTCGCGGCCTGCATCGCGGGTCACCGCAGCGCCGAGCCCGGCCACGTCGCCGCCCTGAACAAGCTGGGCCTGCGCCCCCTGATCGACCTGGACCTGCGCCTCGGCGAGGGCACGGGCGCCCTGCTGGCGCTGCCGGTGGTCCAGAGCGCGGCGCGGGCGATGCACGAGGTGGCGACGTTCGACTCCGCAGGGGTCACCGAGAAGTAGACCGACGACGGCACCCGCTCGAGCGGGGGGTCGGGGGCGCAGCCCCCACGCGGCGGAGCCGCACAGGGTCACTGCCGGGACGGGGCGGGCTCGGGGAAGGAGCCCCTCCCGCCCCCGCCGTATCGTGGACCCGCACTCAAAACAGCACGTCAAGGCCGCTCCAGCCGAGCGCAGCGGCCCCGTACGAGGAGCCGCACCGCCATGGCCGAAAACCCCGCCTACCCCGTAGGCCTCCGCCTCACCGGTCGCCGCGTAGTCGTCCTCGGCGGCGGCCAGGTCGCCCAGCGCCGCCTCCCTGCGCTCATTGCCGCGGGCGCGGACATCCACCTCGTGTCACCCGCGGCCACCCCCTCCGTCGAGGCGATGGCGGACGCGGGCGAGATCACCTGGACGGAACGCCCGTACGAGGACGGCGACCTCGCCGACGCCTGGTACGCCCTGATCGCGACCAGCGACCGGCAGGCGAACACGGACGCCTCCGCCGAGGCGGAGCGCCACCGCGTCTGGTGCGTCCGCTCCGACGACGCCGAGGCGGCGACCGCCTGGACCCCGGCCACCGGTCACAGCGAGGGCGTCACGGTCGCCGTCCTCACCACGAACGCCAAGGGCCGCGACCCCCGCCACACCGCCGCGATCCGCGACGCGGTGGTCGAGGGGCTGCGCGACGGGACCCTCGTGGCGCCCCACCACCGCACCCGCACCCCGGGTG
>LRTP01001223.1 GCA_001550305.1 Streptomyces diastatochromogenes
ACCCGCACCCCGGGTGTCGCCCTCGTCGGCGGCGGCCCCGGCGACCCCGACCTGATCACGGTCCGCGGCCGGCGACTGCTCGCCGAGGCCGACGTGGTCATCGCCGACCGTCTCGGCCCGCGCGACCTGCTCGCCGAACTCCCGCCGCACGTCGAGGTGATCGACGCGGCGAAGATCCCCTACGGCCGGTTCATGGCGCAGGAGGCCATCAACAACGCGCTCATCGAGCACGCGAAGCAGGGCAAGTCGGTCGTCCGGCTCAAGGGTGGCGACCCGTTCGTCTTCGGCCGCGGCATGGAGGAGGCCCAGGCGCTCGCCGAGGCGGGCATCGCCTGCACGGTCGTTCCCGGCATCTCCAGTTCGATCTCGGTGCCGGGTGCTGCCGGTATCCCGGTCACCCACCGGGGTGTCGCACATGAGTTCACCGTGGTCAGCGGTCATGTGGCCCCTGACGACGAGCGATCCCTTGTCGACTGGGCGGCCCTCGCCCGGCTGCGCGGCACGCTCGTCGTCCTCATGGGCGTCGACAAGATCGGCAGGATCGCCGAGACCCTGATCGCGCACGGCAGGCCGGCCGACACCCCGGTCGCCCTCGTCCAGGAGGGCACGACCGCCGCCCAGCGCCGCGTCGACGCGACCCTGGCCACGGTCGCCGAGACCGTACGCGCCGAGGACGTGAAGCCCCCGGCGGTGATCGTCATCGGCGAGGTCGTGAACGTGGGTGTGCACAGCCCGCTGAACGCTTCCGAGTAACCACCGGTAACCCAACCCGTGCCCAGCCGTTGGCACCGCACCCAGGACAAGGCAGTATCACCCTGTGGCCGATCTCATTACCGTTGAGAACCCCGACGACCCGCGTCTGCGTGACTACACGGGCCTGACCGACGTGGAGCTGCGCCGCAAGCGCGAACCCGTCGAGGGCCTGTTCATCGCCGAGGGCGAGAAGGTCATCAGACGCGCCAAGGACGCCGGGTACGAGATGCGCTCGATGCTCCTGTCCGCCAAGTGGGTCGACGTCATGCGCGATGTCATCGACGAACTCCCGGCCCCGGTCTACGCGGTCAGCCCGGAGCTCGCCGAGCAGGTGACCGGCTACCACGTGCATCGCGGCGCGCTCGCGTCCATGCAGCGCAAGCCGCTGCCGACGGCCGAGGAACTCCTGCGGTCCGCGCGCCGGGTGGTCGTCATGGAGGCGGTCAACGACCACACCAACATCGGCGCGATCTTCCGCTCCGCCGCGGCCCTCGGCATGGACGCGGTGCTGCTCTCCCCGGACTGCGCGGACCCGCTGTACCGGCGCTCCGTGAAGGTCTCGATGGGCGCGGTCTTCTCGGTTCCGTACGCCCGTCTCGAGACCTGGCCCAAGGGCCTGGAGACGGTCCGCGACGCCGGCTTCAACCTGCTCGCCCTCACTCCGGACGAGAAGGCGAGGTCCCTGGACGAGGCGGCCCCGCACCGGATGGACCGGGTCGCGCTGATGCTGGGCGCGGAGGGCGACGGCCTGTCCACGAAGGCCCTGATGGCGGCGGACGAATGGGTCCGCATCCCGATGGCCCACGGCGTCGACTCGCTCAACGTCGGCGCGGCGGCCGCGGTCGCCTTCTACGCGGTCGCGACGGGCCGCCCCCAGCTCTAGACCGGCTCCGTAGTGACCTGGACCCGGCCCCAGGGCCTGTCCGGTCGACTCCGGTACTGCTCGGCCATCAGATCGCCGGACGGTGGCGCGTACGACGACTGCCCCTGTCGTACGTCCTTGCGCGTACCCCCGTCGTCCAGCCCGCGGGCCGGTCCCTGGCAGCCCTGCGCCGCCGCGATGCCCAGCGCGACGAGCAGCGTCACCACGACGAACACGAAGAGCCGCTGACGCAGCAGTCGCGGATTGGCCGGCCGCCGTCCGGTCCCCGTGGTCCGGGGCGCGGGACGCCCGGCGCC
>LRTP01001224.1 GCA_001550305.1 Streptomyces diastatochromogenes
GTGCCCTGCGGGCGGCGCTGGGTGGGCTGCTCGGCGTACTGCTCGGCGAGGCGCCCCGTCGGCCGGTCGGGATCATTGCGCTGCGCGGGCGGGCGGACGTCCGCCATGCCCTGCGCCTCGCGGGCCGCGATCTCCTTGAGCCGCAAGGAGAGTTGGAGCGTGCTGGGACGCTCCTCGGGGTCCTTGGCCAGACATGCGCGGACGAGCGGAGCCAACGCGTCCGGAACACCGTGCAGCTGCGGTTCCTCGTGCACCACCCGGTACAGCATCACCTCGGAACTGCCGTGTCCGAAGGGCGAGTCGTTGGTCGCCGCGTACGCCAGCGTGGCGCCGAGCGCGAACACGTCGGTGGCCGGGGTGACGGCGGCGCCGCGCACCTGCTCGGGCGCGAGGAACCCGGGCGAGCCGACCGCCGTACCGACGTGCGTCAGGGTGCTCGCCCCCGTCGCCCAGGCGATGCCGAAGTCGATGATCCGCGGCCCCTTCGGGGACAGCAGGATGTTGGACGGCTTGAGGTCCCGGTGCACGACACCGGCCTCGTGCACGGCGACGAGCCCCTCGGAGAGCGCGGCCCCGACGGCGGCCACGTCGGCGGCCGACATCGGGCCCTCCTCGGCGACCTTGTCGTGCAGCGAGGGCCCCGGCACGTACTGCGTGGCGAACCACGGCCGGTCCGCCTCGAGATCGGCGGCCACGAGCCGCGCCGTGCAGCCACCCCTGATCCGCCGGGCCGCCGAGACCTCGCGGGCGAACCGCGACCGGAACTCCTGATCCTCCGCCAGATCCGGTCGGATCACCTTCAGCGCGACCCGCTGGCCACGGCGGTCGGAGCCCAGGTAGACCACGCCCATCCCACCCGCGCCGAGCCGTCTGTGAAGCCTGAACGAGCCGACGACACGCGGGTCCTCGCGCCTCAGGCGCATCATCGCCATGTCCATCCCCGCTGCCCGGTCCGTTTGACGAGCCACAGCTTACGTTTCCGCGGCCGGGTGCGCGCAGAGGCCGCGCCCTCACGGCCCGATCGATTGTCAGTGCCGGGTGGGAAACTTGAAAGACGGTCAGGGAATGCGAGAACACGGCTGCTTTGAGCTGCCCGTGATCCCAACCGTCCGTCGCAGAAGGGGGATTGAACCTGTGAAGGGTGATCGCGTGGAGATAGTCGTGGACGCCGGGGACACGACGCGTACGTACGAGGTGGTGGCCAGCAGGGCGGGTCGCAGAGTGGAGACCGCGGTGCGCCGGGGGGTGGTGGAAGTGAGCGAAGTCACCCGAAGCGGATCAGTGGTGCGCACCGCCCGCTTCATGGCGACCCGGGTACTGGCGCTGGTCGAGCAGCCGGTGCCGAGGGAGGACAGCTCGGAACAGTCCGGGCACACCGGACGCCCCCTCCGGGAAGACCCTGAGACCTAGGTCCTCATCTCCACCCAGGGGAGTACACCGCAGGTCATCGCTCATCCTCCGGGAGGCCCGGCAATCGGTACGAGGGCATGACGACCGATCGCCGCCGCACCCATAGATTTGAGGTCAAGCGGCGGGTGCAGCACTCGTCCCCCGAGGTCAGACACCCGCCGCTGCCCAACCACATAGATGCTCGGTCAGGAGAGGGACCATGGCCCACACGGCACCGCGGACGGCGATCCGCACAGGACGCAAGGCGTACAGCGCCGCGTTCCGCCCACGTCGTCAGGGTCAGCGCCACCCCTTGGTGGCGACAGCGATGGTCCTTCCCCTGGCGGCCCTGCTCGTAGTCGTCTTCGGCGGCTGGGACGCGGTGGTCACACAAGCGTCGTCCGTGGGCGTGATGCTGGGGCGCTGAGCGGCGCCCCAGGCCCGGAAGAGCGGTCCGGGCGGGGACATCCGGCCATGAAACCCCGTGGGGACGGGGGTGCGGCGGACGGCACAAATGCCCGCGCAGCTGGGGAGCTGCGCGGGCATTGTTTTGCCCTGACACGGGTGCGGGCCGGTTTCCCCGACTGCGGGGAGCCGGGGGCGCAGCCCCACGGACCAGGGGCGCGGGGAACTGCGCGACCGGCCCCCACCCACCCGCACCCGACGAACCCACCCGGGGATCCGGGGGCGGAGCCCCCGGGAACGGGAGGGGACTGGAAGGGGACCGCGGGAGCGGAGAACGTACGCTCGCGAGGTACCGACCGCACACCCCAGGGGGCCCCGTGACCGCAGACGTGCTTCCCGCCCTGACCGCCGGGGCACGCACCGCGGCCCACCCCGCCGGCACCCCCTGCACCCACCACGACTCCGTCCTCGCCGACCGCCGCGACGGCACCGTCGTCCGCCACGGCGACACCGTGGCCAAGGCCCACGCCCCCGGCACGGACCCCGCCGAACTCTCCCGCCGTCTCGAACTCGCCGCACACCCCGCCCTCACCGGCATCCTCCTCGCCCCGCTCCGCCCGAAGGCCGTCGACCTCCACGGCCGCCTGGTCACCTTCTGGCCGTACGGCACCCCGGTCGACCCGCAGACCCCCGAGGCCGCTCCCTGGGAGGCCGCCGCGACCCTGCTGGCCCGCCTCCACCGGACCCCGGCGCCGGACGGCCTGCC
>LRTP01001225.1 GCA_001550305.1 Streptomyces diastatochromogenes
TGGGCCCGCGCCGAGGACCCCATGCCGCCCGCGGGGACCCTGTGCCACGGAGACCTCCATCTCGGCCAGCTCGTACGCCACCCCGCGCCGACCGGCCCCTGGCTCCTCATCGATGTGGACGACCTCGGCGTGGGCGTCCCGACCTGGGACCTGGCCCGCCCGGCCGCCTGGTACGCCTGCGGCCTGCTCCCGCCCGACGAGTGGACCCGCTTCCTGACCGCCTACCAACGTGCCGGCGGCCCGGCGGTACCCGCCGACGGCGACCCCTGGCCCGCCCTGGACGTGGCGGCCCGCGCCCTCACCGTGCAGACCGCGGCCCTGGCGATCGCCAAGTCCGTGGCGGAGGAACGCCCCTTGGACGAGGTGCAGCAGGCCGTGATCGACGCCTGTGACCGAATGCGAGCCGTCCCGCCCGAGTTGGCGCAGGGCCCGACCGCGTAGGGTGCAACCGTTCGAGGCCGGACAGTGTCTGTCCTGGTGGAAGCGGTACCGAACGGCGAGGAGTTGAGCCGAGCATGCAGTGTCCGAAGTGCCATGCGCCGATGCACACGTACAACCGCAATGGCGTCCAGATCGAGCAGTGCAGCGGCTGCCGCGGGATATTTCTCGACTACGGCGAGCTGGAGGCGCTGAGCCGCGTGGAGTCCCAGTGGTCGCAGCCCGCGCCGCCCCCGCCCGCCCCGCAGGCCTACCCGTCGGCGCCCGCGCCCGCGTGGGGCGCCCCGCAGCACGGCGGACACGGAGGCCATGGCGGCGGACACTACGGCGGTCACCACCGCCACAAGAGCTTCGGCCACATGCTCTTCTCCTCCTGAGCACGACCGGAGGAACGACCTGACACGACGAAGCCCCCGACCGTACGAGACGGCCGGGGGCTTCGGCTGGTGCGCGATACTGGGATTGAACCAGTGACCTCTTCCGTGTCAGGGAAGCGCTCTCCCGCTGAGCTAATCGCGCAGGTGACCCTGCAGAGGGGTGGGTGGTGCGTACTGCGTGCGCGATACTGGGATTGAACCAGTGACCTCTTCCGTGTCAGGGAAGCGCTCTCCCGCTGAGCTAATCGCGCGGGGATCCGGATGGATCGGGTCCTTGCGGACCAGTGGACGATACTGGGATTGAACCAGTGACCTCTTCCGTGTCAGGGAAGCGCTCTCCCGCTGAGCTAATCGTCCTTGGAGGTGGAGACGGGATTTGAACCCGTGTAGACGGCTTTGCAGGCCGTTGCCTCGCCTCTCGGCCACTCCACCAGGAGTGTGGGGGTTCGGGATGATCCCCCTCTTCCTGCGAGCGGACGACCAGGTTCGAACTGGCGACCTCAACCTTGGCAAGGTTGCGCTCTACCAACTGAGCTACGTCCGCGTGTCGTTTCCGTTCGGCTTGCGCGTCCCGGCGACGTGTTGAACTCTAGCGGATTCCCGGGCCAGCACAAAAACGCGTTTGCGCAGCGTGCTGCGGTCTGTCCGGCAAAGGACACGGTCAGGGCACCCGCAGGTCACCCGACCTAGACTCGACTGCGTGCTCGACCTCCCTCCTCTCGCCCGTTTCGGTGGCCTCGTCGCGACCGGTCTCCTCGACGTCACCAGCGATCCCGCGGCCCTGGACTCGGCCGGTTTCTGGGCCGTGGCAGCCGACTTCGAGGGCAGCCTGGTCTGCGCCCGCTTCGCCGACGTACGCACCGAACCCGTGCCCGCCCCCGTCCCCGGGCAGTGGCGGGGACCCACCTCCGGTGACTGGACGTCCTCCCTCGACCACGCCGCGTACACCGCCGGCGTACGCCGCATCCGCGCCCACATAGCCGCCGGCGAGGTCTACCAGGCCAACCTCTGCCGCGTCTTGTCCGCACCCCTCGCCCCCGACGCGGACATCGACGCCCTCACCGCGCTGCTGGCCCGCGGCAACCCCGCTCCCTACGCGGGAACGATCCGCCTGCCCCGCCACGGCGTCGAGATCGCCACCGCATCCCCCGAACTCTTCCTGCGCCGCACCGGCCCCGTCATCGAATCCGGCCCCATCAAGGGCACCGGACGCACCGAGGCCGACCTCCTCGACAAGGACCACGCCGAGAACGTCATGATCGTGGACCTCGTGCGCAACGACCTCGGCCGCGTCTGCGCCACCGGCACCGTCACCGTCCCCGACCTGTGCGTCGTCGAAAAGCACCCCGGGCTGGTCCACCTCGTCTCCACCGTGCGGGGCCACCTGCGCGCCGACACCGGCTGGCCCGAACTGCTGGCCGCCGCGTTCCCGCCCGGCTCCGTCACCGGTGCCCCCAAAACCAGCGCCCTGACCATCATCGAGGCTCTGGAGACCGCACCCCGCGGCCCCTACTGCGGCGGCATCGGCTGGGTCGACGCCGACCGCGCCACGGCACAGCTCGCCGTCGGCATCCGCACCTTCTGGCACGACCGCGCCGAAGGCGTCCTGCGTTTCGGCACCGGCGCCGGCATCACCTGGGGCTCCGACCCCGAAAGGGAATGGCAGGAGACCGAGCTGAAGGCCGCCAGGCTGCTCGCGGTAGCGTCGGGACAGTACGGAGACGCGTACGAAAGTGGAAGGACTCTCTGACGTGAAGATCTGGCTCGACGGCGGACTGCAGGACATGGAGTCCGCCCGCGTCTCCGTCTTCGATCACGGACTGACCGTGGGCGACGGCATCTTCGAGACCGTGAAGGCGGTGGAGGGGCGGCCGTTCGCGCTGACCCGCCACCTCGACCGGCTGGCCCGCTCGGCGCGCGGCCTGGGGCTGCCCGCACCCGACCTCGACGAGGTGCGCCGCGCCTGCGTCGCCGTCCTGGACGCCAACCCGATGCCGCTCGGCCGACTGCGGATCACGTACACCGGTGGCTACGGCCCGCTCGGCTCCGACCGCGGCGAACACGGCCCGACCCTGCTCGTTGCCCTCGGCGAGTCCACCCGCCGCCCCGACTCCACCGCCGTGATCACGGTGCCCTGGACCCGTAACGAGCGCGGCGCCCTCACCGGCCTCAAGACCACCTCGTACGCGGAGAACGTCGTGGCTCTGGCCCGTGCGCGCGAACAGGGCGCGAGCGAGGCGCTGTTCGCCAACACCATCGGGCAGCTGTGCGAGGGCACGGGGTCGAACGTCTTCGTCGTCCTCGACGGCGAGATCCACACCCCGCCCGTCGCCTCCGGCTGTCTCGCCGGCATCACGCGCGCGCTCGCCGTCGAGTGGACCGGCGCCAGGGAGACCGATCTTCCGCTGGATGTCCTGGAGCGTGCGGACGAGGTCTTCCTGACGTCCACGCTGCGGGACGTGCAGGGTGTGCACCGGGTCGACGGGCGCCAACTCCCGGGCGCGCCGGGCCCGGTGACCGCCAAGGCCATGCGCGTCTTCGAGGAGCGGGCCGGAAACGACCTCGACCCGTAGAGGTCGCGCCTGGCACGTCGGCGCGCAGAAGGATGACGGCAAAACAGGATGACGACGGGACACGGGACGGGTAGAACACCCCTGATGACCACCACCCTGCGGCCGACCGAGCCGCTTCAGCGCGGAGCCGACGGGGCGCTGTCCCGCCGCTACAAGGTGTGCGTGAACAGTCGTCCCGTGGGCGGGATCCACCTCTCCACGCATCCGGAGTACGGCCCCACCGTGGCCCGAGTCGGAGAGCTGTACGTCGACGAACCCGACCGTGGGCGCGGCCGGGGCACGGTGGCCGCGCTCGCGGCCGAGGAGGTGGCCCGCGGCTGGGGCTGCAAGCGCGTCGAGACGTCGGTGCCCGGGGACGCGGACGGTGTGCTCCGGCTCGCCACGACGCTCGGGTACGTGCTGAGCAACCGCGTCATGACGAAGCCCCTGGACGGCCCGGGCCCCGAACTGCCGGCCGGCAGTGTCGCCCGGCCCATGACCGAGGCCGAGTACGTGCCCTGGCTGGCGAAGGAGCGCGAGGAGTTCGCCGGCTCGCAGATCGAGCGGGGCGTGCCCGAGGCCGAGGCGTACCGCAAGACGGACCAGGGGCTCGCCCGGTTCCTGCCGGACGGACTGGCCAGCGAGAACACGGTGCTCAGCGTCCTGGAGCACGAGGGGACCCCGGTCGGCACGCTGTGGCTGGGCCTGTGGCCCGACGCGGCGTTCGTGCTCGGGGTCGAGACCGACCCCGAGCACCGGGGCCGCGGCCACGGGCGCACCCTGATGCTGCTGGCCGAGGCCCGGGCGGTGGCCGGCGGGAGGAACCGCATCGGCCTCAACGTGTTCGCGGGGAACACCCCGGCGGAGAAGCTGTACGAGTCACTCGGCTATACGACGAGCGAGTACTACCTCTACAAGAATCTGCTCTGAACCACTACTAGAACCTGCTCTGAACCACTACTAGAACCTGCTCTGAACCACTACTGGAACCCGCTCTGAACCACTTCGCGAGAACGAGGGCTACGCGTCCTCGGCCAGCAGGCGGTCGGCGATCTCCTCGATGCGCTCGCGCAGGCCCTCCTGGCTCTTGCCGCCGTCGAGCCGCTCGCCGCCGATGACGTACGTCGGGGTGCCGGTCACGCCGATGGCCTTGCCCTCGGCCTGGTCGGCGTCGACGATCAGGATGTGCCGGCCGTCGATCAGGGCGGTGTCGAACTCCTCGGCGTCCAGACCGAGTTCGCGGGCCACCTCGATCAGGAAGGGCTCGCCCTTGCGGTCCAGTTCCTCGACACGGTCGAGGACCGCCTCGACGTACGGCCAGGACCGGCCCTGCTCCGCGGCCTCCTCGGCGGCCTGCGCGGCGGCGAACGCGTGCTTGTGCTTCTCCAGCGGGAAGTGCCGCAGCCGCAGCTCCAGACGGTCGCCGTAGCGGGCGCGCAGCGCGCGCAGGTCGGCGAGGGCGCTGCGGCAGTCGGGGCACTGGAGTTCGCACCAGACGTCCAGGACGGCGGTGGCGCGGGCTGCGGAGGAGTCGTTCATGGCACCCAGTCTCCCAGCCCTGCCGACGGTGCCCCAACCGGGACCTGGGGAGGACCCCGACCCGGAGATGTCCCTGAGGTCCGCCCGGAGCATGGCATATCGGGCGTGGGGCGGTGCAGGATGGAAGGGACGAACCGACCCGCTCTGCCGAGCCCTGCCCTGGAGGACCGGATGATTGCCGAGACTGTCTGTTCCGCCGTCTCCGCGGCCGGCCTCGGCATCGCCGCGGTCACGGCCTACCGCAAGCGGTTCCTCTCCGCCGCCCGCATCGCCGCCTACTCGCTGGTGCCGGTCGGCCTGGTGATGACCGGAGTCGTCGGCTGGCTGGCCGACACCGCCTTCAGCCCCACCGCATGGGCGGGCTTCGGTGTGCTGGGCGTGTCCTGGCTGCTGTTCATGACCACGCGGGCGGTGGAGCGGCGTGGCGGCGGGACCCGGAAGGAACGCAAGGCGGCCGCCCGGGCCGCCCAGCGGGAGGCGGTGGCCCCCGCGGCCTCGGCGCCCTCGCTGAGCCAGGGCTCCCGTCCGGCCGCCCGGCCCGCGACGACAGCCCGGGCCACGGGTTCCGACGACGACTTCAGCGACATCGAGGCGATCTTGAAGAAGCGCGGCATATGACGGACTGAAACGACACAGAGGATCATGGGAGAGCGCGGAAACGATCACGTTCGTGCCTGCTCATCGCGGATATTGGCGAACTCCCGGTCATTCCGGGCGTGTTGATCGCGGAGCGGGTCGTGGCTGCGTCATCATCGCCGCGAGATGCTGGACACAACACAGAGCGACACCGCCGCCCCTCCCGAGGAGCCGCGGGGTTGTCTCTACGCGCTTTCCCAGCCACCGCTGATGATCTTCCTTGCGGTGATCGGCTGTCTGCTGCTCATGGCTTCGCTGCACGACCTGCTGCTGCTCTGAGCCGTACGCGGAGCCCCTGGCGTCACCCGCCGAGGGCTCCGTCAGCCCGCCGCGCGTCCAGCGTCCGTCAGCCCGCCGCTTCCTTGCGGCGCGCCCGGTACGCCGCCACGTGGAGCCGGTTTCCACAGGTCCGGCTGTCGCAGTAGCGGCGCGAGCGGTTGCGGGAGAGATCCACGAAGGCGTGCCGGCAGTCCGGGGCCTCGCAGCGCCGCAGCCGGTCCTGCTCTCCGGCGACCACGAAGAACGCCAGCGCCATCCCGCAGTCGGCGGCGAGGTGGTCGGCGACGGAGGCACCCGGCGCGAAGTAGTGCACGTGCCAGTCGTAGCCGTCGTGGTCGGTGAGCCGGGGAGTGGTGCCCGCGACGGCGACCAGCTCGTTGATGAGGCCCGCGGCGGTACGGGGGTCGTCGGCGGCGAAGACTCCGGCGAACCGGCCGCGGACCTCGCGTACGGCCGTGAGGTCCTGCTCCGACAGCACGCCGACATCACTGATCCCGTGCTTTCGTACGAATGCGTCGAGGGACGCGACGTCCGCGAGCCCGTCCGGCGTGTCGTTCTCCGCCGCGGTGTTCACCAGGTCCACCACGGCGTCGAGGGAGCGCCGGGTGTCGTGGGTGATCAGCACGTTTCGCTCCATGGCCTGGGGGTCGGGCGGGCGCCCTCCGATGCTGGCCGATGGTAGTGGCTTCCTGGCGTGGGGGAGCGGGGGCGGTCGATCTGCACGCGGTCCGCCACGACTCCGGGCCGGTCACGGGCCGGTGGCGGGTCAGTCGCGGGTCGGATTCGCGGGCCACGAACGGCACCCTGAACTCCTCCGGAACGGCCTCAGCCCCGTCCGGGCCGACGTTGAGCCCGATGGGGCGCGTGAGTCCGCCGGGCGTACCCCGCCCTGCCTGTCGGCCCGACTCGACCCGGCGCCTGCCCCGTGCCCGCCCCGTGCCCCGGGGCGGCGCCCTCAACGGCTCTCATCGGCTCTCGCCGACGTCCTCGCCCGTGCAGGGCAGGAAGGCCCGCCCGGCCACGCGCGGCGGCGCTGGGGCCGTCGAGGCCTGCCGTCGACCACGCGCACCGGCGCCGCCCCCGCGGGAGTCCGCGGCGACGGCGCCGGTGTTCGTGCCCTTGCGGTTGTGCCCATTGCAGATGTTTAGGCCCGAGCCGTCTCCCCGAGTGGACGGCGCCGGGCGGCTCTATGGGGGTCTCGTCAGCTCTCGGCCAGGATGTGTGAGAGCTCCGTGTCGAGATCGAAATGCCGGTGTTCCGTGCCGGGGGGCACGGCGGCGTCCGTTCGCTTCAGGAACGATTCCAGGGCCCGCGCCGGGGCTTCCAGCAGGGCCTCGCCCTCCGGGGAGCTCAGGGCGATGCATACGACGCCCTGGCCATGGCTCCGGGACGGCCAGACTCGGACGTCGCCGGTACCGGTGGGCCGATGCAGGCCCTCGGCGAGGAGGTCGCGGGCGAACACCCACTCGACGGTTTCCTCGGCTCCGGTGTGGAAGGTGGCGTGCACGGCGTAGGGATCGGCCGTGTCATACCGCAGTCCTGCGGGTACAGGCAGTGAGGACTCGCTCGACACAACGAGGCGCAGGTGCAGCTCGCAGCTGACCGTGGTGTTCATAAGCGCCAGGGCCTTTCGCTCAGTGTGCGCTCGGGGATTCGCACGTCGGCGAAATCGACATGCCACCTACGGTGCCGTTGTAAACCCCTCTGAGTGTTTTGCGTGTCTTTACGTAACTCTTCCGGCCGAGAGCACGTTCGCCGGATAGGGCCATTCCGGTGACTGGTTTCTCTCCGGTAGGGTTTGGCCGTATGAATACGGGGAGTGACGAGCCAGGCGAGGTCGCCACGGCCGATGGTGAGACGAAGATCGAAGGGCCGCTCGGATCGCGGGCGCCGGAATTCATCAAGGCCCGCCGTGCGCTGCATCTGAGCTGGCAGGTGGGTGTTTTCGTCGTGGGGCTCGCGGTGGTCGGCGCGGGCGTGATCATGCTTCCGCTGCCGGGCCCCGGCTGGCTGGTGATCTTCGGCGGCATGGCGATCTGGGCGACCGAGTTCGTCTGGGCCCAGCTGGTGCTCCGCTGGACGAAGCGCAAAGTCACGGAGGCGACACAGCGGGCGCTCGACCCGAGGGTGCGGCGCCGCAACATCGTCCTCACGAGTGTCGGTGTCGTCATCGTCGCGGCCCTCGGTGGCGTCTACCTCTGGAAGTTCGGCGTCCAGATGCCGTGGAACATCCAGGAATGACCGACGGGCGAAGGTCCTCCTGGAGGCTCCATGGCTGGTCGGAGCCACCCCCTGACATGGGGTAATGTTCTCCCTGCGCCCGGGCGATTAGCTCAGCGGGAGAGCGCTTCGTTCACACCGAAGAGGTCACTGGTTCGATCCCAGTATCGCCCACCAGCACGACAGGCGACCCAGTTCCACGTACCACGTGGGCAGGTTCGCCTTCGTCATTTCCGCACCACCCCGCAGGGGGCAGGAGAGGGCGCCCACGGCACCGACGGACCGCACTCCGTGCCAGTGGCAGAACCGGCAGCGGTCCCCGCGCGGGGGTCAGGATCGCAGCCGGGGTCAGGGTCGCGGCCGCCATCGGAATCGGCGCCGGCACCCCGGTCGGTCCCAGCCCCGCCCACGCCCCCGAACACCCTCCGCACACGGACTCCGGGCGAGCGGCAAACCTCCCCAAGCCGCTGACCTCGATAGATAGTCCGAAGGTGTCCCGCCCTGCGGCGCAGCCACGTTGACCACGCGACTCCGCGCGCCCCTCCGGCGCCGGGCGTCGGCCGAACCGTCGCGCAACTGTCCGCGCCGCTCGCGCGCACCGCCGCCGGGATGCGACGCGGCGCGGCGCCGGGCATGTTGCAGGCACTGCCCTGAGAAACCTTGAACTCCGCATCGCTACTCAGCGTCGCGGGCCCCGACGCCGACCCGCCGACCAGGGCGAACACGGGACCAACGCAAGCGCGCCACCACCAGGACGCCCACCAGCCGCCCGCGTCGGCACGACCCGCGCAAGCCCGTTCAGTCCTGCCAAGCCCGTCCAGACCCCCGAGCCCCCGAAGCCCGCCCCTGCCCAC
>LRTP01001226.1 GCA_001550305.1 Streptomyces diastatochromogenes
CCCCCGCCACGCCCCCGCATCCCCACCCGCACGGCAGTTGTTTTCGGCCTGCCCCACGCTCGCCCGACCTGTCGTTTTCCGTTCGACACTCCGACCGCACGCCCCGGACCTGCACCTTCAGGCACCTCGACGGGGGCGGCGCCCCCTGCACCCCTCGCCACGCGGCCGAACCGCGTCACATCAATTCCTGTCCGAATCATTGACGCGCCCGGAAGCCCTCCGTACCTTGTGCCAGCAAGCGCTTACTTGAAACGATTCATGCAGGCGGCAACGACGTCGCGGGGAGGCCCGACTGTGGGTAACAACGGGAGTGTTGAGAGGCGTACGGTCCTCAAGGCGGCCGGAGCTTCACTGGCCACGCTGGGGCTGGCCGCGACGACGGGCTGCGGCGGGGGCAGCGGCAGCTCCGGGGACGGGACGGTCACGATCCGGTACGCCTGGTGGGGTGCCGACGAGCGGGCGAAGAGGATCAACCAGTCCATCGCGCTCTTCGAGAAGAAGTACCCGAAGATCAAGGTGAAGACCGACTTCCAGGATTACGTGGCCTTTTGGGAGAAGTTCCAGACCCAGGCCGCCGGCGGAAATCCCCCGGACGTATTCCAGAACGCGGTCGGATTCCTGCGGAAGTACGACAAGAGAGGTATCCTGCTCGACCTCAAGCCTCAGATAGAAGCGGGAAATCTGAGCCTCGACAACTTCCGCGCCGGAGTCGAGAAGGTCGGTCAGGTCGACGGAAAGCAGCTCGGTATTCCGGTCGGATCCAACACCATGTCACTTGTCATCGACGAGAAGGTGTTTGAGAAGGCGGGCGTCAAGCCGAAGCAGGGCTGGACCTGGGACGAGTACTTCGCCGCCCTCAAGAAGATCCACGACACCCAGAAGCTGCCCGGCGACACCGGCTACTTCAGCATCATGTACCTGTACGACCTCTACCTCCGGCAGAACGGCAAGGCGTTCTTCACCAAGGACGGACTCGGCTTCGACGAGGCCGACCTGACGGAGTGGTGGACGGACGGCTACAACCGCGTCAAGGCGGGCATCGTCACCGACCCCAAGCGGGTCGAGCAGGACAAGCCCAAGTCCTCGCTCTCGGCGGCCCACGGCGCCTCCGAGTTCACCTGGGACAACTTCACGGTCCGCTACACCTCCGAGGGCACCAGCACCTACGGCCTCGCGCCGATCCCGACCACCGACGGCAAGCAGACCGGTCAGTACCTCGCCTCCCTGATGCTGAGCGCCTCCGCCCACACCAAGCACCCCAAGGAGGTCGCCCAGTTCATCAACTTCATGGTCCACGACCCCGAGGTCGGCAAGATCATGGGCTACGACCGGGGCATCCTCGCCACCACCGAGCAGTTCGACGCGTACAAGCCGGCCGACGCGCCCAACCAGGCGATCGCGAAGTACGAGACGGATGTCGCCGCGGCCGGAGTGCTCGGCACCATCACCCCGCACCCGGCGGGCGCCGACACCTGCGAGTCCGCCTTCCTGCGCATCGGCGGTGACATGTCGCAGGGCACGACCAAGGTCGCCGACGCGGTCAAGCAGTTCTTCTCCGAGGCGAAGACCGCCCTCGCCTCCTGATGGGAACCGCCGTGACGCTCGTCAAGGACTCTCCGCCCGACGCCCCGGAGATACGCCCCGAGGCCCCCGCCGCCAAAAAGCGGCGGGGGCGCCGGGAAAACCTCGCCGGCTATCTCTTCATGTCCCCCTGGATCGCGGGCTTCCTGCTGCTGACCGCGGGCCCGATGGCCGCCTCCCTCTACTTCGCGTTCACCGACTACAACCTCTTCAATTCGCCGAAGTGGATCGGCTTCGACAACTTCACCAAGATGTTCCACGATCCGCGGTGGCAGAAGTCGGTCGAGGTGACGGCGAAGTACGTCGTCATCGGCACCCCCCTCAAGCTGCTGCTCGCGCTCGGAGTGGCCCTGCTGCTCGCGCAGAGCCGACGGGGGCAGGCCTTCTACCGGGCCGCCTTCTACGCCCCTTCGCTCATCGGGGCGAGCGTCTCCGTCGGATTCGTGTGGCGCGCGCTCTTCTCCGACGGCGCCATCGTGGACCGCACGCAGTCGTTCCTCGGCTTCCACACGGGAGGGTGGGTCGGCGACCCGAACTGGGTGCTCTACAGCCTGGTCGCGCTCACCGTCTGGCAGTTCGGCGCACCCATGGTGATCTTCCTCGCCGGGCTCAAGCAGGTGCCGAAGGAGCTGTACGAGGCCGCCGAGGTGGACGGCGCGGGACCGTTCCGGCGGTTCTGGAACATCACCCTGCCGATGATCTCGCCGGTGCTCTTCTTCAACGTGCTCCTGGAGACCATCCACTCCTTCCAGATCTTCGGCTCGGCGTACGTGGTCTCCAACGCCACCTGCGGACCGGCGGACGCCACGCTCGTCTACACCTGCTACCTGTACCAGAAGGGCTTCAGGGAGTCCCAGATGGGCTTCGCGTCCGCCATGGCCTGGATGCTGCTGCTCGCCGTGGCGTTGGTGACGGCCGTCCTCTTCTGGTCCCAGAAGCGGTGGGTGCACTACGAGGAGGACGCCCGATGAGCACCACCCTGCGCAAGCCCCTCGAAGTCGGCAGCCGCAAACGCACCGGCTCGCTGGTCTGGCACATCGGCGCGCTGCTGATCCTCGCGGTCGTCCTCTATCCCGTCATCTGGGTCATCGGCGCCTCGTTCAAGCCCAGCCGGGACATCATCGGCAGCCTGAACCTGTTCCCGACCAGCCCCGTCCTCGGCAACTTCAAGGGGCTGGCCGACGGCATCGCGGACATCTCGATCGCGACCTTCTTCCAGAACTCCCTGTTCTACGCGCTCGGCTCCGTCGTCGGCATCCTCATCTCCTCCTCGCTGACGGCCTACGCCTTCGCCAAGATCCGGTTCGCCGGGCGGAACCTGCTGTTCTCGCTCATGATCGGCACGCTCCTGCTGCCGTATCACGTGCTGCTGATCCCGCAGTACGTGATGTTCCAGAAGATGGAACTGGTCAACACCTACGTTCCGCTGCTCATCGGCAAGTACCTGGCCACCGAGGCGTTCTTCGTCTTCCTCATGGTCCAGTTCATGCGGAACCTGCCGCGCGAACTGGACGAGGCGGCCCGGCTCGACGGCTGTGGCCATCTGCGGATCTACTGGTCGATCGTGCTGCCGCTGTGCCGCCCCGCCCTCATCACGAGCGCGATCTTCACCTTCATCAACGCCTGGAACGACTTCATGGGCCCGCTGATCTACCTCAACGAGCCCAGCAAGTACACGGTCTCGCTCGGCATGATGATGTTCCGCGACCAGGAAGGCGTCGCCAACTACGGCGGCATGATCGCGATGTCACTGGTCGCCCTGCTGCCCGTGCTCCTCTTCTTCCTCGCCTTCCAGCGCTACCTGATCGACGGTATGGCGACCTCCGGATTGAAGGGCTGAGATGGCCACCAGCCAACTGCGGGCGCGGGCGGAGCGCAAGAGGCGGGCGCAGGCGCGCAAGGCACCTCGCGAGTCCGTCTTCGCCGAGCGTTTCGGCGTGTTCGCCGAGTGTCTGCTCACCGGGGTGTGGATCGCGGTGGCCTCGCTGCCGCTGGTCACCTACCCCGCCGCGTTCGCGGCCGGCGCACGGCATCTACGGCGGCGTACGTCCCACGAGGCGGGCGGCCTGAGGGAGTTCGTCGCCGACTTCCGGGCCGCCGTCCGGGGCGGCTGGATCGCCGGCG
>LRTP01001227.1 GCA_001550305.1 Streptomyces diastatochromogenes
CGCTCGTCGGGGCCGTCGGTCTCTTCGCCCTGATCGGCCTCGTCGTGGCCGGGCTGCGTGCGGCGGCCGTCTGGGAACCCGGCGCCTCCTGGCGGGCGCTGCTCGCGGAGGCGGGACGCCGTACGGTCCTCGATCCGGCCGGCTCATTCCTGCTCGTGGGCGGACTGGCCGTCGTGGTCGCTTCCGCCCTGTTCGTCGCGCCGCTCGCGGTCCCCGTCCTGGGGGCCGTCGCGGCGGCGGCCGTGGCCGTCGAGGCACGCCACCGCCGCCGCTGAGCTCCTCGCAGGTCGGCGCCCCCGGCGTCGTATATCGCTCTGTCATGCCCCTGACTTCCCCGCACGGAAAGGAAAGGCCATGTCCCCCATCCCCCGCAGGTCCCTGCTGAAGGCGGCCGCAGTCGCCGGAGCCGCCGCACAGTTCAGCTGGGCTCTGGGAAGCACGAACGCGCAGGCCGCCGTCAGATCCGAGGCCGCCGACACCGACCCCGTGACCCTGGACTGGCTGGAGGACGGCGCCCTTGGTGCCGCCCCCGGCTCCACCGTCGGCGTGCCCTGGCCGAAGGGCGCGTACCAGCAGGACCAGACCTTCGCGCTCACCGACGCCTCCGGCAAGGACGTGCCGGTGCAGTCCTGGCCGATCGCGTACTGGCCGGACGGCTCTCTCAAGTGGACCGCGCACGCGGTCAGTTCCGGCTCCGGAAAGCTCACGCTCGCCGCCGGCGCGCCCGCCGCCCCGGACAAGAAGGTGACCGTCGACAAGAGCGGCGGCACCATCGACATCTCGACGGGCGTCATCACCGCGAAGATCGGTAAGAGCGGCTCCACTCTGGTCAAATCGGTGAAGCGCGGCTCCACCGAGATCGCCAAGGACGGCCGGCTGGTGCTGATCCGCCAGCCCGAGATCGAGGACGACGACCAGGGCGCGGAGAAGTACGAGCGGTTCGAGAGCGTCATCGCCGAGGTCACGGTCGAGCAGGAGGGCCCGGTCCGTGCCGTCGTCCGCATCGACGGCAAGCACCGCAAGGGCAGCCGCAGCTGGCTGCCGTTCTCGATCCGGCTGTACTTCTACGCGGGCGCCGACTCCTTCCGGATGGTGCACACCATCACCTTCGACGGGAAGCAGGAGCCGGGGAAGACGAGCGGCGACTTCATCCGCGGCCTCGGCGTCCGCTTCAACGTGCCGATGCGCGACGCGGCGTACGACCGGCACATCCGCATCGGCGGCGACGGCTCCGGTCTGCTGCGGGAGGCCGTGCAGGGCATCACCGGGCTGCGCCGCGACCCGGGCGCGGCCGTGCAGGCGGCCCAGTTCGCGGGCGAGAAGCTGCCCGACCCCTCCACCTGGGACCAGCGGGTGACGACCCGCCTCCAGTACATCCCCCAGTGGGGCGACTACACGCTCTCCCAGCTCTCCGCCGACGGCTTCACCCTGCGCAAGCGCACCAAGAAGGGGCACGGCTGGATCGGCGCGGGCGGTGGGCACCGGGCGAGCGGGTTCGGCTACGTCGGCGGGGCGAGCGGCGGTCTCTCCTTCGGCCTCAGGAACTTCTGGGAGAAGTACCCGGCGCAGCTCGACATCCGCGACGCGGCGACCGACGAGGCCGAGGTCACCCTCTGGCTCTGGTCGCCCGAGGCGCAGCCCATGGACCTGCGCTTCTACCACGACGGCATGGGCCAGGACACCTACGCCGAGCAGCTCGAAGGCCTCAACATCACCTACGAGGACTACGAACCCGAGTTCGGCACCCCCTACGGCATCGCCCGCACCTCCGAACTCCTCTTCTGGGCCAACGAGTCGACGCCCACGCCCGAGACGCTCGCCGAACAGGTCGCGGCCGTACGGGTGTTGCCGCAGCTCGCCGCCCTGCCCAAGCAGCTCATCAAGGCCAAGGTCTTCGGCGGCCTCTTCTCCGAACCGGACCGCTCCACCGCCGCCAAGGCGAAGATCGAGGACCATCTCGACTTCCTCTTCACCTATTACAAGGATCAGGTGGAGATGCGCCGTTGGTACGGCTTCTGGGACTACGGCGACTTCATGCACTCGTACGACACCGTGCGCCACCAATGGCGCTACGACGTCGGCGGCTACGCCTGGGACAACTCCGAGCTGTCGCCCGACATCTGGCTCTGGATGGCCTATCTCCGCTCGGGCCGCTCGGACATCTTCCGCTTCGCCGAGGCGCTCACCCGGCACACCGGCGAGGTCGACGTCTACCACCTCGGCCAGTGGGCGGGCCTCGGCACCCGGCACGGCGTGCAGCACTACGCCGACAGCGCCAAACAGCAGCGCATCGCCAACACCACGTACCGCCGCTATTACTACTACCTCACCGCCGACGAGCGGGTCGGCGACCTCATGCACGCCAACGTCGACTCCGACGAGACCTTCCTCGTCCTCGACCCGATCCGCAAGATCCGCACCGAGCCGTACACCCCCGACCGGCACGCCCTGTCCATCGGCTTCGGCACCGACTGGAGCGGTCTGGTCTCGGCCTGGCTCACGGAGTGGGAGCGCAAGGGCCCGAAGTGGGAGAAGGCCAAGGCGCGCGTGCTGTCCACGATGGAGACGATCGCCGCCCAGCCCAACGGCTTCGTCCAGGGCAGCGGGCTGTACGACCTCGACACCGGCAGGTTCGCCGTCGCCTCCGCGCCGGTCGTCTCGGTTTCGCACCTCTCCGCCGTCTTCGGCCTCAACGAACTGTGCGCCGAGCTGATCGACCTGGTCGACATGCCGAAGTTCAAGGAGGTCTACCTCGACTACTGCCGTTACTTCAACGCCACCAAGACCGAACAGGCGGCGCGCTACGGCACCAACTTCGGCTCCCTGCTGCTGTTCCAGGGCCACTCGCGCCTCGACGCGTACGCCGCCGTCCAGACCGGCGACGCGACGATCGCCAAGCGCGCGTGGACGAAGTTCTACAGCTCCGACGGCTACATGGAGTCCTCGCCCTGGAAGACCGAGCCGCTGAGCGGCCCGGTCACGCTGGTTCCCGGCAGCGAGGCCAACTGGGTCAGTTCGAACGACAGCGCCCTGTACGGCCTCGCCGCCATCGAGAACCTGGCACTGCTCGGCGACAAGATGCCGTAGGGCCATCGGCGCTGGGCGAATCCGTTGAACCGGGGGTTCTGCCGCGCCCCTTCAGGGGCGCGGGGCTGTGACATATGCGGCTCCGCCGCGTGGGCGCGACCGGCCACGACGCGGCCGCGGTTTCGGACCGTCCCTTCAGCGCATCCGTCCGAGGACCTCCCGCACGCGTCGCGCGTCCCGGATCCGCTGCTCGTACGTCGCACCGAGTGCGAGCAGCACCAGACCGGCGAGTGCGGGAGGCACCCAACGCGGCAGCGCGCCCGCCATCTGCACGAGGTACGGGGCGAGTTCGTGCAGGGCGTCCAGCGCGAGCACGCCACCCCCGAGGACGAGCGGGGCCCGCAGCCGGTGCCGGGCACCCACGAGGGTGACCGCGAGGGCCGCGACACCGAGCAGCAGGGGGCGCGGCCAGTCCGGGTCGATCCACGCCGTCAGGAGACTCGGCACGAGCGTGACGGACAGCCCCGCTCCGTACGCCGTCCAGGACGAGGCCAGCGGATCCTTTCGGCGCCCGAACGCCCCCACCAGCAGCGCCGGCACGGTCACCGGCAGTGTGTACGCCTCGACGGAGCCGACGCCCCAGCACGCCAGCCGGACCCAGGCGGCCAGCACGAACAGGGCGGTGGCCGCGTAACCGGCGGGCCGCCGGTCCTCCCGTACGGCGGTGCCCGCGGCGATCACCGCGCACAGGGCCAGCACCAGGGCCAGCAACGGCGGGTCGGGCACCGCGAG
>LRTP01001228.1 GCA_001550305.1 Streptomyces diastatochromogenes
TGCGCGGCGGCCAGCGCCGTCGGCAGGGGCAGGCGCAGCGTGAACCGCGCGGGGCGGCCGCTTCACCGGTCGACCGGCGCGTCCCGCCGAGTGCGAGTCCGTACGCCGTCCACAGGGCCGCCAACAGGGCCGACGCGGTGGCCGCGTAACCCAGGCCGTTCGTGTCGGGGAGCGCGACCTCGTGCAGCGCGTACACGTCCAGGACCGTCAGCGCGAGTCCCAGCCCCGCCACGGCCTCCGCCGTCGAGCGCAGCCTGTGCCGGAGCAGGAGCACGGGTGAGCCGAGCGCGGCCAGCGTCACCGCGCCCAGCACCAGCGCCCGCCCGGCGATCCCCATCAGGCCCCAGCTGACCAGCGTGAACGCGATCGCGGCGATGGTCAGGAGGGCGCCGCCGAGAACGAGCAGCACGTTCTGGACGCGGGGTGCCGTGGTCTCGGGCCTGCGTACGGGCGGGGGCGGGGGCAGCGGAGCCACGGGCGGCCGGAGCGCGGTGATCAGCCAGGCGCGGCGCGCCAGCAACAGGGCCCGGCGCGCGTCGAGTTGCCGCAGCTCGGTGTCCAGGAGCCGCAACTCCTCGGCCGGGGGCGGAAGGTGGGTCATATTCCGGGAGTGTGGTCCCGGTCACCTTCTCCGGCATGAGTGCGCGTACTCATGCCGTACTCAGATGCCCGGTCGGGCACACTCCGTCCATGGACTGGAGCCATTACCGCTTCCGCAGTGTGTGGGCCCTGCCCGCGCCGCCCTCCGAGGTCTACCCCGTTCTCGAACAGGCCGAGGACTACCCGCGCTGGTGGCCCCAGGTCCGTGAGGTGACCCGGATCGACGAGCGCAGCGGCACCATGCGCATCCGCTCGTTCCTGCCGTACGACCTGGTGTTCACGGCACGCGAGCTGCGCCGCGACCCGGCGGCCGGGGTCCTGGAGATCGCGATGGCGGGCGACCTCGACGGCTGGGCGCGCTGGACGCTCACCACCGCCGGGTCCGGCACCCGCGCCCAGTACGACCAGGAGGTCGACGTGAGCAAGCCGCTGCTGCGGCGGCTCGCGGTGCCGGGACGGCCGGTGTTCCGCGCCAACCACGCCCTGATGATGCGCGCGGGACAGCGCGGACTGGCGGCCCGACTCACGGGTGACTGACGGCTCACCGCGAAGCGGTTTGAACCACACCCGCAGGGACCTGTATTGTTCAGTGCGTTCCCGGGCGATTAGCTCAGTGGGAGAGCGCTTCGTTCACACCGAAGAGGTCACTGGTTCGAACCCAGTATCGCCCACCGGGAGAAGACCGGTCCGTCACAGACGGACCGGTTTTTCGTTGTCCCGCGCGGGCTCAGGCCGCCGCCGGCAGTTCCGGACGCAGCGGCCACGCCGGATCCACCGCCTCCGGTGAACCACTGCGCGCGAACCACGCCTGAAGGCCGCGCGCCTGTGCCGCGTGCCACACCGACTGCAGGGTGTGCAGCTCGGCGGGGGAGAGCCGCTCCAGCCTGGTGGCGAAACGACGCCCCACCGCTCGTACGACCTCCATCGCGGCCAGTGCGTCCGCCGCCGCGTCGTGCGCGCCCTCCAGCACCACGTCGTAGTGCGCGCACAGGTCGGTCAGGGTGCGGCGGCCCTTGCGATAGCGGTCCAGATGTTTGTCCAGAACCCGCGGATCGAGCACACGCAGCGGCGCCGGCTCGAACCACCGGTCGAGATTGGTGGCGCGATGGCGGCGCAACTCCCGGTCCAGGAGCGTCAGATCGAACGGCGCGTTCATCACGACGAGCGGGCGGCCCGCCGCGGCCTGTTCGCCCAGCACCCTGGCTATCTCGTCCATCACCGGCG
Source organism: Streptomyces diastatochromogenes (assembly GCA_001550305.1). GTDB lineage: Bacteria > Actinomycetota > Actinomycetes > Streptomycetales > Streptomycetaceae > Streptomyces > Streptomyces mirabilis_D. The sequence continues at coordinate 1,825 of LRTP01001228.1, forward strand.
ACGGCCAGCGGCCGTTGCGCTGAAGGTGTTCGTCTGTCAGCCCGTGCACCGCCGTCGCACCCGCGGGCACCGGCACTCCCGGGTTGACCAGCCAGCGGGTCACCCGGGGCCGGGAACCCGCGGCGTCCTGGACGACGACGGCGGCCGACACGATCCGGTCGGTCTCGACGTCCACGCCCGTGGTCTCCGTGTCGAACGCGGCCAAAGGGCCTTCGTACCAGCACGTCATACGTACACAACTCCTCGTTCACCCACGGCAGCTGACGCACCGTCTTCTGCCCGTTTGGTGATACCCGGGCTGTTTGCGCCGTACGCCGGAAGGAGACAACACAGGTACGGGTCTTTGCAGTTCAGCGGCCCGTCGCGGGGAATCACTTGGCTTGGAAGGCTGTTGGACTCATGGCACTCGCGCAGCCCGAGCGGGGCGGGCTGCTGCCCCAGCGGACGGCACCCCATCGCGGCACACTCGCCACCACCGCCTGCATGGAGACCTTGCAGGTGGGCTACTTGCACGCCGTCGCGGCCGCGGCGGGCTGTTCGCTGTCCCAGCCCTTTCCCGACAACGGCATCGACTGGCACGTCAGCCACAGCGCCCCCGGGCACACGGTCGACGACGAAGTCACCATCAAGGTGCAGCTCAAGTGCACGTACCAGATCCCGCCGAACCCGGCCGGGCCCGCCTTCTCCTTCACGCTCGACAACGAGCACCTGGCGAAGCTCGCCCGCACCCCGGTCTCGGTGCACAAGATCCTGGTCGTGATGCTCGTGCCCAGGTCCCAGGACGACTGGCTGCGCGCCAGCCACGACCGCCTCGACCTGCGGCACTGCTGCTACTGGATCAACCTCGCCGGCCACGCGATCACCGGCCGGCGCCGGACCACCGTGCGTATACCGACCTCGCGCATCTTCGACGACAGGGCGCTCTGCGAGATCATGACGAGGGTCGGGACGGGAGGGAAACCTTGACACACCGCCCCATCGACTCCATCGGCGAACCGCTCCGGCCGGTCAGGCCGCACCCCGTCGAGTCCCACTGGACCGAGCCGCCCGAGCCGGGCCAGGTCGATCCCGCCGTCCTCAGCGCGCTGCTGCACCGCCACGGCTGGCAGCGCCGCGGCGGAGCGGCCGGACGGTACGGCCGATGGACCCCACCCGGGC
>LRTP01000123.1 GCA_001550305.1 Streptomyces diastatochromogenes
GGGGGGGGGGGGGGGGGGAACGGGCCGGGGTCAGGCCGGGGCGCCGACCCCGTCCACACCAGCCGGCTCCCCCACCTCCGCAGCCAGCCGCTCACCCTCCGCAGCCACCTCCGCAGCCCGCGCCGGATCAATCACCAGCCTCCCCAGCACCGCCGGCACCGCCACACTCGGCAGCAGATGCTCAAACAGCGCACACACCCGCTCCTCCAGATCCTCCCGCCCCGACAACGTGTGCGAATACACCTGCACCCCCGTCCACGCCGCCGAGAACACCCACGCACTCTCCGCCACATCCACCTGCGGCAACAACTCCCCCTGCTCCTGCGCCTCCCGCAACACCCGCTCCGTCGCATCCAGCCACGTCCGGATCGTCCACGTCCCGAAAACCGCCCCCATCTCCTGACCCAACGACAACCGCGCCGACGCCGACACCACCGGATGACGCCGCATCCGATACGCCAACGCCAACCCCATATCCACCAACTCCTGCAACTTACTCACCCGCGGCGCCAGCACAAACCCCGCAAACTGCTCCCCCAACACCCCCTCCGCCAACGCCCGCTTCGACGGAAAATGAAAATACAAAGCCCCCTTCGTCACCCCCGCCCGCGCCAGCACCTCACCAATCGTCGCCGCCTCATACCCACGCTCATCAAAAACCGACGCCGCCGCATCCAAAATCAACCGCCGCGTGCGCACCGCACGCTCCTGCCGCACCACAAAACCTCCAAAGACCAACCCACAACCCACCACAACATGTTCCCTGCAACCAACCCAAACCAAACCATCTAGTCCGTATATTCACAACCCCCAACCCCCCAACCCACCACCCAACACCCCCACCCAACGACCAAAAACCACCCCCACCACCCACCCCCCCCCACCAGCCCAAACACCCCCA
>LRTP01001229.1 GCA_001550305.1 Streptomyces diastatochromogenes
CGGCCGATGGACCCCCTCCGGGCCAGGTGGCGGCGGCACGAGCCTGCTCGTGCCGGAGAACCGGGCCTTCCCCGACAGCGACGACCTCCTCGGCGAGGCGCTCGTCGCGCTCTCCCGCAGCGGCGCGCCGTCCGCGCGCGACGTGCTGGTCGCCCTCGCCGTGCCCAGCGACGAGATCCGCTGGTGGCGCGACGTGCCGACCGGGCCCGTGGGCGCCACGTCCTGGAGTGTGGAGGAGCGGCTGCGCTCGGCAGCCCGCTCGATGCTGCTCGCGGCGGCGCTCGCCACACGTGCGCGTGCGGGCTATTACGGCGCCCGCCACCGCAGGCCCGCCGCCGCTTCCCTGGAGAACGTCCTGGTCGGCGCCGACCCCGGCGGGCGCCGGCTCACCGCCTTCGTGCCCGTCGACACCGGCCGGCCGCTGTCCGTACGCCTGCACCAGGCGCTGTACGCCGCCCGCGAGGCCATCGACTACCAGCGGGCCACCGGCGGCATGGACGCCTTCGACGCGGCCGTCGAGGCGGGCGTCAGCCATGAACTCACCGAGGCCGTCGTCGCCCTCGTGCGAGGCACGGAAGGCGCCCGGATCGCCGTCGAGTGGGCGCCCGCCGCCGGGGTCCCCGAGGGCTGTGCGGCGCCCGACGAGGCCGTCGAGTTCTCGCCCGGTGACCTGCCCGTCCTGCGCGAGGCCGGGGCCCGCTATCTGCGCGCCGAGCCGTCCGTACCGGTGCGTCTCACCGGTGCCGTGGTGCGGATGCGCAGGTC
>LRTP01001230.1 GCA_001550305.1 Streptomyces diastatochromogenes
TGACCTGCCCGTCCTGCGCGAGGCCGGGGCCCGCTATCTGCGCGCCGAGCCGTCCGTACCGGTGCGTCTCACCGGTGCCGTGGTGCGGATGCGCAGGTCCCAGCCGCGCGGCGAGGGCACCGTACGGCTGCGGGTGATCGCGGGAGCGGAGGTCCAGCACGTCCGCATGACGCTCGACGAGGAGGCGTACCGGATAGCGGGCCACGCCCATCTGGTGGGGCTGCCGGTGCGGGTGCTGGGGCGGCTGGAGAGCCGCGGCGGCTTCCGCAGGCTCACCGACGCCTCCGGGGTCGTACCGGTGCAGGTGGACGAGGCCGAGCGGGACCGGCTGATGAAGTCGCTCCAGGAGACCGCAGAGATCACGGCCTTCTTCGAGGAGGCGTGCAGCGGGGACTGAGGGCTTTGTGGAGCTTTGCCGCCAACCGTTTCGCGGAGGGTGCCCCGGGCTCGGTAGGATCGCCGGGCAGGCATTGCACTGCCATGCCCACTGGGTGAGCTTGCCCCCTTCAGTCAGGAGAGACCGGTGTCAGACGTCCGTGTGATCATCCAACGCGATTCCGAGCGGGAAGAACGCGTGGTGACGACGGGCACTACGGCCGCCGACCTCTTCACCGGCGAGCGCACCATCGTCGCGGCCCGCGTGGCCGGCGAGCTGAAGGACCTCGCCTACGAGGTGCGGGACGGCGAGGAGGTCGAGCCCGTCGAGATCTCCTCCCAGGACGGCCTCAACATCCTGCGCCACTCCACCGCGCACGTCATGGCACAGGCCGTGCAGGAGCTCTTCCCCGAGGCCAAGCTGGGCATCGGCCCGCCGGTCAAGGACGGCTTCTACTACGACTTCGACGTCGAGAAGCCGTTCACGCCCGAGGATCTCAAGGCCATCGAGAAGAAGATGCAGGAGATCCAGAAGCGTGGCCAGCGCTTCTCCCGTCGTGTGGTCACCGACGAGGACGCCCGCGAGGAACTCGCCGCGGAGCCGTACAAGCTGGAGCTCATCGGCATCAAGGGCTCCGCGTCCTCGGACGACGGCGCGGACGTCGAGGTCGGCGGCGGCGAGCTGACGATCTACGACAACCTCGACGCCAAGACCGGCGAGCTGTGCTGGAAGGACCTCTGCCGCGGTCCCCACCTGCCCACCACCCGCAACATCCCGGCGTTCAAGCTCATGCGCAACGCCGCCGCGTACTGGCGCGGCAGCGAGAAGAACCCGATGCTCCAGCGCATCTACGGCACCGCCTGGCCCTCCAAGGAGGAGCTGAAGGCGCACCTCGACTTCCTCGTGGAGGCCGAGAAGCGCGACCACCGCAAGCTGGGCAACGAGCTGGACCTCTTCTCCATCCCGGACCAGATCGGCTCGGGCCTCGCCGTCTTCCACCCCAAGGGCGGCATCATCCGCCGGGTCATGGAGGACTACTCGCGGCGCCGCCACGAGGAAGAGGGCTACGAGTTCGTCTACACCCCGCACGCGACGAAGGGGAAGCTCTTCGAGACCTCGGGCCACCTGGACTGGTACGCCGACGGCATGTACCCGCCCATGCAGCTCGACGAGGGCGTGGACTACTACCTCAAGCCCATGAACTGCCCGATGCACAACCTGATCTTCGACGCGCGCGGCCGCTCGTACCGTGAACTGCCGCTGCGCCTCTTCGAGTTCGGGACCGTGTACCGGTACGAGAAGTCGGGCGTCGTGCACGGCCTGACCCGCGCCCGTGGCTTCACACAGGACGACGCGCACATCTACTGCACCAAGGAGCAGATGGCGGAGGAGCTCGACAAGACGCTCACCTTCGTCCTGAACCTGCTGCGCGACTACGGTCTGACCGACTTCTACCTGGAGCTCTCCACCAAGGACCCGGAGAAGTTCGTCGGTTCCGACGAGGTCTGGGAGGAGGCCACCGAGACGCTGCGGCAGGTGGCCGAGAAGCAGGGCCTCCCGCTCGTCCCGGACCCGGGCGGCGCCGCCTTCTACGGTCCGAAGATCTCCGTCCAGACCAAGGACGCGATCGGCCGGACCTGGCAGATGTCGACCGTGCAGCTGGACTTCAACCTGCCGGAGCGCTTCGACCTGGAGTACACCGGCCCCGACGGCTCCAAGCAGCGTCCGGTGATGATCCACCGCGCGCTGTTCGGTTCCATCGAGCGCTTCTTCGCGGTGCTCCTCGAGCACTACGCGGGCGCGTTCCCGGCCTGGCTGGCGCCCGTGCAGGCGGTCGGCATCCCGATCGGCGACGCGCACGTGGAGTACCTGCAGAAGTTCGCCACCGAGGCGAAGAAGAAGGGTCTGCGGGTCGAGGTCGACGGCTCCTCCGACCGTATGCAGAAGAAGATCCGCAACGCCCAGAAGCAGAAGGTGCCCTTCATGGTCATCGCGGGCGACGAGGACATGGCGGCCGGCGCCGTCTCCTTCCGCTACCGCGACGGCTCGCAGGAGAACGGCATCCCGGTCGACGAGGCGATCGCCAAGATCATGAAGGTCGTCGAGGAGCGCGCACAGGTCTGAAGCGCAGGCCTGGCGCGCAGGTCCGACGCGTACGGTGCCGCTTTGACGCGCATGTGACGGAAGGCCCCCGGAGAGCTCAGCTCCCCGGGGGCCTCTTCTCACCCCTGTTCCCGTCGCTCTCGTCCTCGCGCGCGAACACCTGGAGCAGCCAGGACGAGAACGATCCGGTCACCGCGCCGAGCAACGCCAGACCGCACACCATCAGCACCGACGCGATCGTGCGCCCCATCGGGGTCACCGGCACCACGTCCCCGTACCCCACCGTCGTGAGCGTGGTGCAGGTCCACCACACCGAGTCCCCGAACGTCCTGATCGAGGCGCCCGGCGCCCCGCGCTCCTGCTGGTAGACGGCGAGGGAGCCCGCGAAGCCGAGCAGCGCGGACGACAACCCCGCGTAGAAGACCACGCGCGCGTGCAGGGAGAGACGGGGCTCTCCACGATGACGCTGTACGGCCTCGTAGACCTTGACGATGCGCAGTGGACGCAGCAGCGGCAGCAGGAGCGCCACGGTGTCCACCGGGTGCGCGCGGACGAAGCCGAGGCGCTGTCCGCTCAGGCCCCAGCGCACCGCGTAGTCGACGCCGAACAGCGCCCAGGCGGCCAGCATCGCCGCCACACAGGCCTGGCGCCAGACGGCGGGCAACGTGTGCCCGAGGACCAGGACGGCGTACGCGGCGAGAAACAACGCCGAGGCCAGGCTGAGCGGGACCTCGGTGCGCCGTTCCCACCGGGCCTGTCGGCTGTCGTCGTCCATCGGCCCAGCTTGGCCCGGCGAGCATTCGCGGGAGCCCCGCCGACACGCCGCGAACGGGCGAAGCAATATGCTGCACCACATGACGAGTGAGCCGGAGCAGCAGATCGGAGTGGGGACGCAGGACGCGTTCCAGCGCTTGTGGACGCCCCACCGGATGGCTTACATCCAGGGTGAGAACAAGCCCACCGGCCCGGGGGCCGACGACGGCTGTCCGTTCTGCTCGATCCCCGCCAAGTCCGACGAGGACGGGCTCATCGTGAGGCGCGGTGAGCAGGTGTACGCGGTGCTCAACCTGTACCCGTACAACGGCGGCCACCTCATGGTCGTGCCCTACCGCCATGTCGCGGACTACACCGACCTGACCGACCCGGAGACCGCCGAGCTCGGCGAGCTGACCAAGCAGGCGATGACCGCGCTGCGCACCGCCTCGGGCGCGCACGGTTTCAACATCGGCATGAACCAGGGCACGGTGGCGGGCGCGGGCATCGCCGCCCATCTCCACCAGCACATCGTCCCCCGCTGGGGCGGCGACACCAACTTCATGCCGGTCGTCGGCCACACCAAGGTGCTCCCGCAGCTCCTGGCCGACACCCGCAAGATGCTGGCAGAGGCCTGGCCGACGCCTTAGCTCGAACGGGGCGCCTGCCAACAGGCGCCCCTTCGGCGCGCCCCTTCAGGGGCGCGGGGAACTGCGCGACCAGCCCCCGACGACCGTCACTGTGCGCACCGGCCCATCCCGCCTCTGCGCCGGAGGCTCACGCGTCGTAGAGGTCGGCCTTCCGGGGCGACGGGTCCTGCACCGCCGTGCTGAGGAACGCCGACCGGTTGCCGAACTTCTCCGTGTCGACCCCGTTCTCGTCCAGCACCTTGATCGCCGCCGCGTGTACGACACGCAGCACCGGCGTGGCCGCCCGCAGCGCGTCGTCGGCCATGAAGCGGTGCCGCCAGGGCTGGTCGGCCCACGCGTGCCGCAGGCCGAACGGCTCGGGCAGCGTCAGCTTGCCGCCGAGCCAGTTGAGCAGCGGCGGGTACCCGGTGAGCGGGGCGCGCGCGGTGAGACGTACGACCTCGTCCGTGGTGACCAGCGGCAGCTTCACCTTGCGGGTCTCCCAGAACTTGACCGCCTTGGCGACTTCCTTCGTCGGGGCCTCGGGCTTGCTGGTGAACAGGGAGTTCACGGGACCCAGGGCGTGCCCGGTGATCTCGATGCGCAGCGTCTCGTGCAGCACGGTCACGGTGATCAGCATGGTGATGATCAACTGGCCGTCCCACAGTGTCCACTGCACGCCGAGGTAGTGCCGCTGGCCGCTGCCGAACTGCTGCTTGTTGCAGATGTCCTGTATGGCGTGGCTCTTGATCGTGTACGCCTCGACGTCCGTGCCGCCCGGCCGGGACACCTCCTTGGCGTTCTCACCGATCGGCGAGACGATCCAGTGCTTGATCGAAGGGGTCGGGAACCCACCGGTGTTGAGCGGGCCGCGCTCCAGCATGCGGAGCTTGTCGTGGATGTTGCGGACGACGTCCCAGCTGCGGAAGGGGTGGATCTCCTTGTCCGGGTCCTTGGGGACGAGGTCCTCGGCGAGCTGCCAGCTGCCCCAGCGGGTGCCCATGCCGAGTATGCCCTTGGGCCCGGCGTAGAACACCGAGTTGGACTGCTGCTCGGCGCTGAGGGCGGCCAGGGCCTGGCGCAGCCGCTCGGCCGCCGTCTCGCCCGGACTGCCGGGCACGGCCTCCGGGATCTTGGCACCGAGGCCACCTCCGGACAGCAGGCTGTCCCAGCGCGCGCGCAGGTCCTTGGCGGTCCGTTCGCAGATCTGCTTGGCCCAGAGCCAGCCGATCACCGGGAGGACCACCGACGCACGCGCGTACCAGGCCCAGAAGCCGGTGAAGGGCATGCGGACGAGGAAGACCACGGCGAGGGCGCCGAAGGCGACCAGGAGCGTGGTGCCGAGGGCGCCGGCGCGCTTGTTCGTCTGCTTGGCGATCATGGACCGGAGCTGGAAGACCAGCAGCCACACCAGCAGCCCGGGCAGGAACAGCACACCACACAGCACCATGACGGCCGACAGCCAGTTGTCCCGCTCCCGGCGGATGCGGTTCGCCGCGAGGCAGTGCTCGACGACGACCTGCGGCTCGGTGCCGAAGGACTGGATGAGGGGCTTGCGGCCGGCGCCCAGCATGCGGTCCACCACCGCCCGCCCGAAGGCCTCGCCGAGGTTGGGCCTGAAGATCGTGGCCCACTTGCGGCCTGAACTGACGGTGGACTCGTGCCACTGGTTGTTCGCCTTGAGGATCTCGCCGACATCGCTGTCCCGGTACGCCGCCGAGGCTAGGGCGAAGGTCGCCGCCGTCTGTCCCGCCGAACCCGAGAGCGGCACCTGCGCCCCGGGAGTGAAATCGAAACCGTCGAACGCCACTTCCGCCCCCATCGCCGCCGCACCCGCTCCTGCGACTTTCCCGACTTCCCTGCCCCGCACACCTGTTGATCAGGTCATCGTCTTGATCAGTTCCCAGAGTATCGGCCGCGACCGACATTCGTCGGCGGACGGCCGAAGCCGCCCGCCGAAGGTGAGAGGAACCGAACCGTCAGGCGTTCTGGGCCTGTTCGCGCATCCTTTCGGCGATCTGCGACGGCATCGGCTCGTGCCGTGCGTAGGTGCGGTTGAAGCGTGCGGTGCCGTGCGAGAGGGAGCGCAGATCCACGGCGTACCGTCCGATCTCGATCTCCGGGACCTCGGCCCGTACGAGCGTGCGTCCGCCGCCCGCCTGCTCGGTGCCGACCACCCGGCCGCGCCGCCCCGACAGGTCGCTCATCACGGCGCCCACGTACTCGTCGCCGACCAGGACCGTCACCTCGGCCACCGGCTCCAGCAGATGGATCCTGGTGTCGGCGGCCGCCTCACGCAGGGCGAGCGCGCCCGCGGTCTGGAACGCCGCGTCGGAGGAGTCCACGGAGTGCGCCTTGCCGTCGAGCAGGGTGATCCGTACGTCGATGAGGGGATAGCCCGCGACCACGCCCTTGGCGGCCTGGGCCCGCACCCCCTTCTCGACGGAGGGGATGAACTGCCGGGGCACGGCCCCGCCGACGACCTTGTCCACGAACTCGATTCCCGAGCCGTTCGGGAGGGGTTCGACCTCGATCTCGCAGATCGCGTACTGCCCGTGCCCGCCGGACTGCTTCACATGGCGACCGCGCCCCGCGGCCCTGTCCGCGAACGTCTCCCGCAGGGAGACCTTGTGCGGGACCACGTCGACCTGGACGCCGTACCGGTTGCGCAGCCGCTCCAGGGCGACGTCGGCGTGGGCCTCGCCCAGGCACCACAGAACGACCTGGTGGGTGTTCTGGTTCTGTTCCAGGCGCATGGTGGGGTCCTCGGCGACCAGCCGGCCCAGGCCCTGCGAGAGCTTGTCCTCGTCGGCCTTGCTGTGTGCCTGGATGGCGAGCGGCAGCAGCGGGTCCGGCATCTGCCAGGGCTCCATCAGCAGCGGGTCGTCCTTGGCCGAGAGCGTGTCACCGGTCTCGGCCCGGTTGAGCTTCGCCACGCAGGCCAGGTCGCCCGCGATGCAGTGCGTCAGGGAGCGCTGCTGTTTGCCGAACGGCGCGGACAGGGCGCCGACGCGCTCGTCGACGTCGTGGTCCTCGTGTCCGCGGTCGCCGAGCCCGTGCCCGGAGACGTGCACCGTCTCGTCGGGGCGCAGGGTGCCCGAGAAGACGCGGACGAGGGAGACCCGGCCCACGTAGGGGTCGCTGGCCGTCTTCACGACCTCCGCGACCAGCGGCCCGTTCGGATCGCAGGCCTTGACCTCGCGTTCCTGCCCTTCCGGCGTCGTCACGGTGGGCGCCGGGCGCTCCAGCGGGGTCGGGAAGCCCCCCGTGACGAGTTCCAGGAGCTCGACGGTGCCGAGACCCTGGCGGGCGCCCTCGGCGGCGGGCGCGGCCGCGAGGACCGGGAAGAAGGCCCCGCGCGCCACGGCCCGCTCCAGGTCCTGCACGAGCGTCTTGACGTCGATCTGCTCGCCGCCCAGGTAGCGGTCCATGAGGGTCTCGTCCTCGCTCTCGGCGATGATCCCCTCGATCAGCCGGTTGCGCGCCTCCTCGATCAGCGGCAGCTGCTCCGGTCCCGGCTCGGCCTCCTTGCGCTCCCCGGAGGAGTAGTCGAACAGCCGCTGTGTGAGGAGCCCGATCAGCCCGGTGACAGGGGCGTGCCCGTCGGGCCCCTCCGCGCCGTGCAGCGGCAGGTACAGCGGCAGTACGGCGTCGGGGTCGTCCGCGCCGAAGGCCTCGGCGCAGATCCGCGTCATGTCGTCGAAGTCGGCGCGCGCCGATTCGAGGTGGGTGATCACGATGGCGCGCGGCATGCCGACCGCCGCGCACTCCTCCCACACCATCCTGGTCGAGCCGTCCACCCCGTCCGAGGCCGAGACGACGAAAAGGGCCGCGTCCGCGGCGCGCAGACCGGCCCTGAGTTCCCCGACGAAGTCGGCGTATCCGGGGGTGTCGATGATGTTGATCTTGTATCCGTCCCAGTCGACGGGTACCAGGGACAGCTGCACCGAGCGCTGCTGCCGGTGCTCGATCTCGTCGTAGTCGGAGACGGCGGTGCCGTCCTCCACCCTGCCCGCCCGATTCACTGCTCCCGCCGTCAGCGCGAGAGCTTCCACCAATGTCGTCTTGCCGGATCCGCTGTGGCCGACCAGCACCACATTCCGTACGGACGCGGGGTGGTCGGCCGCTGTAGCCCTGCCGGCGGCTCCGGGGTGTGCGTTCGCCTTGTCGCCCATGGTCTTGCCTCCCGTGCACGGTGAGGTCTCTTTGGGCGCGGGCACGGCCGGATCCGCGTGCGGTGCGGCTCCGATGACGCCCGCGGTGTCTTCGAGCTTTGCACTCGCGTCACGGTGCGTCCATACGGGGGACGCGATCCCGCCGTGACATCGACGGCATCCCACCGGGACACGGGGTCCGGGTGCCCGGCCGTCGCACCGGCGCGCGCGTGGCTACGATGGGCCAGCCGGTGGCCAGCAGGGGCCGCGCGGCGACACCGACCCTCGGGAAGGCCATGCTGAACAAGTACGCGCGTGCATTCTTCACGCGTGTCCTCACACCGTTCGCCGCGTTTCTCATCCGTCGGGGGGTAAGCCCCGACACCGTCACCCTCCTGGGTACGGCCGGAGTCATGGCGGGCGCGCTGGTCTTCTACCCCCGGGGGGAGTTCTTCTGGGGCACGATCGTCATCACGCTCTTCGTCTTCTCCGACCTGGTCGACGGAAACATGGCGCGCCAGCTCGGCCGCTCCAGCCGCTGGGGGGCCTTCCTGGACTCCACGCTCGACCGGGTCGCCGACGGCGCGATCTTCGGCGGTTTCGCGCTCTGGTACGCGGGCAGCGGCGACAACAACGCCCTGTGCGCCGTCTCGATCTTCTGCCTGGCCAGCGGCCAGGTGGTCTCGTACACCAAGGCCCGCGGCGAGTCGATCGGCCTGCCCGTCGCCGTGAACGGCCTGGTCGAGCGTGCCGAGCGCCTGGTGATCTCCCTGGTCGCGGCGGGCCTCGCGGGGCTGCACAAGTTCGGGGTGCCCGGCATCCAGTGGCTGCTGCCCGTCGCGCTGTGGATCGTCGCCGTCGGCAGCCTGGTCACGCTGATCCAGCGCGTCGTCACGGTGCGCCGGGAGTCCGCGGAGGCGGACGCCGCGGCCGCGGCGCAGAACAGCGGGGCCACGTCGTGACCAGTCTCCAGGAGAGGCTGGTGGACGGGGCGTACGCGCTCGGCTGGAGCACCGTCAAGAAGCTTCCGGAGCCGGCCGCGGTGCGCCTGGGCCGCACCATCGCGGACATCGCCTGGAAGCGGCGCGGCAAGGGCGTACAACGGCTGGAGAGCAACTACGCGCGCGTGCTGCCCGACGCGACCCCGGAGCGGCTCGCCGAGCTCTCCCGGGCGGGCATGCGCTCGTACCTGCGCTACTGGATGGAGTCCTTCCGCCTCCCCGCCTGGAGCAAGGAGCGCGTGCGGACGGGCTTCGACTGCAAGGACGTGCACCATCTGACGGACGGGCTCGCCTCCGACAAGGGCGTCATCCTGGCCCTGCCTCACATGGGCAACTGGGACCTCGCCGGCGCCTGGGTCACCACCAAGCTGGAGACCCCGTTCACGACCGTCGCCGAGCGCCTCAAGCCGGAGTCGCTGTACGACCGCTTCGTCGCCTATCGCGAGGGCCTCGGCATGGAGGTCCTGCCGCACAGCGGCGGCACCGCGTTCGGCACGCTGGCCCGGCGGCTGCGGGACGGCGGACTGATCTGCCTGGTCGCCGAGCGTGATCTGTCGGCCTCGGGCGTCGAGGTGGAGTTCTTCGGCGAGACGACCCGGATGCCCGCGGGCCCGGCGCTGCTCGCCCAGCAGACCGGAGCCGTCCTGCTGCCGGTCACGCTCTGGTACGACGACTCACCCGTGATGCAGGGCCGTGTGCATCCCCCCGTCGAGGTCCCCGAGACAGGCACCCGGGCCGAGAAGACGTCTGTCATGACACAGGCGCTGGCCGACGCCTTCGCCACGGGTATCGCCGAACATCCGGAGGACTGGCACATGCTGCAGCGCTTGTGGCTCAAGGACCTCGATCCCGGGAAGAATCCCGACAACAGGGATTCCGACAGCGGAAATCCTGACACCAAGGATCCTGACAACGCCCAGCAGGGTTCCGAGAAGAGGACTCCGTGAGGATCGGCATCGTCTGCCCCTACTCCTGGGACGTGCCGGGCGGCGTCCAGTTCCACATCCGTGACCTGGCCGAACACCTCATCCGCCGCGGACACGAGGTCTCCGTGCTCGCCCCCGCGGACGACGAGACACCGCTGCCGCCGTACGTCGTCTCGGCGGGCCGCGCGGTCCCGGTGCCCTACAACGGCTCCGTGGCGCGCCTGAACTTCGGCTTCCTGTCGGCGGCCCGGGTGCGGCGCTGGCTGCACGACGGCACCTTCGACGTGATCCACATCCACGAGCCGGCCTCGCCCTCGCTCGGCCTGCTCGCGTGCTGGGCCGCGCAGGGCCCCATCGTCGCCACCTTCCACACCTCCAACCCGCGCTCCCGGGCCATGGTCGCCGCGTACTCGATCCTCCAGGCGGCCCTGGAGAAGATCAGCGCGCGGATCGCGGTGAGCGAGTACGCCCGCCGCACCCTCGTCGAGCACCTGGGCGGCGACGCGGTCGTCATCCCGAACGGCGTCGACGTCGACTTCTTCGCCCGCGCCAAGCCCAAGCCCGAGTGGCAGGGCGGCACCCTCGGCTTCATCGGCCGCATCGACGAGCCCCGCAAGGGCCTGCCCGTCCTCATGAAGGCCCTGCCCAAGATCCTCGCCGAGCGTCCGGGGACCCGGCTCCTGGTCGCCGGACGCGGTGACGAGGAGGAGGCCGTCGAGTCCCTGCCCGCCGAGATGCGCTCGCGCGTCGAGTTCCTCGGCATGGTCAGCGACGAGGACAAGGCCCGCCTCCTGCGCAGCGTCGACGTGTACGTGGCGCCCAACACCGGCGGCGAGAGCTTCGGCATCATCCTCGTGGAGGCGATGTCGGCGGGCGCTCCGGTGCTGGCCTCCGACCTCGACGCGTTCGCGCAGGTCCTCGACCAGGGCGCGGCCGGTGAACTCTTCGCCAACGAGGACGCGGACGACCTGGCCGCCGCGGCCCTGCGCCTGCTCGGCGACCCCGAGCGCCGGACCGAACTCCGCGCGCGGGGCAGCGCCCACGTACGGCGCTTCGACTGGTCGACCGTCGGCGCGGACATCCTGTCCGTCTACGAGACGGTGACGGACGGTGCGGCGGCGGTCGCCGCGGACGAACGGACGGGGCTGCGGGCGAGGTTCGGCCTGGCCCGGGACTGAGCGTGCGTGGCACGTCGACGCCGGGTGGGGGAGAGGCGTGCTGCGCACCCGCGGGACCAGAAGCGCGTGACCATCTGGCAGGGCGACTTCCCCCGGGTCGGCACCCGCCCCGGCGGCCGTACGGGAACCGTCCCGCTGGACTCCTACGAGCCCAACGGCTCCGGCCTGTACGACACTTCGGGCAACCCGTGAAAGTGCTGCGCGGACGCCTTCACCGAGCCCTCCGGGACCTCGGCCGAGACCTCGGCTACGGATCCCGGCCGCCGGGGCCGGCTCATCCGCGCGGCTCGTACCCGTGCCACGCCTCGTACCGCAACCGCTACCGGGTGGCCGCCCGGTCGAAGAACACCCCCGACTCCTCCACCGGCCACGGCGGTTGCCGTTGCGCCTGGGACGTGGGAGAGGGGTGAGCACACCCGGGTAGCCTTGCCGCCCGTGACCGCAACCCTCATCTGGATCCTCGTCGGCCTCGTCGCGATCGGCCTCTACCTGAGCTGGACCGCGGGGCGCCTCGACCGGCTGCACGCCCGGATCGACGCCGCCCGTGCCGCGCTCGACGCGCAGTTGTTGCGCCGTGCCTCGGTCGCCCAGGAGTTGGCGACCTCCGGGGTGCTCGATCCCGCCGCCTCGATCGTGCTCTACGAGGCCGCGCATGCCGCGCGGCAGGCGGAGGAGGAGCAGCGCGAGGTGGCCGAGAGCGACCTCAGCCAGGCCCTGCGGGCCGTCTTCGGAGAGGTGCAGCAGGTGGAGGCGGTGCGGGAGGCGCCGGGTGGGGACGCGGCGGCGACCGAGCTGGCGCAGGCGGTGCGGCGGGTGCCGATGGCTCGGCGGTTCCACAACGACGCGGTACGTGCCGCCCGCGCTCTTCGTCGCCACCGCAAGGTCCGCTGGTTCCGCCTCGCCGGCCACGCGCCCTTCCCCATGGCCTTCGAAATGGACGACGAGCCTCCCACAGCGCTGGCGGACCGCCCCACGACCTGAGGACGGGGACCCCTTTCGGCCGCGGGTGGGCGCTGCTCAGGGGCTGCGGGCCGGTGGGGATGGGCCGCGCAGTTCCCCGCACCCCTCGGGCGGGGCCGCGCCCCGAATCCCCGCCCGCCCGTTGTCTTTTCGCCGACGGCGGGTGGGGGCCGGTCGCGCAGTTCCCCGCGCCCCTGAAGGGGCGCTGCGCGCCTCTTTCAGCCTGTCCGGCGCTTGAGGACGAGGCCGGTCAGGCCGATGCGGGGGTCTGGGGGCGGAGCCCCCAGGGATGGGTCGGGTAGGGGCGGCGGGGGCGAAAAGGATCCACCGGCTCCCCATTGGCCCTTGCTGTGGACTGGTCCACTCACGTTTCCTCGGTGCTGCAGAAATCCTCTTTCACCGAGTGAGGTCAACCCGTGTCCAGCACGCTCTCCAACACCGCCCAGCCCGCCGAGAACACCGCAACCGGCACCGCCCGCGTCAAGCGCGGAATGGCCGAGCAGCTCAAGGGCGGCGTGATCATGGACGTGGTCAACGCCGAGCAGGCGAAGATCGCCGAGGACGCCGGCGCCGTGGCCGTCATGGCCCTGGAGCGGGTGCCCGCCGACATCCGCAAGGACGGCGGCGTGGCCCGTATGTCGGACCCGAACATGATCGAGGAGATCATCGACGCGGTCTCCATCCCGGTCATGGCCAAGTCCCGCATCGGCCACTTCGTCGAGGCCCAGGTCCTGCAGTCCCTCGGTGTCGACTACATCGACGAGTCCGAGGTCCTCACCCCGGCCGACGAGGTCAACCACTCCGACAAGTGGGCCTTCACGACCCCCTTCGTCTGCGGTGCGACCAACCTGGGCGAGGCCCTGCGCCGCATCGCCGAGGGCGCCGCCATGATCCGCTCCAAGGGCGAGGCGGGCACCGGCAACGTCGTCGAGGCCGTCCGTCACCTGCGTCAGATCAAGAACGAGATCGCCCGTCTGCGCGGCTTCGACAACAACGAGCTGTACGCCGCCGCCAAGGACCTGCGCGCCCCGTACGAGCTGGTCAAGGAGGTCGCCGAGCTCGGCAAGCTCCCGGTCGTGCTGTTCTCCGCCGGTGGTGTCGCGACCCCCGCCGACGCCGCTCTCATGCGTCAGCTCGGTGCCGAGGGCGTCTTCGTGGGCTCCGGCATCTTCAAGTCCGGCGACCCGGCCAAGCGCGCCGCCGCCATCGTGAAGGCGACCACCTTCTACGACGACCCGAAGATCATCGCGGACGCCTCCCGCAACCTGGGCGAGGCCATGGTCGGCATCAACTGCGACACCCTCCCCGAGACCGAGCGCTACGCCAACCGCGGCTGGTAAGAGACCGGACACGCGAGACCGGACAAAGGCATCACGTACATGACTGACGTACCTGTCGTAGGCGTCCTGGCACTCCAGGGCGACGTACGGGAGCACCTCATCGCCCTGGCCGCGGCCGACGCCGTGGCCAGGCCGGTGCGGCGTCCCGAGGAGCTCGCCGAGGTGGACGGCCTGGTCATCCCCGGAGGCGAGTCCACCACCATCTCCAAGCTGGCCGTCCTGTTCGGACTGATGGAGCCCCTCCGCGCGCGCGTGCGCGCGGGCATGCCCGTCTACGGCACCTGCGCGGGCATGATCATGCTCGCCGACAAGATCCTCGACCCGCGCTCGGGCCAGGAGACGATCGGCGGCATCGACATGATCGTGCGCCGCAACGCCTTCGGACGCCAGAACGAGTCCTTCGAAGCGGCGGTCGACGTCCGGGGCGTCGAGGGCGATCCTGTAGAGGGCGTCTTCATCCGCGCCCCCTGGGTCGAGTCCGTGGGAGCCGCGGCCGAAGTGCTCGCTGAGCACGAGGGTCACATCGTCGCCGTACGTCAGGGCACCGCGCTCGCCACGTCGTTCCACCCGGAACTGACCGGCGACCACCGCGTGCACGGCCTGTTCGTCGACATGGTGCGCGCGAACCGGATACCGGAGTCCTTGTAGGATCTGGGGGTCCCCCAGATCCTCAAGGTCTGGGGGAGTTCGTACAGGATGGGTTACGCGAAGGAGACAGGCAGATGTCCGGCCACTCTAAATGGGCTACGACGAAGCACAAGAAGGCCGTGATCGACGCCAAGCGCGGCAAGCTCTTCGCGAAGATGATCAAGAACATCGAGGTCGCGGCCCGCACCGGTGGCGCCGACCCGGGCGGCAACCCGACGCTGTTCGACGCCATTCAGAAGGCCAAGAAGAGCTCGGTCCCGAACAAGAACATCGACTCCGCGGTCAAGCGCGGTGCCGGTCTCGAGGCCGGTGGCGCCGACTACGAGACGATCATGTACGAGGGTTACGGGCCGAACGGTGTCGCGGTGCTCATCGAGTGCCTCACCGACAACCGCAACCGCGCCGCCTCGGACGTCCGCGTCGCCATGACGCGCAACGGCGGCAACATGGCCGACCCGGGCTCCGTCTCGTACCTCTTCAACCGCAAGGGCGTCGTCATCGTCCCCAAGGGCGAGCTGACCGAGGACGACGTCCTGGGTGCCGTGCTCGACGCGGGTGCCGAAGAGGTCAACGACCTGGGCGAGTCCTTCGAGGTCATCTCCGAGGCCACCGACCTGGTCGCGGTCCGCACGGCCCTCCAGGACGCCGGCGTCGACTACGACTCCGCCGAGGCCAACTTCGTCCCGACCATGCAGGTCGAGCTCGACGAAGAGGGCGCCCGGAAGATCTTCAAGCTGATCGACGCCCTGGAGGACAGCGACGACGTGCAGAACGTCTTCGCCAACTTCGACGTGAGCGACGACGTGATGGCCAAGGTCGACGCCTGAGCCGCCAAGGATTCATTTCGGCGGGCCCGCGGGACACGTCCTGCCGGCCCGCCGTCGTTGTCAGTGGCAGCGGTTAGCCTGTCGAGGACGGATGATGATCGCAGTCCAGCGGACCGCAACCATCAATTGAGGAACCACGACGGCGATCGGCCACTTCCGCGAGAGCGGCGGCGGCCCAGCCGTAAAAGGGGGGTTCGGGGTGCGGGTGCTGGGCGTTGACCCGGGACTGACCCGATGCGGTGTCGGGGTGGTCGAAGGAGTCGCGGGCCGACCCCTGACCATGCGCGGCGTCGGGGTCGTACGCACCCCGGCGGACGCCGAGTTGGGCCTGCGCCTCGTCGCCATCGAGCAGGGCATCGAGCAGTGGCTCGACGAGTACGAGCCCGAAGTCGTCGCCGTGGAGCGGGTGTTCAGCCAGCACAACGTGCGGACGGTGATGGGCACCGCCCAGGCCAGCGCCGTCGCCATGCTCTGCGCCGCCCGCCGCGGCCTGACGGTCGCCCTGCACACCCCGAGCGAGGTCAAGGCCGCTGTCACCGGCAGCGGACGCGCGGACAAGGCCCAGGTGGGTGCCATGGTCACCAGGCTGCTCAGGCTCGACGCGCCGCCCAAGCCCGCCGACGCGGCGGACGCCCTCGCCCTCGCCATCTGTCACATCTGGCGCGCCCCCGCGCAGAACCGACTCCAGCAGGCCGTCGCGCAGAACCGGCTCCAGCAGGCCGCCGCCCTGCACGCGTCGAAACCCGCATCGCACCACGCTTCGAAAGGCCGTACCGCATGATCGCCTTCGTCAGCGGCCCGGTCGCCGCCCTCGCCCCGGACTCCGCGGTCGTCGAGGTCGGCGGCATCGGCATCGCCGTCCAGTGCTCGCCCAATACGCTCTCCGGGCTCCGGATGGGACAGCAGACCAAGCTCGCCACCTCCCTCGTCGTGCGCGAGGACTCCCTGACGCTGTACGGCTTCGCGGACGACGACGAGCGCGGAACCTTCGAGCTGCTCCAGACCGCCAGCGGTGTCGGCCCACGCCTCGCGCAGGCCATGCTCGCCACGCACTCGCCCGACGCCCTGCGCCGCGCGATCGCCACGGGTGACGAGAAGACGCTCACGGCCGTACCCGGCATCGGCAAGAGGGGAGCCCAGAAGCTCCTGCTGGAGCTCAAGGACCGGCTCGGCGAGCCCCTCGGCACGAGCACCGGCATCGGCGCCCCGGTCAGCACCGGCTGGCGCGACCAACTGCACGCCGCGCTGATCGGCCTCGGGTACGCGACGCGCGAGGCCGACGAGGCCGTCTCCGCCGTCGCCCCGCAGGCCGAGGCCGCCGAGGGCGCACCCCAGGTGGGCCAGCTGCTGAAGGCGGCCCTCCAGAGCCTCAACCGCGCCCGCTGAACCACCGGCCCCCGACCACCAGACCGCGAGGCACACATGCACGCTGTGTCTTCCGGGGGAGCGTCCCCGGACCCCCGGCCGGATGACACAGCCGGCATGCCACGGCTAGGAGAACTTCAGTGAACTGGGACGACACGACCGACGAGAGCGACGCCGAGCGGCTCGTCGGCGCGTCCGCCGACCGTGAGGACCAGGCCGTCGAGGCGGCCCTGCGCCCCAAGGACCTGGACGAGTTCATCGGCCAGGAGAAGGTCCGCGAGCAGCTCGACCTCGTCCTGCGTGCCGCCCGCGCGCGCGGCGCCACCGCCGACCACGTGCTGCTCTCCGGCGCCCCCGGCCTCGGCAAGACCACCCTCTCGATGATCATCGCCGCCGAGATGGGCGCCCCCATCCGCATCACCAGCGGCCCCGCCATCCAGCACGCCGGTGACCTGGCGGCCATCCTCTCCTCGCTCCAGGAGGGCGAGGTGCTGTTCCTCGACGAGATCCACCGCATGTCCCGGCCCGCCGAGGAGATGCTCTACATGGCGATGGAGGACTTCCGCGTCGACGTGATCGTCGGCAAGGGCCCCGGCGCCACCGCGATCCCACTGGAGCTGCCGCCGTTCACGCTGGTCGGCGCCACCACGCGCGCGGGTCTGCTGCCGCCCCCGCTGCGCGACCGCTTCGGCTTCACCGCGCACATGGAGTTCTACGAGCCCGCGGAGCTCCAGCGCGTCATCCACCGTTCCGCGCATCTCCTCGACGTGGAGATCGGCTCGGAAGGCGCCGCCGAGATCGCGGGGCGCTCCCGCGGCACGCCCCGTATCGCCAACCGTCTGCTGCGCCGCGTCCGGGACTACGCGCAGGTCAAGGCGGACGGGATCATCACCCGCGAGATCGCCGCGGCCGCGCTCAAGGTCTACGAGGTCGACGCCCGTGGCCTCGACCGGCTCGACCGCGGTGTTCTGGAGGCCCTGCTCAAGCTGTTCGGCGGCGGCCCGGTCGGTCTGTCCACGCTCGCGGTAGCGGTGGGGGAGGAGCGCGAGACCGTCGAGGAGGTCGCCGAGCCCTTCCTCGTACGGGAGGGACTGCTCGCCCGTACGCCGCGCGGCCGGGTGGCGACCCCGGCCGCATGGGCCCACCTCGGTCTGACGCCGCCGCGCCAGTCCATGGGGGGAAACGGACAAGGGGACCTGTTCGGGGCGTGACGGCGCGCGCACTCGCGGGGTCAGGAACCCCGGTGCCATGCTGAGCGTTGTTCCCTGAGTGCGGACTCGCTTAGACTCCGCCGATGCCGCCCTTGTCGACGGCATACATACCCCCATCCAGCAGGCCGCTCACCATCGCGGTCGAAGAAGGAAGTTCCGACCCGTGAGTCTCGTGACCCTCCTCCCGTTCATCGTGCTCATCGGGGCCATGTTCCTGATGACCCGGTCGGCCAAGAAGAAGCAGCAGCAGGCCGCTTCCATGCGCAATGAGATGCAGCCCGGCTCCGGCGTGCGCACGATCGGTGGCATGTACGCCACTGTCAAGGAGGTCAACGAGGACTCGGTCCTCCTTGACGCCGGCCCGGGCGTCGACCTGCTGTTTGCGAAGAACGCGATCGGCGCCGTGCTCTCCGACGAGGAGTACAACCGCATCGTCCACGGCGCCGAGCACGACCTGGACGCGGACGGGTCGGTCGTCCCCGACGACGCCTCCTCCCTCACCGAGACCGACGAGCCCGCCGCCGACGCCTCTTCCGACGCCTCCGACGACAAGCCCCTCGACCTCGGCAAGAAGGACGTGGCCGCCGAGCCGTCCGACAAGCCCGCCGAGGCGAAGGCCGACGAGGCCGACGAAGCAGAGCCGAAGAAGACCGACGGCGAGTCCGACGCGAAGTAGTCACGCCCCGGGGACGCGGCGCGATCCGCTTGCGCTCCGCACCTCCGGGACCTGCGTTTTCGCACGGAATCCCGACACCATGTCATGGCCGCCCCCGCGCTGACCCCGCGCACGGCGGCCCGAGAGGGAGTACGAGAAGGTGGCAGCACCGAAGAAGGGCCGGAGCGCGAGCGCCCAGAGCAGGCCGGGGCGCTCGCTGGCCTTCATCCTGATCGCCATCGCGGCGCTCACGGGGGGGATGTTCCTCTCCGGGCATCCCACCCCGCGTCTCGGCATCGACCTCGCCGGCGGCACGAGCATCACGCTCACGGCGAAGAACGAGCCGGGCCAGCCGAACGCGATCAACCAGACCAACATGAACACCGCGGTCGACATCATGAACCGCCGTGTCAACGGTCTCGGCGTCTCTGAGGCCGAGGTGCAGACCCAGGGATCCGACAACATCATTGTCAACATCCCCAAGGGCACGAACTCCAAGGAAGCCCGGGACCAGGTCGGCACCACCGCGAAGCTCTACTTCCGTCCGGTCCTGGCCACCGAGGTCTCCGGTTCGGCCGCGTCGGCCAGCCCGTCGCCCAGCGCCTCGAGCAGCTCCTCCTCGAAGGCCACGGACAAGGCCAGCCAGAAGGCGACCTCGTCGAGCTCCGCGAGCCCGACGTCCTCCGCCACCTCCCAGGGCCGTGCGGTCACCGACGCCCTGAAGGCGGACTCCACGCCGTCCGCGAGCAGCTCCGCGAGCTCCTCGGCCAGCCCCTCGGCCTCCTCCAGCGCCTCGCCGTCGGCGAACGCGAGCGCCAGTGCCGCGGCCACCAAGCTCCAGGCTCAGTACACGGCGCTCAACTGCGCGGACAAGGCGCAGCGCGCCAAGGCCGGTGAAGGCTCGAAGGCCACCGACCCCACCGTGGCCTGCGGCAAGAACTCCTCGGGCCAGTGGCAGAAGTACGTCCTCGGCCCCGCCGAGGTCTCGGGTACGGACATCAAGAGCGCCTCGGCCGTCTTCGACACCCAGAGCGCGGCGGGCTGGAAGGTCACCATGGAGTTCACCTCCGGTGGCTCCAAGAAGTTCGCCGACATCACCGGCAAGCTCGCGAAGAACCAGTCCCCGCAGAACCAGTTCGCGATCGTCCTCGACGGTGATGTCGTCTCCGACCCGTTCGTCCAGCAGGCGCTGACCGGCGGCAGCGCGGAGATCTCCGGCAGCTTCGACCAGACCGAGGCGCAGAGCCTGGCGAACATGCTGAAGTACGGCGCGCTGCCGCTCACCTTCAAGGAGTCGAGCGTCACCACGGTGACGGCCGCGCTCGGCGGCGAGCAGCTGCACGCCGGTCTGATCGCGGGCGCCATCGGCCTCGGCCTGGTCGTCATCTACCTGGTGGTCTACTACCGGGGCCTGTCGATCATCGCCATTCCCTCGCTGCTGGTCTCGGGTGCCCTCACGTACGTGATCATGGCGCTGCTCGGTCCCACCATCGGCTTCGCGCTGAACCTCCCCGCGGTCTGTGGTGCGATCGTCGCGATCGGAATCACAGCGGACTCGTTCATCGTGTTCTTCGAACGCATCCGGGACGAGATCCGCGAGGGCCGCTCCCTGCGCCCGGCCGTCGAGCGTGCCTGGCCGCGCGCCCGGCGCACCATCCTGGTCTCCGACTTCGTGTCGTTCCTCGCCGCCGCGGTGCTCTTCATCGTCACCGTCGGCAAGGTCCAGGGCTTCGCGTTCACGCTCGGTCTGACCACGGTGCTCGACGTGGTCGTCGTGTTCTTCTTCACCAAGCCGCTGATGACGCTCCTCGCCCGCCGGAAGTTCTACGCGAGCGGCAGCAAGTGGTCCGGCCTCGACCCCAAGGCCCTGGGCGCCAAACCACCGCTGCGTCGTACGCGCCGTCCCTCCGCCCCCGTCGACCCGAAGGAGGCGTGAGATGTCGAAACTCGGCACCCTCGGCGCCCGGCTCCACCGCGGCGAGATCGGCTACGACTTCGTCGGCAAGCGCAAGATCTGGTACGGCATCTCGATCCTGATCACCATCACGGCCATCCTCGGCCTGACGGTGCGCGGCCTGAACATGGGCATCGAGTTCCAGGGCGGGGCCGTCTTCACCACCGGGAAGACCAGCGTCTCGGTGGCCCAGGCCGAGACGTTCGCGCAGAACTCTTCCGGCCACGACGCGGTCGTCCAGAAGCTCGGCAACGGCGGACTGCGCATCCAGGTCGCCGGCATCGACACGGACAAGTCCGACAAGATCAAGGACGAGCTCGCCAAGGACCTGAACGTCAACACGGAGTCGATCAACGCGGACCTGGTCGGCCCCAGCTGGGGTGACCAGATCGCCAACAAGGCCTGGGAGGGCCTGGCGATCTTCATGGTCCTCGTCGTGATCTACCTGGCGATCGCGTTCGAGTGGCGCATGGCCGTGGCCGCGCTCGTGGCCCTGATCCACGACATCACGATCACGGTCGGCATCTACGCCCTGGTCGGCTTCGAGGTCACCCCGGGCACCGTGATCGGTCTGCTCACCATCCTCGGTTACTCGCTCTACGACACGGTCGTCGTCTTCGACAGCCTCAAGGAGCAGACGAAGGACATCACCAAGCAGACCCGCTACACGTACAGCGAGATCGCCGACCGCTCGATCAACGGCACCCTGGTCCGTTCGATCAACACCACGGTGGTCGCGCTGCTGCCGGTCGCCGGCCTGCTGTTCATCGGTGGCGGCGTCCTCGGCGCGGGCATGCTCAACGACATCTCGCTGTCGCTGTTCGTCGGCCTCGCGGCCGGTGCGTACTCCTCGATCTTCATCGCCACGCCGCTCGTCGCCGACCTCAAGGAGCGCGAGCCGCAGATGAAGGCCCTCAGGAAGCGCGTCCTCGCCAAGCGGGCCCAGGCCGCCGCCAAGGGCGAGCCCCTGGAGACCGAGGTCTCCGACGTGATGCTGGACGACGAGCCGGAGGACGACGGGCCCATGGTCGTCGGCCCGCGCAACCAGCCCGCGTCCCGCAACCGCGGTCGCGGCCGACCCTCGGGGAAGCGCCGATGACCGAGCTCACGGACATCACGACGCTGCTGCTCAGCCGTATCCGCGACGTGGCCGACTACCCGGAGCCGGGTGTGATGTTCAAGGACATCACCCCGCTCCTGGCGGACCCGGCGGCCTTCACGGCGCTCACCGACGCCCTGGCGGAGATCGCCGTGCGCGCCGAGGCCACGAAGATCGTCGGTCTGGAGGCCCGTGGCTTCATCCTCGGAGCCCCGGTCGCCGTCCGCGCCGGGATCGGCTTCATCCCCGTACGCAAGGCGGGCAAGCTCCCCGGAGCGACCCTGTCGCAGGCGTACGACCTGGAGTACGGCTCGGCCGAGATCGAGGTGCACGCCGAGGACCTGACCTCGGCCGACCGGATACTGGTCGTCGACGACGTCCTCGCCACCGGCGGCACCGCCGAGGCCTCGCTCCGGCTCATCCGCCGGGCGGGCGCCGAGGTCGCGGGCGTCGCCGTGCTGATGGAGCTCGGGTTCCTCGGCGGCCGTGGCCGTCTGGAGCCGGCTCTCGCGGGCGCTCCTCTGGAGGCGCTCCTCAAGGTCTGAGGGCCGCGTTCGCGACACCTCGGGGAAAGCCCCGGGAAAGGCCTGGGAAGGCCCTGAGACACCCGTAGGACACCGTGGAGGCGGGCCCGGAGGAATCCGGAGCCCGCCTCTCGCGTTCCTTCTGTACGAGGCCGTCCCAGCGGCCGAAAGCGAGCCCGGTGCCCAGGATCGCTACCATGGGGTTTCCGGAGCCTGACCGGGGGACCCGGAACGCGCACGAGGAGCCCTCTTGCCAGACGAGGCCCAGCCACTCACCGCCGCCAAGCCCGAGACTGCCTCGGCCCCCGCGGCGACGCCCGCCAAGAACGCCACGAGCGGGCCGGTCGAGCACGCCCAGTCCGCGCCCGACGGCAAGGCGGCCGAGCAGCCACGCCCCAAGCCGGCCCCTTCCGAGCGCCCCGCGAAGACTCCGGCGGTCCGTTCCGCCGCCGCTCCGTCCGGCCGCCCCAGCTCCTCCTCCAACCGCGTCCGCGCCCGCCTGGCCCGGCTCGGCGTGCAGCGCTCGAACCCGTACAACCCGGTCCTGGAGCCGTTGCTGCGGATAGTGCGCAGCAACGACCCGAAGATCGAGACGTCGACGCTGCGGCAGATCGAGAAGGCCTACCAGGTCGCCGAGCGCTGGCACCGCGGTCAGAAGCGCAAGAGCGGCGACCCGTACATCACGCACCCGCTCGCCGTCACGACGATCCTCGCCGAGCTGGGCATGGACCCCGCCACGCTGATGGCCGGTCTCCTGCACGACACCGTCGAGGACACCGAGTACGGCCTGGACACGCTCAGGCGCGACTTCGGCGACCAGGTCGGCCTGCTCGTCGACGGCGTCACCAAGCTCGACAAGGTCAAGTTCGGCGAGGCCGCGCAGGCCGAGACGGTCCGCAAGATGGTCGTCGCCATGGCCAAGGACCCCCGCGTCCTGGTCATCAAGCTCGCCGACCGTCTGCACAACATGCGCACCATGCGCTACCTCAAGCGTGAGAAGCAGGAGAAGAAGGCGCGCGAGACCCTGGAGATCTACGCGCCGCTGGCCCACCGCCTGGGCATGAACACCATCAAGTGGGAGCTGGAGGACCTCGCGTTCGCGATCCTCTACCCCAAGATGTACGACGAGATCGTGCGCCTGGTCGCCGAGCGCGCCCCCAAGCGCGACGAATACCTCGCCATAGTGACCGACGAGGTCCAGGCCGACCTGCGCGCCGCCCGCATCAAGGCGACGGTCACCGGCCGCCCGAAGCACTACTACTCCGTCTACCAGAAGATGATCGTACGAGGCCGCGACTTCGCGGAGATCTACGACCTGGTGGGCATCCGCGTCCTCGTGGACACCGTCCGCGACTGCTACGCGGCCCTCGGCACCGTGCACGCGCGATGGAACCCGGTCCCCGGCCGGTTCAAGGACTACATCGCGATGCCCAAGTTCAACATGTACCAGTCGCTGCACACGACGGTCATCGGGCCCAACGGCAAGCCGGTCGAACTCCAGATCCGCACGTTCGACATGCACCGCCGTGCCGAGTACGGCATCGCCGCGCACTGGAAGTACAAGCAGGAGACCGTCGCCGGTTCCTCCAAGATCCGCACCGACGTGCCCCGGGCGGCCAAGGGCAGCGCGGGGCAGGACACCGTCAACGACATGGCGTGGCTGCGCCAGTTGCTCGACTGGCAGAAGGAGACCGAGGACCCGAGCGAGTTCCTGGAGTCCCTGCGCTTCGACCTGTCCCGCAACGAGGTCTTCGTCTTCACGCCCAAGGGTGACGTCATAGCGCTCCCGGCCGGCGCGACACCGGTGGACTTCGCGTACGCCGTCCACACGGAGGTCGGCCACCGGACGATAGGCGCACGGGTCAACGGACGCCTCGTCCCGCTCGAATCCACCCTGGACAACGGCGACTTGGTGGAGGTCTTCACCTCCAAGGCGGCCGGTGCGGGCCCCTCCCGCGACTGGCTGGGCTTCGTGAAGTCCCCGCGCGCCCGCAACAAGATCCGCGCCTGGTTCTCCAAGGAGCGCCGCGACGAGGCCATCGAGCAGGGCAAGGACGCCATCGCCCGGGCCATGCGCAAGCAGAACCTGCCGATCCAGCGCATCCTCACCGGCGACTCCCTGGTCACCCTCGCGCACGAGATGCGCTACCCCGACATCTCCTCGCTGTACGCGGCGATCGGCGAGGGCCATGTCACCGCGCAGAGCGTCGTGCAGAAGCTGGTGCAGGCCCTCGGCGGCGAGGAGGCGGCCACCGAGGAGATCGACGAGAGCGTTCCGCCCGCGCGCGGGCGTGGCCGCAAGCGCCGCTCCAACGCCGACCCGGGTGTCGTCGTCAAGGGCGTCGAGGACGTGTGGGTCAAGCTCGCCCGCTGTTGTACGCCCGTCCCCGGCGACCCGATCATCGGCTTCGTCACCCGCGGCAGCGGCGTATCGGTGCACCGCAGCGACTGCGTCAACGTCGACTCGCTCTCCCGCGAGCCCGAGCGCATCCTCGAGGTCGAGTGGGCGCCCACCCAGTCCTCGGTCTTCCTGGTGGCCATCCAGGTCGAGGCCCTGGACCGCTCCCGGCTCCTGTCGGACGTCACCCGCGTCCTGTCCGACCAGCACGTCAACATCCTGTCCGCGGCCGTCCAGACCTCCCGCGACCGTGTGGCCACCTCTCGCTTCACCTTCGAGATGGGTGACCCCAAGCACCTGGGGCACGTCCTGAAGGCGGTCAGGGGCGTGGAGGGCGTGTACGACGTGTACCGGGTGACCTCGGCGCGCAGGCCCTCCGACGGGTCCTGACGTCCGCGGCCCATCAACGGCCCACTACGTAGAGGGGCTCCCGTACGCACCGTACGGGAGCCCCTCTACGTAGTGGCGGGAAAACCCAGCCGCCTCGGCCGCCTCAGCCGCCGAACTCCTGGAGACCCTTCAACGCCTGGTCCAGCAGCGCCTGACGGCCATCGAGCTCCTTCTGGAGCTTGTCGGCCCTCGAAGTGTTGCCCGCGGCGCGCGCCGTCTCGATCTGGCCCTGGAGCTTGTCCACGGCGGCCTGCAGCTGACCGGTCAGACCCTCGGCACGCGCGCGTGCCTCCGGGTTGGTCCGGCGCCACTCGGCCTCCTCGGACTCCTGCAGAGCCCGCTCCACCGCGTGCATCCGGCCCTCGACCTTCGGGCGGGCGTCGCGGGGCACGTGGCCGATGGCCTCCCAGCGCTCGTTGATGGAACGGAAGGCGGCGCGGGCGGCCTTCAGGTCCTGCACCGGGACGAGCTTCTCGGCCTCCTCGGCCAGCTCCTCCTTGAGCTTCAGGTTCTCCGACTGCTCGGCGTCCCGCTCGGCGAAGACCGAGCTGCGCGCCGCGAAGAACACGTCCTGGGCGCCGCGGAAGCGGTTCCACAGGTCGTCCTCGTGCTCACGCTGCGCGCGGCCCGCGGCCTTCCAGTCCGCCATCAGCTCGCGGTAACGCGCCGCCGTCGGACCCCAGTCCGTGGAGGCGGACAGCGACTCGGCCTCCGCGACCAGCTTCTCCTTGGTCTTGCGGGCGTCCTCGCGCTGCGCGTCCAGCGAGGCGAAGTGCGCCTTGCGGCGCTTGGAGAACGCCGAGCGCGCGTGCGAGAAGCGGTGCCACAGCTCGTCGTCCGACTTGCGGTCGAGCCGCGGCAGCCCCTTCCAGGTGTCCACCAGGGAGCGCAACCGCTCACCGGCCGCCCGCCACTGGTCGCTCTGCGCCAGCTCCTCCGCCTCGACGACCAGCGCCTCCTTGGCGTGCCGAGCCTCGTCGGACTGCTTCGCACGCTGGACCTTGCGCTCCTCACGGCGCGCGTCGACCGTCTCGACGAGCTTGTCCAGCCGCTTCTTCAGCGCCTGCAGATCGCCGACCGCGTGGTGGGCGTCCACCTGTTCGCGAATATGGTCGATCGCGACCTGGGCGTCCTTCGCCGACAGGTCGGTGGTTTTCACTCGTCGCTCGAGGAGGCCGATCTCGACAACCAGGCCTTCGTACTTGCGCTCGAAGTAGGCCAGCGCCTCATCAGGTGAGCCGGCCTGCCAGGAACCGACGACCTGCTCGCCGTCGGCCGTACGCACGTACACGGTCCCCGTCTCGTCGACGCGGCCCCACGGGTCGCTGCTCACAGCGCCTCCTCCACATGATGCCTGCGAGGGGCTTCAGCGCCCCTGGGCATCGTCCACAGTTTCGTCACGGCCAACATAGGCGACCAGCCCGGCGGCTGTCCGCATCCAGCGCGACCGAAATTTCGCAGTTGACGGTCAGGATTTCGTCACGGTCAGTTTGTTGATCACGACCGTCGCGTTGGGCGCCCCGTCGCCCTGGCCTGTGCTCTCTCCGGCCGCGGCGATCTTCTTGAGGACCGTGAGACCGGACTTGGAAATAGTTCCGAACGGTGTGTAGCTGGCCGGTAGCTGACTGTCCTGGTACACGAGGAAGAACTGGCTGCCACCGGTGTGCTTCTGGCCCGTGTTGGCCATCGCGATCGTGCCCGCCGGGTAGACGCCGCCCTTGAGGCTGGTGTCCTTCAGGTTCTCGTCCGGGATCGTGTACCCCGGACCGCCGCTGCCGGTGGCCTTCGGGTCACCGCACTGCAGCACGTAGATGCCGTTCGTGGTGAGCCGGTGGCACTTGGTGTGGTCGAAGAACCCCTTGCCCGCGAGGAAGTCGAACGAGTTCACCGTGTGCGGGGCCGCGGCCGTCTTCAGCGCGACGTCTATGTCGCCGCAGGTCGTCGCCAGATTCATCGTGTAGGCCGCCGACGTGTCGATGGCCATCGCCGGCTCCGTCTTCCAGCTCAGCGACTTCACCGCGCCTTCGGCGGGCTTGGCGCACGGGTCCGGCGCCTTGCTGGTCGGGGAGGCGCTCGGCGTGACCTCCGCGCCCGCGTTGGCCTTCTTGCCGTCGTTCTTGAAGAGCCCGGTCGCGTACGACACCACACCGCCGACGACGATCACGCCGAGGACCGACGCGACCACCGTGTTGCGCATGTGTGACTTGCGCCGCGCGGCCGTACGCCGCTGCTGCTGCCGCAAGAACTTCTCCCGGGCGAGCTGACGCCGCCGCTGTTCCTGGGTGACCACCGGGTTATCTCCTCATGCGTCTCGTACGTCAAGTGGGACGCGTGCGTCTTGTGAGCCGACCGCCTGCGTGTGCCCCGTACCGTATATGGGTTAGCTGAGGAATCGGCAGCGCCGGTAGGCTCTGATCCACAGCCACCCACCCCGTACGGCATCACGCGTACGCCACCACGAAGGACGATCGTGCTCATTGCCGGGTTCCCCGCCGGGGCCTGGGGCACCAACTGTTACCTGGTCGCCCCCGCCGCCGGTGAGGAGTGCGTGATCATCGACCCGGGCCATCAGGCCGCCCAGGGAGTCGAGGACGCACTCAAGAAGCATCGGCTCAAGCCCGTCGCCGTCGTCCTCACCCACGGCCACATCGACCACGTGGCCTCGGTCGTGCCCGTCTGCGGTGCCCACGACGTACCGGCCTGGATCCACCCCGACGACCGGTACATGATGAGCGACCCGGAGCGGGCGCTCGGCCGGTCCATCGGCATGCCGCTGATGGGCGAGCTGACCGTGGGTGAGCCGGACGACGTGCGGACGCTCACCGACGGCACGCGGCTGGAGCTGGCCGGTCTGGAGCTGTCCGTCGCGCACGCGCCCGGCCATACGAAGGGGTCGGTGACCTTCCAGATGCCCGAAGCCCGCGACGGATCGGACATTCCGTCGGTCTTCTTCTCGGGCGATCTGCTCTTCGCCGGCTCCATCGGACGCACCGACCTGCCCGGCGGTGACATGGACGAGATGCTCGGCTCGCTGGCCCGTGTGTGCCTCCCGCTCGACGACTCGACCGTGGTGCTGTCCGGCCACGGCCCCCAGACGACCATCGGCCAGGAGCGTGCCACCAACCCGTATCTGCGGCAGGTGGCGGCGGACCGCCAAGCGCGCGGCGCCGAACCCGCTCCCCGACGAGGAATGTGACGAGAGACCTTCGTGAGCACCTTCAAGGCCCCCAAGGGCACGTACGACCTGATCCCGCCGGAGAGCGCCAAGTACCTCGCCGTGCGCGAGGCGATCGCCGCGCCGCTGCGCAAATCCGGCTACGGCTACATCGAGACGCCCGGCTTCGAGAACGTCGAGCTCTTCGCGCGCGGTGTCGGTGAGTCCACCGACATCGTGACCAAGGAGATGTACGCCTTCGAGACCAAGGGCGGCGACCAGCTCGCCCTGCGCCCCGAGGGCACGGCCTCCGTACTGCGCGCCGCGCTGGAGGCCAACCTGCACAAGGCCGGCAACCTCCCCGTCAAGCTCTGGTACTCGGGCTCCTACTACCGCTACGAGCGTCCCCAGAAGGGCCGTTACCGCCACTTCTCGCAGGTCGGCGCCGAGGCGATCGGTGCGGAGGACCCGGCGCTCGACGCCGAGCTGATCATCCTGGCGGACCAGGCGTACCGGTCGCTGGGGCTGCGGGACTTCCGCATCCTGCTGAACTCGCTGGGCGACCAGGAGTGCCGTCCGGTGTACCGGGCCGCGCTGCAGGACTTCCTGCGCGGCCTCGACCTGGACGAGGACACGCTGCGCCGCTCCGAGATCAACCCCCTTCGGGTCCTCGACGACAAGCGCGACGACGTGCAGAAGCAGCTGGTGGGCGCGCCGTTGCTCCGTGACTATCTCTGCGACGCGTGCAAGGCGTACCACGAGGAGGTGCGCGAGCTGATCACGGAGGCGGGGGTTGCCTTCGAGGACGACCCCAAGCTGGTGCGCGGCCTGGACTACTACACGCGTACCACCTTCGAGTTCGTCCACGACGGTCTGGGATCCCAGTCCGCGGTGGGCGGCGGCGGGCGCTACGACGGGCTGTCCGAGATGATCGGCGGGCCCGCGCTGCCTTCGGTGGGCTGGGCGCTCGGTGTCGACCGCACGGTGCTCGCGCTGGAGGCGGAGGGTGTCTCGCTCGAACTCCCCGCGGCCACCAGCGTGTTCGCCGTTCCGCTCGGTGAGGAGGCCCGGCGGGTGCTCTTCGCCAAGATGACCGAGCTGCGCAAGCTCGGTATCGCCGCCGACTTCTCCTACGGGTCCAAGGGGCTCAAGGGGGCGATGAAGAACGCGAACCGGTCGGGGGCGCGGTACACGATCGTCGCCGGTGAGCGGGATCTCGCCGAGGGTGTGGTGCAGCTCAAGGACATGGAGTCCGGTGAGCAGGTGGCGGTCGGGGTGAACGAGATCGTGGCGGAGCTCGAGACGCGCCTGGGCTGAGAAGCCCGGTCTCTCGCCCCCGCCGCCCCTACCCGTCCCATCCCGAACCTGGGGGCTGCGCCCCCAGACCCCCGGGTTTGTTCCTTTCCTGCGGGAGGGTGGGGGCTGGTCGCGCAGTTCCCCGCGCCCCTCGGGGCGGGGCTGCGCCCCGGATCCCCGGGCCCCGAAAGCCTCGGGGCCGGGGTCAGTCCAGCAAGCCGAAGCGCATCGCGCTCGTCACCGCCGCGGTTCGGTCGTCCACCCCCAGTTTGGCGAAGGCCCGCAGCAGGTGGGTCTTCACGGTGGACTCGCCGATGAACAGACGGCGCCCGATCTCGGCGTTCGTGCAGCCCTCCGCCACCAGCCGCAGCACCGCCGTCTCACGCTCGGACAACCTCGGCCGCTCCGGCTTCGTACGGAGCTGGTCGACGAGTCGGGCGGCGACGGACGGGGCCAGCACGGTCTCGCCGCGCGCGGCGGAGCGGACGGCGTCGGCGAGTTCGGCGCGAGGGAGGTCCTTCAGGAGATAGCCCGCGGCTCCGGCCTCGACCGCCCGCAGAATGTCCCGGTCCGTCTCGTACGTCGTCAGCACGATGACCCGGCAGCCCAACCCCGCCTCGGTCATCCGCACGATCGAGTCGACACCCCCGCCGCCCGGCATCCGCAGGTCCATCAGGACGATGTCCGGCCGGAGTTCGGCCGCCAGCGCCTCCGCCTGCGGGCCGTTCGACGCGTCGGCGATCACCTCGAGGTCGGGCTCGGCACTGAGCATCGCGCGCAGTCCTTCCCGTACGACGGGATGGTCGTCGGCCAGGACGATGCGGATCACGAGTCACTCCTTGGAACGGGCAGACACACGGTGATGGTCGTGCCCTCGCCGGGCGCGCTGCGCACCCGGGCTCTGCCGCCCACTTCCGCGGCCCGGGCACGCAACCCGGTCAGACCGTAGCCGTCGACCGGCGCGGCGGGGTCGAAGCCGGGGCCGTCGTCCCGTACGGAGAGCGTCAGCGCATCGTGGGCGTACGTGAGGGCGACCGCGATCGTCGACGAACTCCCCGCGTGTTTACGGGCGTTGGCTAGCGCCTCCTGGCAGGAACGCAGGACCACGACCTCGGGCCCGGCGGGCAGCGCGCGCACGGGGCCGGTGACGTCGACCGTCGCCTCGTGGCGTGCGGCCAGCCGGCGC
>LRTP01001231.1 GCA_001550305.1 Streptomyces diastatochromogenes
CCCGGAGATGAACTGCAGCACGAGGAAGGGGAGTACGACGACGGACGTGGCGCTCTTGCCGGACTTCGGCACCGAGCTGATCGCGATGCCGAGCAGGGCGCAGGCCGTCAGGCCCAGGACGAAGATCCAGGCGAAGTCGGCCCACTTGGCGGGATCCGAGGGCAGCTTCACGTCGTACAGCGTCGTGCCGACGACGAGCAGGATCGCCGTTTCCATGAGGCCGGTGACCAGGACCAGCCAGATCTTGCCCAGGAAGTACGCGGCCGGTGGCATCGGAGTGCCGCGCAGCCGCCGCAGCACCTTCTCGTCCCGTTCGATGGCGATGGAGATGCCGAGGGACTGGAAGCTGGTGGACATGATGCCCGCGGCCATCATCGCGGGGACGTACAGCTGGGAGGCGGTGATGCCCGCGCCCCGCACGTCGTCCTTGAAGATCGACGCGAAGAGGAAGAGGAAGACGACGGGGAAGGCGAAGGTGAACACCACCTGGTCGCGCTGACGGAAGAACTGCTTGATCTCCAGGGCGCCCCGCCGCAGGCCGAGGCCCCAGGCTCCGGGCAGCCGCACGGAGGAGGCCTCGCCGCGTACGCGTACGGTCGTCAGGGTCATCGCGCGTTCTCCTGTCCGGTCAGACGGAGGTAGACGTCCTCCAGAGTCGGGCGGGTCACACTCAGCCCCGGTATCTCGCCGTCGAAGCGGCGGGTGAGCTCCGCGATCGTGCGCGTGGGGGTGTCCGTGCGCTCGCTGCGCGTCGTGCCGTCGGCCTCCGTCCACTCGACGGTCGCCTCGGTGCCGAAGCGTTCGCGGAGCGCGGCGGGTTCGCCTTCCGCGACGACGCGGCCCCGCGCGACGACCGCGAGCCGGTGCGCCAGCGCTTCCGCCTCCTCCAGGTAGTGCGTGGTGAGCAGGATGGTCGTGCCCTCGTCGGCCAGTTTGCGGATCAGGTCCCAGAACTGGCGGCGGGCGGCCGGGTCGAAGCCGGTCGTCGGTTCGTCCAGGAGCAGCAGCTCGGGGCCGCCGATCACCCCGAGCGCCACGTCCAGACGCCTGCGCTGGCCGCCCGAGAGCGCCTTGATGCGGCTGCCCGCCTTCGCCTCCAGACCGACGAGCCCGATGACCTCCTCCGGGTCGCGGGGCCGCGGGTAGTAGCGGGCGAAGTGCCGTACGGTCTCGTCGACCGTCAACTCCGCGGGCGCCGATTCGTCCTGCCAGACGATGCCGATCCGCGAGCGCCACGCGCGTGTGCCCGTCGCCGGGTCCGCGCCGAGCACGGACACCTCGCCCGCGTCCCGCCCGCGGTTGCCCTGGAGGATCTCCACCGTGGTGCTCTTGCCCGCGCCATTGGGTCCGAGCAGGCCGAACACCTCGCCGCGGCGGATGCCGAGATCGATGCCGTCGACGGCGGTCACGTCCCCGTACTGCTTGCGCAGCCCCCGTACGTCCACCGCGAGTTCGTTCGCGTGTGTTGTCATGCCGACGAGCCTGCCGCCGAACCGAACGCTCCGCGACGACCGTGCGTACCTCCTTATGTCCATCGAACGGTGGACACACATGTGGGTGCGGCACAATGTCGGTTGCCCGCAGGCCCTTCGAGACTACGGAAACGGCGTGATGAGCAAGACGACAGTCAAGGACGTCTCCATCGACCAGGAACGCTCCGACGGTCCCCGGACGGTCGGCGGCAGCCGTGCGCTCGCCGTACTGCTCGTGATCACCGGTGCGGCCGGTCTGCTCGCCGCGTGGGTCATCACGATCGACAAGTTCAAGCTGCTGGAGAACCCGAACTTCGTGCCGGGATGCAGCCTGAACCCGGTCGTCTCCTGCGGCAACATCATGAAGAGCAAGCAGGCCGCGGCCTTCGGGTTCCCCAACCCGATGCTCGGCCTGGTGGCGTACGGCATCGTGATCTGCGTCGGGATGAGCCTGCTCGCGCGGGCCACCTACCCGCGCTGGTACTGGCTGACCTTCAACGCCGGCACCCTCTTCGGCGTCGGATTCTGCACCTGGCTGCAGTTCCAGTCGCTGTACCGGATCAACTCGCTGTGCCTGTGGTGCTCGCTGGCGTGGGTCGCCACGATCATCATGTTCTGGTACGTGACCTCGTCGAACATCCGCAACGACTTCCTGCCCGCCCCGCGCTGGCTGAAGAGCTTCTTCGGCGAGTTCACCTGGGTCCTGCCCGTCGTGCACATCGGGATCATCGGGATGCTGATCCTGACCCGCTGGTGGGACTTCTGGACCAGCTGACAGCCCTGCGGGGATTGTCAGTGGCGTGACATAGGGTTTTGGACGTGGAGCCCGACCTGTTCACCGCCGCAGCAGAAGAACGCCAGGAGAAGGACCCGTCCAGCAGCCCCCTGGCCGTACGGATGCGCCCGCGTACCCTCGACGAGGTCGTGGGCCAGCAGCATCTGCTGAAGCCGGGCTCACCCCTGCGCAGACTCGTCGGCGAGGGGAACGGCGGTCCGGCCGGACCGTCCTCGGTGATCCTCTGGGGCCCGCCCGGCACCGGCAAGACGACCCTCGCGTACGTCGTCTCCAAGGCCACCAACAAGCGCTTCGTGGAGCTCTCCGCGATCACCGCGGGCGTCAAGGAAGTCCGCGCGGTCATCGACGGCGCACGCCGCGCCACCGGCGGCTTCGGCAAGGAGACCGTCCTCTTCCTGGACGAGATCCACCGCTTCAGCAAGGCCCAGCAGGACTCCCTGCTCCCGGCCGTCGAGAACCGCTGGGTGACGTTGATCGCCGCCACGACCGAGAACCCGTACTTCTCGGTGATCTCCCCGCTCCTGTCCCGCTCCCTCCTCCTCACCCTCGAACCGCTCACCGACGACGACCTGCGCGGCCTGCTGCGCCGGGCCCTCACCGACGAGCGCGGCCTCAAGGAGGCCGTCACCCTCCCCGAGGACACCGAGCGGCACCTGCTGCGCATCGCCGGGGGAGACGCCCGCCGCGCCCTGACCGCCCTGGAGGCCGCCGCCGGCGCGGCGCTCGACAAGGGCGAGCCGGAGATCACCCTCCAGACCCTGGAGGAGACCGTCGACCGCGCGGCCGTCACGTACGACCGCGACGGCGACCAGCACTACGACGTGGCGAGCGCCCTCATCAAGTCCATCCGCGGCTCCGACGTGGACGCCGCGCTGCACTACCTGGCCCGGATGATCGAGGCGGGCGAGGACCCCCGGTTCATCGCCCGCCGCCTGATGATCTCCGCCAGCGAGGACATCGGCCTCGCCGACCCGAACGCGCTGCCGATAGCCGTGGCCGCCGCCCAGGCCGTCGCCATGATCGGCTTCCCCGAGGCGGCGCTGACCCTCAGCCACGCCACCATCGCCCTCGCCCTGGCCCCGAAGTCGAACGCCGCGACGATGGCCATCGGCGCCGCGATGGAGGACGTACGCAAGGGGCACGCGGGCCCGGTGCCGATGCACCTGCGCGACGGGCACTACAAGGGCGCGGCCAAGCTCGGGCACGCCCAGGGGTATGTGTATCCGCACGACCTGCCCGAGGGCATCGCCGCCCAGCAGTACGCCCCGGAAGAGCTCAAGGACCGGGAGTACTACACACCGACCCGGCACGGCGCCGAGGCACGCTACGCGGACGCGGTGGAGTGGACCAGGAAGCACCTCGGTAGAGGGCGGTCCTGACCACCCTGTAACATGACGCGAAGCGCTGCGTCCCGTGTCCGGCTCCGGTCGGCACCACCAGAACGGGACATCCAGCCGGAGCCCCTGCCTTCACGGAGGGATTCCAGGAGCGTCGCGCACCGTCGAAGGTGTCGCGGGCAGCCCACCACCACCCGGTCTCCGGGAGCGGTCGGTGGGCCACTCGCGTGCTGCACGTATGTGCCCAGACCCAGGAGCGGCTGCCCAGCAGGTCCCCCGAGGACCCGCGGGGTTTCCCGGGCTGCGGATTGCGACCTCCCTTAACTCTGGTGAGCCGAAATCACGGAAAGAGAAAAAGTGGCGAATCAGTCCCGCCCCAAGGTCAAGAAGTCGCGTGCCCTCGGCATCGCGCTGACCCCGAAGGCCGTCAAGTACTTCGAGGCCCGCCCCTACCCGCCGGGTGAGCACGGCCGCGGCCGCAAGCAGAACTCGGACTACAAGGTCCGTCTGCTCGAGAAGCAGCGTCTGCGCGCGCAGTACGACGTGTCCGAGCGTCAGCTCGTCCGCGCCTACGAGCGTGCCTCCAAGGTTCAGGGCAAGACCGGTGAGGCCCTGATCATCGAGCTCGAGCGCCGTCTCGACGCGCTGGTCCTGCGTTCGGGCATCGCCCGCACGATCTACCAGGCCCGCCAGATGGTCGTTCACGGCCACATCGAGGTCAACGGCCAGAAGGTCGACAAGCCGTCCTTCCGCGTCCGTCCCGACGACGTCGTGATGGTCCGCGAGCGCAGCCGCAGCAAGACGCTGTTCGAGGTCTCCCGCGCCGGTGGCTTCGCCCCCGACGGCGAGACCCCGCGCTACCTCCAGGTGAACCTCCCGGCCCTGGCGTTCCGCCTGGACCGCGAGCCGAACCGCAAGGAGATCCCGGTGATCTGCGACGAGCAGCTCGTCGTCGAGTACTACGCCCGCTGATCGTCTTACAGCGGACGTAGCACCACCTGCGCGTCAGCCCGTCGTCTCCCCGCCCTTCGAGGTGGGCGAGACGGCGGGCTTCCGCGTGTCCGGGGGCAGCCCGCGCGGCGAGGGCACCACACCCAGCGGCCGGGGACCGGGCCGCC
>LRTP01001232.1 GCA_001550305.1 Streptomyces diastatochromogenes
GTGCCCGCGCCACCGCCGCCTCCCGCCCGAGCCGAGACCCCGCCCGTACGCACTCCTCGTACCGCTCGTCGCCCAGCCGCCGCCGGGCCCCGGCCTCGCACCGCTCGTGCGGCACGTTGTAGTAGGCCGAGCCGAACAGCGGCAGGCCCACCGAGGGCCACAGCCGGGCCGCCGCCCCCTGCAGCAGCGCGGCCTCGGCCGGATCGCCCTCCGCCTCCGTGACCAGCGCAAGCAGCTCGATCGCGAGGACCGTGCCGAGCAGGTCGTGGAAGGCGTGCCCGATGTCCAGGCTCTGTTCCAGGAGCTCCCGGGCGCGCCCCGGATCGCCCGCTGTCTGGGCCTCGTACGCCAGCACATACAGCGCGTAGGCGAGCGCCCAGCGCTCCCCGTGGTCCTCGCAGACCCGGCGGACGTCCTCGCACAGCCGCACCGCGCCCGGCAGATCGCCCCGGAACGCCAGTGCCATCGCCAGCTCCACCTGGGCCATCAGCACGTTGCTGTTGAGCTCGCCGATCGCGTGGTAGCGGTCGAGCGCCGAGCGCAGCAGGGTTTCCGCGCGTGCCATGTCGTCGCCGACCAGCGCCAGACAGCCGGTGCGGTGCTCGGCGTAGGCGATCGCGGTGGGGTTGTCGGTGCGTTCGGCCTCCTCGCGGCACTCCTGGAGCGCGGTGAGCGCGGGCACCATGTCGCCCTGGAGGATCGCCACGTAGCCGAGCACCCACAGGGCCTTCAGCCGCGACTGGTCGCGGTCGCTGTCGAGCTCCACCCCGCGCTCCAGCCAGTGCCGCCCCTCCGCCAGCCGGCCGCAGCCGACCCAGTAGAACCACAGGCTGCCCGCGAGGTACTGGCCCAGATGCGTCTCGCCCGGCTCGGTCAGGCTGTACTCCAGGGCGCAGCGCAGATTCGGCAGCTCCGTCTCGACGCGCGCGGCCACCTCGCCCTGCCGTGGCGAGAACCAGTCCAGCTCGCACCAGGTGGCCAGGCCCATGTACCAGTCGCGGTGGCGGCGGCGCAGCCGGCTCGCGTCGCCCGCCGCCACCAGCCAGTCCGCGCCGTACGCCCGCACCGTGTCCAGCATCCGGTAGCGCAGGCCGGCCGCCGTCTCCTCGCGCCCCAGCACCGACTGCGCGAGCAGCTCGCCCAGCACGTCGAGGACGTTGTCGGCGTGCAGTCCGGCACCGCTGCACACGTACTCGACGGCCTCCAGGTCGAACGGTCCGGCGAACACCGAGAGCCGCGACCACAGCAGCCGCTCCTCGGGCGTGCACAGTTCATGGCTCCAGCCGATCGCGGTCCGCAGCGTCTGGTGACGCGGCAGGGCGTCACGCCCGCCGCCGGTGAGCAGCCGGAAGCGGTCGTCGAGCCGGGACAGCAGCTGCCCGGGGGAGAGGGCGCTCAGCCGGCCGGCGGCCAGCTCGATGGCGAGCGGGATCCCGTCCAGGCGTCGGCACAGCTCCAGGACGTCCGCCCGGTTGCCGTCGTCCAGCGCGAACCCGGGCACCCGGGCCGCCGCCCGGTCCGTGAACAGCTCCGTGGCCTCCCGCTCGGGCAGCGGGGCCAGCGGGAAGCGCAGCTCGCCCTCGACCTCCAGCGGCCTGCGGCCCACGGCGAGCACCCGCAGCCCCGGCGCATGCCGCAGCAGCTCGCCCAGCAGCGCGGCGCACGCGTCCACCAGATGCTCGAACCCGTCCACGACCAGCAGGAGTTGACGCTCGGCGAGATGGTCGAGGAGCAGTGCGCGGGGCGGCCTCGACGTCTGGTCCGTCAGAGCGAGGGCCTCCACGAGCGCGTACGCGACGAGATTCGGATCGCGCACGGAGGCCAGTTCCACCCGCCATGATCCGTCGCGCGGCCGGGTGTGTGCCGCGGCTCGTGCCGCGAGGCGTGACTTGCCCACGCCGCCCACGCCCGTCACCGTCACCAGCCGAGCCTGCCCCAGCGCCTCCGCCAGCTGTGCGAGTTCGGCCGTGCGCCCCACGAACGCGTTGAGTTCCAGGGGCAGATTGCCGGGTGCGGACCGGTCGGAGCACTCAGAAGCTCGCATGGGACACGGAGCGTACTGACCCGTAAGCGGTCCGTACAATCACTTCGCGCAACTCCGGGTCCGGCAGCCGGTAATGCGGTACGGAGCGGCGGCCCCGGCGCGATAGGCTCGGGGGACGACTTTTTGATGTTCGGACACGATGTCCAGGCAGGTATCAGACACGGTGTCCGGGCACGTACAGGCAGGCACGTACTAGGGAGCGGGTGCGAACAGTGTCCGGTGGAGAGGTGGCCGGGATCCTGGTGGCCGTCTTCTGGGCGATCCTGGTCTCCTTCCTCGCCGTCGCACTGGCGAGGCTGGCCCAGACGCTCAGGGCGACCACCAAGCTCGTGGCGGACGTGACCGACCAGGCTGTCCCGCTGCTGGCCGACGCCTCCGCGGCGGTGCGTTCCGCGCAGACCCAGATCGACCGGGTCGACGCCATCGCGTCGGACGTCCAGGAGGTCACCTCGAACGCGTCGGCGCTCTCCACGACCGTCGCGTCCACCTTCGGCGGCCCGCTGGTGAAGGTCGCGGCGTTCGGCTACGGCGTCCGCCGGGCCATCGGCGGCCGCAAGGACAATGTGCCCCCCAAGGCCTCCCGTCGTACCGTGATCGTGGGCCGCACCGTCCCGTCCGCGCGACGGGGAAAGCGGAAGAAGGACTGACGCAGCGATGTTCCGCCGTACGTTCTGGTTCACCGCCGGCGCAGCCGCGGGTGTGTGGGCCACCACCAAGGTCAACCGCAAGCTCAAGCAGCTGACCCCCGAGAGCCTCGCGGCCCAGGCCGCGAACAAGGCGATCGAGGCCGGGCACCGGCTCAAGGACTTCGCGCTCGACGTCCGCGACGGCATGGCCGAGCGGGAGGCCGAACTCGGCGAGGCACTCGGGCTCGATCACCGCCCCGAGCTGCCCGCGCCCCGGCGTGTCGCCGCGATCGAGAACAGTCCGAAACACAGCAAGAACCCGACGTACGTCGAGAGGTCGACGTACTCGTACAACCGGAATGAGGACCACTGATGGAGTCGGCCGAGATTCGCCGCCGCTGGTTGAGCTTCTACGAGGAGCGCGGTCACACCGTCGTTCCCTCGGCGTCGCTCATCGCGGACGACCCGACTCTGCTCCTGGTCCCCGCGGGGATGGTGCCCTTCAAGCCGTACTTCCTCGGCGAGGTCAAGCCGCCGTGGTCGCGCGCCACCAGCGTGCAGAAGTGCGTGCGTACGCCCGACATCGAAGAGGTCGGCAAGACCACCCGGCACGGCACGTTCTTCCAGATGTGCGGCAACTTCTCCTTCGGTGACTACTTCAAGGAAGGCGCGATCACCTACGCCTGGGAGCTGCTCACCTCGCCCCAGGACAAGGGTGGTTACGGGCTCGACCCCGAGCGCCTGTGGATCACGGTCTACCTCGACGACGACGAGGCCGAGTCCATCTGGCGCGACAAGATCGGTGTCCCGGCCGAGCGCATCCAGCGCCTGGGCAAGAAGGACAACTACTGGTCCATGGGCGTCCCGGGTCCGTGCGGCCCGTGTTCCGAGATCAACTACGACCGCGGCCCCGAGTTCGGCGTCGAGGGCGGCCCGGCCGTCAACGACGAGCGGTACGTGGAGATCTGGAACCTGGTCTTCATGCAGTACGAGCGCGGTGAGGGCACCTCGAAGGAGGACTTCGAGATCCTCGGCGAGCTGCCCAGCAAGAACATCGACACCGGCCTCGGCATGGAACGCCTCGCCATGATTCTGCAGGGCGTGCAGAACATGTACGAGATCGACACCTCCATGGCCGTCATCAAGAAGGCCACCGAGCTGACGGGCGTCGAGTACGGCGCCGCCCACGACTCGGACGTCTCGCTGCGCGTGGTCACCGACCACATGCGCACCTCCGTGATGCTCATCGGCGACGGCGTGAGCCCCGGCAACGAGGGCCGCGGCTACGTCCTGCGCCGCATCATGCGCCGCGCCATCCGCAACATGCGGCTGCTCGGCGCCACCGGTCCGGTCGTCAAGGACCTCATCGACGTCGTGATCGAGATGATGGGCCAGCAGTACCCGGAGCTCGTCACCGACCGGCAGCGCATCGAGACCGTGGCCCTCGCCGAGGAGGCCGCCTTCCTCAAGACGCTGAAGGCCGGCACGAACATCCTCGACACGGCCATCACGGACACCAAGGAGTCCGGCGGCACGGTGCTCGCCGGCGACAAGGCCTTCCTGCTCCACGACACCTGGGGCTTCCCGATCGACCTCACCCTCGAAATGGCCGCCGAGCAGGGCCTTTCGGTGGACGAGGACGGCTTCCGGCGTCTGATGAAGGAGCAGCGGGACAAGGCCAAGGCCGACGCCCAGGCCAAGAAGACGGGCCACGCCGACCTCGGCGCCTACCGTCAGATCGCCGACGCCGCCGGTGAGACCGAGTTCATCGGCTACGACCGGACCGACGTCGAGTCGCGCATCGTCGGCATCCTGGTCGACGGTGTCTCCTCGCCCGCCGCCACCGAGGGCGACGAGGTCGAGATCGTCCTCGACCGCACCCCGTTCTACGCCGAGGGCGGCGGCCAGATCGGTGACACCGGCCGCATCAAGGTCGACACCGGTGCCGTCATCGAGATCCGCGACTGCCAGAAGCCCGTCCCGGGTGTGTACGTCCACAAGGGCGTCGTCCAGGTCGGCGAGGTCACCGTCGGTGCCCAGGCCCAGGCCACCATCGACTCCCGTCGCCGGACGGCCATCGCCCGCGCCCACTCGGCCACGCACCTCACCCACCAGGCCCTGCGCGACGCCCTCGGCCCGACGGCCGCCCAGGCCGGTTCCGAGAACCAGCCCGGCCGCTTCCGCTTCGACTTCGGTTCCCCCTCGGCCGTTCCGACGACCGTCATGACCGACGTCGAGCAGAAGATCAACGAGGTGCTCGCCCGCGACCTGGACGTGCACGCCGAGATCCTGAGCCTCGACGAGGCCAAGAAGCAGGGCGCCATCGCCGAGTTCGGCGAGAAGTACGGCGAGCGCGTCCGCGTCGTGACCATCGGCGACTTCTCCAAGGAGCTGTGCGGCGGCACGCATGTGCACAACACCTCCCAGCTCGGCCTGGTCAAGCTGCTCGGCGAGTCCTCGATCGGCTCCGGCGTGCGGCGTATCGAGGCCCTGGTGGGCGTCGACGCCTACAACTTCCTCGCCCGCGAGCACACGGTCGTCTCCCAGATCCAGGAGCTGATCAAGGGCCGCCCCGAGGAGCTCCCGGAGAAGGTCTCCGCCATGCTCGGCAAGCTGAAGGACGCCGAGAAGGAGATCGAGAAGTTCCGCGCGGAGAAGGTTCTGCAGGCCGCCGCCGGTCTCGTGGAGTCCGCCAAGGACGTCCGTGGTGTGGCGCTGGTCACCGGCCAGGTCCCGGACGGCACGAGCGCCGACGACCTGCGCAAGCTGGTCCTCGACGTGCGCGGCCGCATCCAGGGCGGACGGGCCGCCGTCGTGGCCCTGTTCACCACCGCCGGCGGCAAGCCGCTCACGGTCATCGCCACCAACGAGGCCGCCCGCGAGCGTGGCCTCAAGGCCGGTGACCTGGTCCGTACGGCCGCCAAGACCCTCGGCGGCGGCGGTGGCGGCAAGCCGGACGTCGCCCAGGGCGGCGGCCAGAACCCGGCCGCCATCGGCGAGGCCGTCGACGCCGTCGAGCGGCTCGTCGCCGAGACGGCCAAGTGAGCACGGACGATCAGCAGCGGAGCGGGGACGGCCGGGGCATGCGCCGCGGCCGCCGGCTCGCGATCGACGTCGGGGACGCCCGGATCGGGGTCGCCTCGTGCGACCCCGACGGGATCCTCGCGACTCCGGTCGAGACCGTGCCGGGGCGCGATGTCCCGGCCGCTCAGCGCCGGTTGAAGCAACTTGTCGAGGAGTACGAGCCGATCGAGGTCGTCGTCGGGCTCCCTCGCTCCCTCAAGGGGGGCGAGGGTCCCGCCGCCGTGAAGGTGCGCGCCTTCGCCCAGGAGCTGGCCCGGGCCATCGCGCCCGTCGGCGTCCGGCTCCTCGACGAGAGGATGACCACAGTGACGGCCAGTCAGGGTCTACGCGCGTCGGGCGTGAAGTCCAAAAAGGGCAGGTCTGTCATCGATCAGGCAGCCGCCGTCATCATCCTGCAGCAGGCTCTGGAGTCCGAACGGGCGTCAGGGAACGCACCGGGTGAGGGCGTCGAAGTGGTCATCTGATCGCGATACGGTAACGTTCCGCGCGATGTGGTGGTGTTCGAACAGCTACCGCACAGCGAAGAGGCGGACGGGAGCCGAGCCACCAGCGGCAGCAGCCACCGCCTCGCGGCTCTAGGGGATCGATGACTGAGTATGGCCGGGGCGCAGGCTCCGAACCGTGGAATCCGGAGGACCCGTTGTACGGGGACGGCGGATGGGGAGGGCAGGCCGCCGACGGCCAGTCCCCCTACGGCGGCCAGCCGCAGCACTACCCGCAGCAGCCGCAGCAGCCGCAGCAGCCGCAGCAGCAGCACCAGCAGTCCCAGTACGGCGAGCGGGGCCCCGACCGGCAGGGCGGCTACGGCCAGGAGCAGCAGTACGGCGCCCAGAACCAGCAGCAGTACGAGGGCCAGGGCGGGCAGCAGTATCACGACCAGGGCCGGCAGCACTTCCCCGGTCAGGGGCAGCAGCAGTACCCGCAGCAGTACCCCGGTCAGGGGCAGCAGCAGTACGTCGATCAGGGGCAGCAGCAGTACAACGGACAGAACCAGCAGCAGTACCACGACGGTGGCTGGGACAACGGGACGCAGCACCAGGTCACCTACGCCGCCGACCCGAACGACCCGTACGGGAACCAGGCCGCCGGGTACACCGGTGAGCAGCCCGACTTCTACGGCACTCCCGACGCGTATCCGCCGCCGGAGCCGCCCGCCCGTCGCCGCGCCGAGCCCGAACCGGAGATCGACTGGGATCCGGGACCCGACCAGGGCGAACACGCCTTCTTCGCGGGCGGCGACGACGATGACGACCTCGACGACGACGATCCGAAGGCCGGCAATGGCGATCGGAAG
This sequence comes from Streptomyces diastatochromogenes, assembly GCA_001550305.1. Taxonomy (GTDB): domain Bacteria; phylum Actinomycetota; class Actinomycetes; order Streptomycetales; family Streptomycetaceae; genus Streptomyces; species Streptomyces mirabilis_D. Next base: position 7,049 of record LRTP01001232.1, read on the forward strand.
GGCCGCGGCGGCAAGGGCGACAAGGGCAAGAAGCGTCGCAGTGGCTGCGCCTGCCTGGTCGTGGTGATGGTCTTCGGCGGCGGTATCGCCGGTGTCGGATATTTCGGGTATCAGTTCTACCAAAATCGTTTCGGCCCGGCTCCGGACTTCGCGGGCGAAGGCAGTGGCCAGGTGACGGTCGAGATCCCCAAGGGCGCGGGTGGCCTCGCGATCGCCCGGGTGCTGAAGGAGAACGGCGTCGTCAAGAGCATCGACGCCTTCGTGTCCGCGCAGCAGAACAACCCCAACGGGAACAGCATCCAGGCCGGCGCGTATGTGCTGAGGAAGGGCATGTCGGCTGCCAGCGCGGTCAAGCTGATGCTCGATCCCAAGAGCCAGAACAACGTGATCGTCGCCCCTGGGCAGCGCAACGTCGTTGTCTATCAGGCGATCGACAAGAAGCTCGACCTCGCGGACGGCACCACCGGGAAGATCGCCAAGAAGGAATACAAGACCTTCGGACTTCCCAGCTGGGCGAACGACAGCAAGGACATAAAGGATCCGCTGGAAGGATTCCTCTACCCGGCGACCTATCCCGCCGCCAAGGGCATGAAGCCCGAGGCGATCCTGAAGCAGATGGTGACGCAGGCCAAGGAGAAGTACGCAGCGTACAACCTCACGGCCAAGGCCAAGGAGCTGAACCTGCAGAACCCGCTCCAGGTCGTCACGGTCGCGAGTCTCGTCCAGGCCGAGGGCAAGACGCACGACGACTTCCGCAAGATGGCCGAGGTGGTCTACAACCGTCTCAAGATCACGAACACGGAGACCAACAGGCTGCTCCAGTTCGACTCGACCTTCAATTATCTGAAGGGCCAGAGCAACATCCACATCAGCGAGTCCGAGATCAACAGCAACAAGGACCCGTACAACACCTATACGCGGAAGGGTCTGCCGCCCGGACCGATCGGCAACCCCGGTGACGACGCGATCAAGGCGACGTTGAACCCGACCAGCGACGGCTGGGTCTATTTCGTGGCGACCGACGGTCAGAGCAACACCGAATTCGCCAAGACCTATGCGGAATTCCAGAAGCTCAAGGACAAGTTCAATGAGAGCTCGGGCAACTGACGCCCGAAGGGCCGCGGTACTCGGCTCGCCGATCGCCCATTCCCTCTCCCCGGTGCTGCACCGCACCGCGTACCGGGAACTGGGACTCGGCGACTGGTCCTACGACCGTTTCGAGATCGACGAGGAGGCGCTGCCGGGCTTCTTCGAGGACCTCGGTCCCGAGTGGGCGGGCCTGTCGCTGACCATGCCGCTCAAGCGGGCCGTGATCCCGCTGCTCGACGAGGTCAGCGAGACGGCGGCCTCGGTCGAGGCCGTCAACACGGTCGTGTTCACCGAGGACGGTCGTCGTGTCGGCGACAACACCGACATCCCCGGGATGGTCGCCGCGCTGCGTGAGCGCGGGATCGAGCAGGTGGACTCCGCCGCGATCCTCGGCGCGGGCGCCACCGCCTCCTCCGCGCTGGCCGCGCTCGCCCGGATCTGCACCGGCGAGGTCGTCGCCTACGTCCGCAGCGCGGAGCGGGCCGCCGAGATGCGGCAGTGGGGCGAGCGGCTCGACGTGGAGGTCCGTACGCAGGACTGGGCGCACGCCGCGCAGGCCCTGCGCGCCCCGCTCGTGATCGCCACCACCCCCGCGGGTACGACGGACGCCCTGTCCGCCGCGGTCCCGGAACGGCCCGCGACGCTCTTCGACGTGCTGTACGACCCGTGGCCCACCGACCTCGCGGCCCGCTGGTCGGGCTACGGCGGTGCCGTGGTCAGCGGACTCGACCTGCTCGTGCACCAGGCGGTGCTCCAGGTCGAGCGGATGACCGGACGCGCCCCGGCGCCCCTCGACGCCATGCGGAAGGCGGGCGAGCAGGCCCTCGCGAGCCGCTGAGCACCGCGGCGGCGG
>LRTP01001233.1 GCA_001550305.1 Streptomyces diastatochromogenes
CCCGCCGCGGCGGGCCGGGCGTCGTCCCGCCTGATGGACCTGCGGCGGGGCACCGCGCCCGGACGTGGGAGGATCGGAGGTGGCGGGCCCGGGCCGCGCACCCGGTCGCGCCGTCGCCGTACACGAGGACGCGTGTACGCAGCAGCAGTACCAGGGCGCGAGCATGAGGAGCACCGTTGAGCAGGTTGCGCTGGCTGACCGCGGGGGAGTCCCACGGTCCCGCACTTGTCGCGACGCTGGAGGGCCTTCCCGCCGGCGTGCCGATCACCACGGAGATGGTGGCGGACCACCTCGCCCGGCGGCGCCTGGGCTATGGACGCGGTGCGCGGATGAAGTTCGAGCGCGACGAGGTCACCTTCCTGGGCGGTGTCCGGCACGGTCTCACCCTCGGCTCGCCGGTGGCCGTCATGGTCGGCAACACCGAGTGGCCCAAGTGGGAGCAGGTCATGGCGGCCGACCCGGTCGACCCGTCGGTGCTGGCGGAGGTGGCCCGCAACGCGCCGCTGACCCGGCCCCGGCCCGGCCACGCCGACCTCGCGGGCATGCAGAAGTACGGCTTCGACGAGGCCCGGCCGATCCTGGAGCGCGCCTCCGCCCGGGAGACCGCGGCCCGTGTCGCGCTGGGCGCCGTGGCCCGTTCGTACCTGAAGGAGACGGCCGGGATCGAGATCGTCTCGCACGTCGTCGAGCTGGCCGCGGCGAAGGCCCCGTACGGCGTCTACCCCAAGCCCTCGGACGTCGAGAAGCTCGACGCCGACCCGGTGCGCTGCCTCGACGCCGACACGTCGAAGGCGATGGTCGCGGAGATCGACCAGGCCCACAAGGACGGCGACACGCTCGGCGGCGTCGTCGAGGTGCTCGCGTACGGCGTGCCGGTCGGCCTCGGCTCGCACGTGCACTGGGACCGGCGCCTCGACGCCCGGCTCGCGGCCGCGCTCATGGGCATCCAGGCGATCAAGGGCGTCGAGGTCGGCGACGGCTTCGAACTGGCCCGCGTGCCCGGCTCCAAGGCCCACGACGAGATCGTCCACACCGAGGACGGCATCCGCCGTACCTCCGGCCGCTCCGGCGGCACCGAGGGCGGTCTGACCACCGGCGAGCTGCTGCGCGTACGCGCCGCGATGAAGCCGATCGCGACCGTGCCGCGCGCGCTGGCCACGATCGACGTCGCGACCGGCGAGGCCGCCAAGGCCCACCACCAGCGCTCCGACGTCTGCGCGGTCCCGGCCGCCGGAATCGTCGCCGAGGCCATGGTCGCCCTCGTCCTCGCGGACGCGGTGGCCGAGAAGTTCGGCGGCGACAGCGTGCCCGAGACGCGGCGCAACGTCGAGTCCTACCTCGAGAACCTGGTCGTGCGGTGACCGCTGGACCACTGGTCGTCCTCGTCGGGCCGATGGGTGTCGGCAAGTCCACCGTCGGCGCGCTGGTCGCGGAGCGGCTCGGCTGCGCCTACCGCGACACGGACGACGACATCGTGGCCGAGCAGGGCCGCACCATCGCCGACATCTTCGTCGACGAGGGCGAGCCGGTCTTCCGCGCCATCGAGAAGAGCGCCGTGCACAAGGCGCTGGCCGAGCACGACGGGGTACTGGCGCTGGGTGGGGGCTCGATCCTCGACGCCGACACCCGCGCGCTGCTCGCCGGGCACCGGGTCGTCTACCTCTCCATGGACGTCGAGGAGGCGGTCCAGCGCACCGGCCTGAACGCGGCCCGTCCGCTGCTCGCCGTCAACCCGCGCCGGCAGTGGCGCGAGCTGATGGAGGCCCGCCGCCACCTGTACACCGAAGTCGCCCGCGCGGTCGTGCCCACCGACGGCCGCACCCCCGAAGAGGTCGCCCAAGCCGTCCTCGACGCACTGGAGTTGAAGGAAGCATGAGCGAGGCAGTGACGCGTATCCAGGTCGGCGGCACCGCGGGCACCGACCCGTACGAGGTCCTGGTGGGCCGTCAACTCCTCGGTGAACTGGGCGCGTTGATCGGCGACAGAGCCCAGCGTGTCGCGATCATCCACCCCGAGGCGCTCGCCGAGACCGGGGACGCGCTCCGCGCCGACCTGGCCGGACAGGGCTTCGAGGCCGTCGCCATCCAGGTGCCCAACGCGGAGGAGGCCAAGACCGCGGAGGTCGCCGCCTACTGCTGGAAGGCGCTCGGCCAGTCCGGCTTCACCCGCACCGACGTCATCGTCGGCGTGGGCGGCGGCGCCACCACCGACCTCGCCGGGTTCGTCGCGGCGACCTGGCTGCGCGGGGTGCGGTGGATCGCCGTTCCCACCACCGTGCTCGGCATGGTGGACGCGGCGGTCGGCGGCAAGACCGGCATCAACACCGCCGAGGGCAAGAACCTCGTCGGCTCCTTCCACCCGCCCGCGGGCGTGCTCTGCGACCTGGCCTCGCTCGACTCGTTGCCGGTCAACGACTTCGTCTCCGGGCTCGCGGAGATCATCAAGGCCGGCTTCATCGCCGACCCGGTGATCCTCGAGCTCATCGAGTCCGACCCCGAGGCGGCACGGACGCCCGCGGGCCCGCACACCGCCGAGCTCATCGAGCGCTCCATCAAGGTGAAGGCCGAGGTCGTCTCCGGCGACCTCAAGGAGTCGGGGCTCCGCGAGATCCTCAACTACGGCCACACCCTCGCGCACGCCATCGAGAAGAACGAGCGCTACAAGTGGCGGCACGGCGCGGCCGTCTCCGTCGGCATGCACTTCGCCGCCGAACTCGGCCGACTGGCGGGCCGGCTGGACGACGCGACCGCCGACCGCCACCGCACGATCCTGCAGTCCGTCGGCCTCCCGCTCAGCTACCGCTACGACCAGTGGCCCAAGCTGCTGGAGAACATGAAGGTCGACAAGAAGTCCCGCGGCAACGTGCTGCGCTTCATCGTCCTCGACGGGCTGGCCAAGCCGACCGTCCTGGAGGGCCCCGACCCGGCGGTGCTCCTCGCCGCCTACGGCGAAGTGGGGGAGTAGCTCCCAACGGGCCCCTACTTGGCCCTGTTTGCCCTCCGTTCAGGGGCACTCCCCAGCTTCCCCGGCCGTTCACACAACGACGGCCGGGGAAGGTACCGTTCGGTGGGGGTCCCTCCCGCACCCTTCAGGCTGTGGGGGAGAGCGGGAGGCTCCGCTCGCGGCGCCGATCGCCTGCCGCGAGCGAATGGGCGAAAAGATTCACGAGACGGAGTGGCACCGGATGCAGCACGCAGTGGGGGCTCCGCTGCCGCCGCCCCACCAGCCGGGGCAAGGACCCGCCGCCGACGGCTGGTCGCCGGCCGCACAGCACCCGGGACACCCGGGCGGCC
>LRTP01001234.1 GCA_001550305.1 Streptomyces diastatochromogenes
GTGCAGCTGCCCCCGGGCGGCCCGGTCGCCATGCCCAGCGCCCCGGGCGCTCCCGACCCCGCGGCGACCACCCTCGCCGTGCTGCTCATCGGGCCCGCGGGTGCGGGCAAGACGAGCGTCGCCAAGTACTGGGCGGACCACCGCCGGGTGCCGACCGCCCACATCAGCCTCGACGACGTACGGGAATGGGTGCGCTCGGGCTTCGCCGATCCGCAGTCGGGGTGGAACGACCACTCGGAGGCGCAGTACCGCCTGGCCCGCCGCACCTGCGGCTTCGCCGCGCGGAACTTCCTGGCGAACGGCATCTCCTGCATCCTCGACGACGCGGTCTTCCCGGACCGCCCGGTCGTCGGCCTCGGCGGCTGGAAGCGACACGTCGGGCCGGGGTTGCTGCCCGTGGTGTTGTTGCCGGGCCTGGAGATAGTCCTGGAGCGCAACGCCGAGCGCTCCGGAAACCGCCGCCTGACCGACGAGGAAGTCGCCCGTATCCACGGCCGGATGGCCGGCTGGTACGGCTCCGGGCTCCCCATCATCGACAACTCCCAGCTCGACATCCCGTCCACGGCCCGCGTCCTGGACGAGGTCCTGGCCCGCTCCATCGCGAGCCCACCGCAGTGGTAGCCCCGAGGCACCGGCGGTAGCCCATCGGCCGCACGGCATCGGTGGAGGAGCGCCGGGCGGTCGGCGGCACAGCGTCGTCGGTGACCCCGTCGGGGGTGCCGCGTCCGTGGTGTCGCCTCCCGCCGATGTCCGGACGGCCATGGCGCGGCGCGCGTCGGCCT
>LRTP01001235.1 GCA_001550305.1 Streptomyces diastatochromogenes
CCGCGCAGCGTGGCCGCCGGCCCCCAGGACTACCGCCCGGGTACGTGCCTCCGACGTGCCGGCCCTCTGGGGCGGCGCCCCCCGAGTCAGGTCGCGCCGCCTGTCGGGCCCGCTGATCGCAGTCGCGGAACCAGCCCCCTGGACCCCGCCCGCGCTGCCTCCGTCTCACCGTCGACCGCCTACCGCCCATCCGGCCCCGCTGGAACGGCGACATCGCGTCGACGCTCGTAGGCTCGATTTATGTCAGAGGTGTACGCGGCGCGACGCGAGCGGCTTCGGGAGCGCTGCGCGGCGGGCGGCAGCGCGACGGCGCTCGTCACCCGCCCGGCCAACGTGCGGTATCTCGCGGGCGCGGCCCCGCGCGGCGCCGTCCTCCTGCTGGGCAGCAGTGAGGACCTGCTGTTCTGCGGCGCTCCGCCGAGCGGTGAGGCCGACGAGGGGCGTCCCGACGAGGCGCTGCGCGTGCAGGTGCTGCCGCGCGCCGGGGGCGACGCGGCGGTCGCCGCCGCCGACGCAGCCATCGCCCAGGGCGCAGACTCCCTGGCGGTCGAGGAGCACCACCTCACCGTGACCCGGCACCGGGCCATCGGCTCGGTGGCACCCGGGCTGCGCCTCGCCGACCTGGGCGGTGCAGTGGAGCAGCTGCGGGTGATCAAGGACGAGGAGGAGATCTCCTGTCTGCGGATCGGCGCCGAGATCGCCGACCAGGCGCTCGGGGAGCTCCTCGAATCGATCCTCGTCGGCCGCACCGAGCGGCACCTCGCGCTGGAGCTGGAGCGCCGGCTCGTCGACCACGGTGCCGACGGCCCCGCCTTCGCGACCTCCGTCGGCACCGGCCCGAACTCCGGGCGGCGCGGGCACCGGCCCACCGACCGGCGCGTCGAGGAAGGAGATTTCCTTTCCGTATGCCTCGGCGCGACCTACCGCGGCTACCGCTGTGAAATCGGCCGTACCTTTGTGATCGGCACCTCGCCCGCCGACTGGCAGATCGAGTTGTACGACCTCGTCTTCGCCGCCCAGCGGGCCGGACGCGAGGCGCTGGTACCCGGCGCCGCCTACCGTGACGTGGACCGGGCCGCACGCCAGGTGCTCGACTCCGCGGGCCACACGGAAGGCCTTCCCGCACTGACCGGGCACGGTGTGGGGCTCGAAATCGACGAGGACCCGCAGCTGGCCCCCGCGGCCATGGGTAAACTGGACACTTGCGTGCCGGTCACCGTCGAACCGGGGGTCCACCTCCCGGGCCGGGGCGGTGTCAGGATCGATGACACGCTCGTCGTACGCCCCGAGGCGGACGGCGGACCCGAGCTACTCACCATCACGACCAAGGAACTGCTCGCGCTGTAGCCAATCGCTACGCGTGTGTCCCGGGGTCGTCCACGTCAGTCCAGGAGATTCCGCAACCGTGGCTTCCACGAACGACCTCAAGAACGGCCTGGTGCTCAAGCTCGACGGAGGCCAGCTCTGGTCCGTCGTCGAGTTCCAGCACGTCAAGCCCGGCAAGGGCCCGGCCTTCGTGCGCACCAAGCTGAAGAACGTGCTCTCCGGCAAGGTCGTCGACAAGACGTTCAACGCCGGCGTCAAGGTCGAGACGGCCACGATCGACAAGCGCGACATGCAGTTCTCGTACATGGACGGCGAGTACTTCGTCTTCATGGACATGGACACGTACGACCAGCTGATGGTCGACCGCAAGTCCGTCGGCGACGCCGCCAACTTCCTGATCGAGGGCTTCACCGCCACCGTGGCGCAGCACGAGGGCGAGGTGCTCTTCGTCGAGCTGCCGGCCGCCGTCGAGCTCGTCATCCAGGAGACCGAGCCGGGTGTCCAGGGCGACCGCTCCACCGGCGGCACCAAGCCCGCCACCCTGGAGACCGGTCACCAGATCCAGGTCCCGCTCTTCATCACCACCGGTGAGAAGATCAAGGTCGACACCCGCACGAGCGACTACCTCGGCCGGGTGAACAGCTAACCGTGGCTGCCCGCAACACGGCCCGCAAGCGCGCCTTCCAGATCCTCTTCGAGGGCGACCAGCGCGGCGTGGACGTCCTGACGGTCCTCGCGGACTGGATCCGGCATTCCCGGGCCGACACCCGGCAGCCCCCGGTCAGCGAGTACACGATGGAGCTGGTCGAGGGCTACGCCACCAAGGCGAAGCGGATCGACGAGCTCATCGCGACCTACGCCGTCGACTGGACGCTGGACAGGATGCCGGTCGTCGACCGCAACATCCTGCGCCTCGGCGCCTACGAGCTGATCTGGGTCGACGGGACCCCCGACGCCGTGGTCCTCGACGAGGCGGTGCAGTTGGCGAAGGAGTTCTCCACGGACGAGTCGCCCTCGTTCGTGAACGGCCTGCTGGGCCGTCTGAAGGACCTGAAGCCGTCGCTGCGCCGCGACGAGGCCTAGGCCCTGTCGTCGAATTCCCGTCCGCCCCGCGACGCCATGCACCACTCTCGCCGCAGGGCCCGCCCTCCGGGCGGACGACGGGAATTCGACGACAGGACCTAGCGCGTACGGCGCCGATGGTCCGTACGCGCCCGTAGACGACGTACGAAAACGCCGGAGGGCCCGCAGCACGTCCGCTGCGG
>LRTP01001236.1 GCA_001550305.1 Streptomyces diastatochromogenes
CGGGGTGGCCGGAACACATGGTTCCGGCCACCCCGGCGGCACGTTTCTGCTGAACTCCCCGAAGGGATCAGCCCTCGTCGTGGGCGACGGCGCGGCGCGCATCCGCGTCCAGCACGCCCCAGCTGATCAGCTGCTCGGTGAGGACCGAGGGCGACTGGTCGTAGATGACGGCGAGGGTGCGCAGGTCGTCCTGGCGGATCGACAGCACCTTGCCGTTGTAGTCACCGCGCTGGGACTGGATCGTCGCGGCGTAGCGCTGCAGCGGACCCGCCTTCTCGGCCGGCACGTGGGCCAGCCGCTCCAGGTCGAGGACGAGCTTCGGCGGCGGCTCGGCGGCTCCGCCAGGAGTGGTGCCGGGCAGCAGCTCCTGCACGGGAACCCCGTAGAAATCCGCCAGTTCGGCGAGGCGCTGCACGGTGACGGCGCGGTCGCCGCGCTCGTACGACCCGACCACGACCGCCTTCCAGCGTCCCTGTGACTTCTCCTCGACTCCGTGGAGGGAAAGGCCCTGCTGGGTGCGGATGGCCCGGAGCTTGGCCCCGAGCTGTTTGGCGTATTCGCTGGACATATAGCTCCCCGGACGCTGTATCAACGTGCGGCTCCGCCGCGCGGCTGGTGACTCTGGTGACTCACTGTGAGGTTACGCAGCGTTACTCTCCCCCGTCAAGCCGAATGGTCCGGACCGACCTTCGCGCGGGAGTCACCGGCGGTGGCCCACGGGGTGGTGATCAGGCGCGTTGCCGGGCTGGTACCGTGGATGGCGCAAATCCGACGTCCTTTAATGATCCGTCCCGTGAGGCGGAGAAGGAGGTCCGTTTCGTATGGACACCGAGCAGGACAAACAGCAGTACGAAGCCGATGCGCGGCCCGTTCTGGAAGCCCCCGACATCGCGCGGGTGCTGACCCGCATCGCCCACGAGATCGTCGAACGCGCCAAGGGTGCCGACGACGTGGTGCTCCTCGGCATTCCGACCCGGGGCGTCTTCCTGGCCCGCAGACTGGCCGACAAGCTCGAAGAGATCACCGATCGCAAGATCCCGGTCGGCTCGCTCGACATCACCATGTACCGCGACGACCTGCGCATGCACCCGCCGCGTGCGCTGGCCCGCACGGAGATCCCCGGTGACGGCATCGACGGCCGCCTGGTCGTCCTCGTCGACGACGTGCTCTTCTCCGGCCGCACCATCCGCGCCGCGCTCGACGCGCTGAACGACATCGGCCGGCCGCGCGCCGTGCAGCTCGCGGTCCTCGTCGACCGCGGCCACCGCGAACTGCCCATCCGCGCCGACTACGTCGGCAAGAACCTCCCCACGTCGTTGCGGGAGACGGTCAAGGTCCAGCTCGCCGAGGAGGACGGTCGCGACACCGTGCTGCTCGGTGCGAAGCGGACCTCCCCGGACGCACAGCAGTAGCACTCCGGAGTACGTCACCGCCGTACGCCCCCGAGTGCGCTCCTCGCGCGCCCGCCTGCCCGAATTCTCCTGAACTGCCTTACGGAGCCTGACAGATGCAGCGTCATCTCATCTCGGCCGCCGACCTCACCCGCGACGACGCCGTCCTGATCCTCGACACCGCCGAGGAGATGGCCCGGGTCGCCGACCGGCCGATCAAAAAGCTGCCGACCCTGCGCGGCCGCACCGTAGTCAACCTCTTCTTCGAGGACTCGACCCGTACCCGGATCTCCTTCGAGGCCGCCGAGAAGCGCCTTTCCGCGGACGTCATCAACTTCACCGCCAAGGGGTCCTCGGTGTCCAAGGGGGAGTCCCTGAAGGACACCGCCCAGACCCTCGAAGCCATGGGCGTCGACGCCGTCGTCATCCGGCACGGCGCCTCCGGAGCCCCGTACCGGCTCGCCACCTCCGGCTGGATCGACGCCGCCGTCATCAACGCGGGTGACGGCACCCACCAGCACCCCACGCAGGCCCTGCTCGACGCCTTCACCATGCGTCGCCGCCTGGTCGGCCGCGACGCCGGGATCGGCCAGGACCTGTCCGGCAAGCGCATCACGATCGTCGGCGACGTCCTGCACAGCCGGGTCGCCCGCTCCAACGTCGACCTGCTGCACACCCTCGGCGCCGAGGTCACCCTCGTCGCCCCGCCCACCCTGGTGCCGGTCGGCGTGGAGTCCTGGCCCTGCGAGATCTCCTACGACCTCGACAGCACCCTCTCCAAGTCCGACGCGGTGATGATGCTCCGCGTCCAGCGCGAGCGGATGAACGCGGCGTTCTTCCCGACCGAGCGCGAGTACTCGCGGCGCTACGGCCTCGACGGCGACCGCATGGCGAAGATGCCCGAGCACGCCATCGTGATGCACCCCGGCCCGATGGTCCGCGGCATGGAGATCACCGCCGAGGTCGCCGACTCCGACCGCTGCACCGTCGTCGAGCAGGTCGCGAACGGCGTCTCGATCCGCATGGCCGTGCTCTACCTGCTCCTGGGCGGCAACGAGCCCGCCGTCACCCACACCCGTACCGAGGAGAAGTAAGAACATGAGCAAGATCCTGATCCGTGGTGCGAAGGTGCTCGGGGGCGAGCCGCAGGACGTACTGATCGACGGCGCCGTGATCGCGGCGGTGGGCACCGGTCTCCCGGACGAGGGCGCCGAGGTCGTCGAGGCCGACGGCAAGGTCCTCCTGCCGGGCCTCGTCGACCTGCACACCCATCTGCGGGAGCCCGGTCGTGAGGACTCCGAGACGGTCCTGACCGGTACGCGGGCGGCGGCGAGCGGCGGCTACACCGCCGTGTTCGCCATGGCCAACACCTTCCCGGTCGCCGACACCGCCGGTGTGGTCGAGCAGGTCTACCGGCTCGGCCAGGAGCACGGCTACTGCGACGTGCAGCCCATCGGCGCCGTCACGGTCGGCCTGGAGGGCAAGAAGCTCGCCGAGCTGGGCGCGATGCACGAGTCCGCGGCCGGCGTCACGGTCTTCTCGGACGACGGCAAGTGCGTGGACGACGCGGTGATCATGCGCCGGGCCCTGGAGTACGTGAAGGCCTTCGGCGGTGTGGTCGCGCAGCACGCGCAGGAGCCCCGCCTCACCGAGGGCGCCCAGATGAACGAGGGCGTCGTCTCCGCCGAGCTGGGGCTCGGGGGCTGGCCCGCGGTGGCCGAAGAATCGATCATCGCCCGGGATGTCCTGCTCGCCGAGCACGTCGGCTCACGCGTCCACATCTGCCACCTGTCGACCGCCGGCAGCGTCGAGATCGTGCGCTGGGCCAAGTCCCGCGGCATCGACGTCACCGCCGAGGTCACCCCGCACCACCTCCTCCTCACCGACGAGCTGGTCCGCACGTACGACCCGGTCTACAAGGTCAACCCGCCGCTGCGCACCGAGCGCGACGTGACGGCGCTGCGCGAGGCGCTCGCCGACGGCACGATCGACATCGTCGCCACCGACCACGCGCCGCACCCGCACGAGGACAAGGACTGCGAGTGGGCCGCCGCCGCCATGGGCATGGTGGGGCTCGAGACCGCGCTCTCCGTCGTCCAGCAGACGATGGTGGAGACCGGGCTGCTGGACTGGGCCGGCGTCGCCGACCGCATGTCCTTCAAGCCCGCCAGGATCGGGCGGGCCGCGGGCCACGGCCGTCCCGTCTCGGCAGGTGAGCCCGCCAACCTCACGCTCGTCGACACGGCATACCGTGGGGCCGTGGACCCCGCGGGCTTCGCCTCGCGCAGCCGCAACACCCCCTACGAGGGCCGTGAGCTGCCGGGCCGGGTCACGCACACCTGGCTGCGGGGCAAGGCCACCCTCGTCGACGGGAAGCTCGCGTGACACCTCTCATCCCGATGGCCGCCTCCATGGCTGCCGAACAGAAGTCCGCCGAAGTGACCGACTGGGGCGCCCGGATCGGCTGGCTCGTCGGCCTCGTCCTGTTCGTCGCCCTCGTCTACTGGCTGATGCGCGAGGGCTGGAAGTGGCGCGGCACCCTTCAGAGTGACCTGCCGGAGCTGCCCGCCCGCCCGTCGCCCGCCACCACCCTCAACGGAGGCGGCAAGCCGCCGCTGCCCGGAATGCCGGAAGACCCCGGCCCGGTGAAACTGAGCATGAGTGGCCGCTACCACGGCTCCACCACCGCCGGGCAGTGGCTGGACCGCATCGTGGCGCACGGCCTGGGCACCCGAAGCCGGGTCGAGCTCACGCTGACGGACGCGGGACTGGACGTCGTACGCCCCGGCGCCACCGACTTCTTCATCCCGGCCGAGGCGCTGCGCGAGGCCCTGCTCGGCAAGGGCATCGCCGGGAAGGTCCTCAGCGAGGGCGGTCTGCTCGTCGTCACCTGGGCGCACGGCGACAAGCTGATCGACTCCGGGTTCCGCTCGGACCGCGCGGCCGAGCACATCGAGTGGGTCGACACCCTGAACAACATGATCAACAAGAGCACCAAGACGGAAGGCGCACGATGACGACCTCCATCCAGGGAGCCGCCTCGCAGAGGCACAAGGCAGCTCCCGCCGTACTCGTCCTGGAGGACGGCCGGACCTTCCGTGGCCGCGCCTACGGGGCCGTGGGGGTGACCTTCGGCGAGGCCGTGTTCTCCACCGGGATGACCGGCTACCAGGAGACCCTCACCGACCCGTCGTACCACCGCCAGGTCGTCGTCATGACCGCCCCGCACGTCGGCAACACCGGCGTCAACGACGAGGACCCCGAGTCGAAGCGGATCTGGGTCGCCGGCTACGTCGTCCGCGACCCCGCGCGCGTGCCCTCCAACTGGCGCGCCCGGCGCTCGCTGGACGAGGAACTGCGCAGCCAGGGCGTCGTCGGCATCAGCGGTGTCGACACCCGCGCCCTCACCCGTCACCTGCGTGAGCGCGGCGCCATGCGCGTCGGCATCTTCTCCGGCAACGCGCTGCCCGACGAGGGCACCATGCTCGCCGAGGTGCGCCAGGCGCCCGAGATGAAGGGCGCGAACCTCGCCGCCGAGGTCGCCACCAAGGAGACGTACGTCGTCCCCGCCATCGGCGAGAAGAAGTTCACCGTCGCCGCCGTCGACCTGGGCATCAAGGGCATGACCCCGCACCGCATGGCCGAGCGCGGCATCGAGGTGCACGTGCTGCCCGCCACGGCCACGGCCGAGGACGTGTACGCCGTGAACCCCGACGGGGTCTTCTTCTCCAACGGCCCCGGTGACCCGGCCACCGCCGACGGTCCCGTCGCCGTCATGCGGGAGGTCCTCGCCCGCAGGACCCCGCTCTTCGGCATCTGCTTCGGCAACCAGATCCTCGGCCGCGCCCTCGGCTTCGGCACGTACAAGCTGAAGTACGGCCACCGCGGCATCAACCAGCCGGTCCAGGACCGTACGACCGGCAAGGTCGAGGTCACCGCGCACAACCACGGCTTCGCCGTCGACGCGCCGCTCGACAAGGTCTCCGAGACCCCCTACGGCCGCGCCGAGGTCTCCCACGTCTGCCTGAACGACCAGGTCGTCGAGGGGCTCCACCTTCTCGACCAGCCGGCCTTCAGCGTCCAGTACCACCCCGAAGCGGCAGCCGGCCCGCACGACGCCGCCTACCTGTTCGACCGCTTCGTTTCCCTGATGGAGGGCCAGCGTGCCTAAGCGCACCGATATCCAGTCCGTCCTGGTCATCGGCTCCGGCCCGATCGTCATCGGCCAGGCCGCCGAGTTCGACTACTCCGGCACCCAGGCGTGCCGCATCCTGCGCGCCGAGGGCCTGAGGGTCATCCTGGTCAACTCCAACCCGGCGACGATCATGACGGACCCGGAGATCGCCGACGCCACCTACGTCGAGCCGATCACCCCCGAGTTCGTCGAGAAGATCATCGCCAAGGAGCGCCCGGACGTCCTGCTGCCGACGCTCGGCGGCCAGACGGCCCTCAACACCGCGATCTCCATGCATGAGCAGGGTGTGCTGGAGAAGTACGGCGTCGAGCTGATCGGCGCCAACGTCGAGGCGATCAACAAGGGCGAGGACCGCGACCTCTTCAAGGGCGTCGTCGAGGCCGTCCGCGCGAAGATCGGGCACGGCGAGTCCGCCCGGTCCGTGATCTGCCACTCCATGGACGACGTGCTCGCGGGCGTCGAGACGCTCGGCGGCTACCCCGTAGTCGTCCGGCCCTCCTTCACCATGGGCGGCGCCGGCTCCGGCTTCGCCCACGACGAGGAGGAGCTGCGCCGGATCGCCGGTCAGGGTCTCACGCTCTCCCCGACCACCGAGGTGCTCCTGGAGGAGTCCATCCTCGGCTGGAAGGAGTACGAGCTGGAGCTGATGCGCGACAAGAACGACAACGTCGTGGTCGTCTGCTCCATCGAGAACTTCGACCCGATGGGCGTCCACACCGGTGACTCCATCACCGTCGCGCCGGCGATGACGCTGACCGACCGCGAGTACCAGCGACTGCGCGACATCGGCATCGCGATCATCCGTGAGGTCGGCGTCGACACCGGCGGCTGCAACATCCAGTTCGCGGTCAACCCCGTCGACGGCCGCATCATCGTCATCGAGATGAACCCGCGCGTCTCGCGGTCCTCGGCGCTCGCCTCCAAGGCCACCGGCTTCCCGATCGCCAAGATCGCCGCGAAGCTCGCCGTCGGCTACACGCTCGACGAGATCCCGAACGACATCACCGAGAAGACCCCGGCGTCCTTCGAGCCGACGCTCGACTACGTGGTGGTGAAGGCCCCGCGCTTCGCCTTCGAGAAGTTCCCGTCCGCCGACTCCACTCTGACGACCACCATGAAGTCGGTCGGCGAGGCCATGGCGATCGGCCGCAACTTCACCGAGGCGCTGCAGAAGGCGCTGCGGTCGCTGGAGAAGAAGGGCAGCCAGTTCACGTTCGTCGGCGAGCCCGGTGACAAGGCTCTTCTCCTGGAAGAGTCCGTGCGGCCCACCGACGGCCGGATCAACTCCGTCATGCAGGCCATCCGCGCGGGCGCCACGCCCGAGGAGGTCTTCGAGTCGACGAAGATCGATCCGTGGTTTGTCGACCAGCTCTTCCTGATCAAGGAGATCGCGGACGAGCTGGGCGCCGCCGACAAGCTCGACCCCGAGCTGCTCGCCGAGGCCAAGCGGCACGGCTTCTCCGACGCCCAGATCGCCGAGATCCGCGGGCTGCGCGAGGACGTGGTGCGCGAGGTGCGGCACGCGCTGGGTGTGCGCCCGGTGTACAAGACGGTCGACACCTGCGCCGCCGAGTTCGCGGCGAAGACGCCGTACTTCTACTCCTCGTACGACGAGGAGACGGAGGTCGCGCCGCGCGAGAAGCCCGCGGTGATCATCCTGGGTTCCGGTCCGAACCGCATCGGCCAGGGCATCGAGTTCGACTACTCCTGCGTCCACGCCTCCTTCGCGCTCAGCGACGCGGGCTACGAGACCGTGATGGTCAACTGCAACCCCGAGACCGTCTCCACGGACTACGACACCTCCGACCGTCTGTACTTCGAGCCGCTGACGCTCGAGGACGTGCTGGAGATCGTCCACGCGGAGTCGCTGGCCGGCCCGATCGCCGGTGTGATCGTCCAGCTCGGCGGCCAGACCCCGCTGGGCCTGGCCCAGGCCCTCAAGGACAACGGCGTGCCGGTCGTCGGTACCTCCCCCGAGGCGATCCACGCCGCCGAGGACCGCGGCGCCTTCGGACGCGTCCTCGCGGAGGCCGGTCTCCCGGCCCCCAAGCACGGCACCGCCACCACCTTCGCCGAGGCCAAGGCCATTGCGGACGAGATCGGCTACCCGGTCCTCGTACGGCCGTCGTACGTCCTCGGCGGGCGCGGCATGGAGATCGTGTACGACGAGACCCGGCTGTCGTCGTACATCGCCGAGTCGACCGAGATCAGCCCCTCCCGGCCGGTCCTCGTCGACCGCTTCCTCGACGACGCGATCGAGATCGACGTGGACGCGCTGTACGACGGCGAGGAGCTGTACCTCGGCGGCGTGATGGAGCACATCGAGGAGGCCGGCATCCACTCCGGCGACTCGGCGTGCGCGCTGCCGCCGATCACGCTGGGCGGCTTCGACATCAAGCGGCTGCGGGCCTCCACGGAGGCCATCGCGAAGGGTGTCGGGGTCCGTGGCCTGATCAACATCCAGTTCGCGATGGCGGGCGACATCCTGTACGTCCTCGAAGCCAATCCGCGAGCCTCGCGCACGGTCCCCTTCACCTCGAAGGCGACCGCGGTGCCGCTGGCGAAGGCCGCCGCCCGGATCTCGCTGGGCGCGACCGTCGCCGAGCTGCGGGCGGAGGGGCTGCTCCCCGCGCACGGTGACGGCGGCGAGCTGCCGCTCGACGCGCCGATCTCCGTCAAGGAGGCCGTCATGCCGTGGTCGCGCTTCCGCGACATCCACGGACGCGGCGTCGACACCGTCCTCGGCCCGGAGATGCGCTCCACCGGTGAGGTCATGGGCATCGACTCCGTCTTCGGCACGGCGTACGCCAAGTCCCAGGCGGGCGCCTACGGTCCGCTGCCGACCAAGGGCCGCGCCTTCATCTCGGTCGCCAACCGCGACAAGCGCTCGATGATCTTCCCGGCGCGCGAGCTGGTCGCGCACGGCTTCGAGCTGCTGGCCACCTCCGGCACGGCCGAGGTGCTCAAGCGCAACGGCATCAACGCGACGGTCGTGCGCAAGCAGTCCGAGGGCACAGGACCGAACGGTGAGCGGACCATCGTCCAGCTGATCCACGACGGCGAGGTCGACCTCATCGTCAACACGCCGTACGGCACCGGTGGCCGCCTCGACGGCTACGAGATCCGTACGGCCGCGGTGGCACGCTCCGTGCCGTGCCTGACGACCGTCCAGGCACTCGCCGCCGCCGTCCAGGGCATCGACGCGCTCAACCACGGCGACGTGGGCGTGCGCTCACTCCAGGAACACGCCGAACATCTGACAGCGGCCCGCGACTAGCAGCCCTGAGGGGGACACCGGAAACGGTGTCCCCCTCTTCATGAGGCTTCAAGAGGACACTGAGACATGTACAAGCTTTTCTTCCGGCTGGTCTTCAAGCGGATGGACCCCGAGCAGGCCCACCACCTCGCCTTCCGCTGGATCCGGCTCGTCGCCCGTATCCCCGTTTTGCGTACGTTCGTCGCCGCCGCGCTCGCGCCGCGCCACAAGGAGCTGCGGACCGAGGCGTTCGGCCTGCGGATGCACGGTCCCTTCGGGCTCGCGGCGGGCTTCGACAAGAACGCCGTCGCGATCGACGGGATGTCGATGCTCGGCTTCGACCACATCGAGATCGGCACGGTCACGGGGGAGCCGCAGCCGGGCAACCCCAAGAAGCGGCTGTTCCGCCTCGTGGCGGACCGGGCGCTGATCAACCGCATGGGGTTCAACAACGAGGGCTCCGCGGCCGTCAGCGAGCGCCTGGGGGCCCGTACGCCCGTCTTCAGGACCGTCGTGGGCGTCAACATCGGCAAGACCAAGGTCGTCCCCGAGGAGGAGGCCGTCGGCGACTACGTGAAGTCGACCGAGCGGCTCGCCCGGCACGCGGACTACCTCGTGGTGAACGTGAGCTCGCCGAACACGCCCGGCCTGCGCAACCTCCAGGCCACCGAGGCACTGCGGCCGCTGCTGAGCGCCGTCCGCGAGGCCGCCGACCGCGCGGTCACCGACCGGCGTGTGCCGCTGCTCGTCAAGATCGCGCCCGACCTCGCCGACGAGGACGTCGACGCGGTCGCCGACCTCGCCGTCGAGCTCGGCCTGGACGGGATCATCGCCACGAACACCACGATCGCCCGCGATGGACTCGGTCTGAAGTCCGAACCCTCGCTCGTCGAGGAGACCGGCGGACTCTCGGGCGCGCCGCTGAAGGCACGCTCCCTGGAGGTGCTGCGCCGCCTCTACGCGCGCGTGGGCGACCGGATCACCCTGGTGGGCGTCGGCGGCGTCGAGAACGCCGAGGACGCCTGGCAGCGCATCCTGGCCGGCGCCACGCTGGTCCAGGGGTACAGCGCGTTCATCTACGAGGGCCCCTTCTGGGGCCGGGCGATCCACAAGGGGCTCGCCGGCCGCCTCCGTACCAGCCCGTACGCCACCCTCGCCGACGCGGTCGGCGCCGACGTGAGGAAGTCCGCATGAGCCTGGAACCCTTTGGCGCACGTCTTCGCCGTGCCATGGACGAGCGCGGCCCGCTGTGCGTCGGCATCGACCCGCACGCCTCGCTGCTCACCGACTGGGGCCTGAACGACGACATCGCGGGCCTGGAGCGGTTCAGCCGCACCGTCGTCGAGGCGCTGGCCGAGCGGGTCGCGGTCCTCAAGCCGCAGAGCGCGTTCTTCGAGCGGTTCGGCTCGCGGGGCATCGCCGTCCTGGAGAAGTCGGTCGAGGAGGCGCGGGCGGCCGGGGCGCTGGTCGTGATGGACGCCAAGCGCGGCGACATCGGCTCGACCATGGCCGCGTACGCGGAGACCTTCCTGCGCAAGGACGCGCCGCTCTTCTCGGACGCGCTGACCGTGTCCCCGTACCTGGGCTACGGCTCGCTGAAGCCCGCGGTGGACCTGGCGCGCGAGAGCGGGGCGGGGCTCTTCGTCCTCGCGCTCACCTCGAACCCGGAGGGTGGCGAGGTGCAGCACGCGGTCCGCGGGGACGGCCGCAACGTCGGAGCGACCATGCTGGCCCACCTCGCCGCCGAGAACGCGGGAGAGACGCCCCTGGGGTCCTTCGGCGCGGTCGTCGGCGCCACGCTGGGCGATCTCTCCTCCTACGACCTGGACATCAACGGACCGCTCCTGGCGCCCGGCATCGGCGCCCAGGGAGCCACGGCGACCGATCTGGCGGGCGTCTTCGGGGCGGCGGTGCGCAATGTCGTGCCGAACGTGAGCCGGGGTGTTCTTCGTCACGGTCCCGACGTGGTCGCGCTGCGTGCGTCCGCCGAGCGCTTCGCGGAGGAGATCAGAGCCGCTGTGACGGCCGCCTGAGTCCTCCGACAGCCGTTCGGGAGTCCTCCGACGAGTGCGTTCGGAGCGCCGCGAGTCTGAATACATCCTCAAATCCGGGGCAGTATGTCGTAAATGTCCGGCTCCGGGGAGGCTGACCAGGACTTTTCCGCTGTTCTCGCTGACTCTGGCGCACTTGCCCGCTAGTCTCCGTCGAGTGGGGCCACCTCCCACGCTTTCAAGGCAGTGCGGGGGAGAACGGGCAAGCGTGTTGCTCGTAGCTCCCCAGGTGTGGGGCGACTAGGTTCCTCACCGGTCCGTATCCGACAGTTCGACATCCGAGGTGACGTAGGCGTGGCTCTTCCGCCCCTTACCCCTGAACAGCGCGCAGCCGCGCTCGAAAAGGCCGCCGCGGCTCGCCGGGAGCGGGCCGAGGTCAAGAATCGACTCAAGCACTCCGGCGCCTCCCTTCACGAGGTCATCAAGCAGGGCCAGGAGAACGACGTCATCGGCAAGATGAAGGTCTCCGCTCTCCTGGAGTCCCTGCCGGGCGTGGGCAAGGTCCGCGCCAAGCAGATCATGGAGCGACTCGGTATCTCCGAGAGTCGCCGCGTACGCGGCCTCGGCTCGAACCAGATCGCTTCTCTGGAGCGTGAGTTCGGCGGCTCCGGCGCCTGAGTCCTGGGCATACCGGGATTGCTGGAATAATCGCTGCATGAGTGAACGACCGCGGCTGACCGTGCTCTCCGGCCCCTCTGGGGTCGGCAAGAGCACGGTCGTCGCCCATATGCGCAAGGAACACCCCGAGGTCTGGCTCTCGGTGTCGGCGACGACCCGCAAGCCGCGCCCCGGTGAGAAGCATGGAGTCCACTACTTCTTCGTCTCCGACGAGGAGATGGACAAGCTGATCGCCAACGGCGAGCTGCTGGAGTGGGCCGAATTCGCCGGCAACCGCTACGGGACGCCGCGTGCCGCCGTCCTGGAGCACCTGGAGTCGGGTGTGCCCGTCCTCCTGGAGATCGACCTCCAGGGTGCACGGCAGGTCCGCGAGTCCATGTCGGAGGCCCTGCTCGTGTTCCTGGCTCCGCCCTCCTGGGACGAGCTGGTGCGCAGGCTCACCGGACGGGGCACCGAACCGCCCGAGGTGATCGAGCGACGCCTGGAGGCGGCCAAGATCGAACTGGCGGCCGAGCCGGAGTTCGACGTCACCCTGGTCAACACCTCCGTCGAGGACGTGGCGCGTGAGCTGCTAGCCTTGGTAGAAGTTGTTTGATCTTTCAGGTCACTTTTAGGTCATTTCCACCTTTCGGAAGGCAGAGCGTGTCCTCTTCCATTACCGCTCCCGAGGGCATCATCAACCCTCCGATCGACGAGCTCCTCGAGGCCACCGACTCGAAGTACAGCCTCGTGATCTACGCGGCCAAGCGCGCCCGTCAGATCAACGCGTACTACTCACAGCTCGGCGAGGGCCTCCTCGAGTACGTCGGTCCGCTCGTCGACACCCACGTCCACGAGAAGCCGCTGTCGATCGCCCTGCGCGAGATCAACGCGGGTCTGCTGACGTCCGAGGCCGTCGAGGGCCCCGCGCAGTAGTCGTTCAATCGCTCATCCCAGGCCCGGCGGCGCGACCGCCGGGCCTGTGGTGTGTCATGGAGTCGTACGTTTCCGAGCTCGGGGAGAGACGGTGGACAAGCCCAAGGTCGTGCTGGGGGTCAGCGGTGGCATCGCCGCGTACAAGGCCTGTGAGCTGCTGCGCAGGCTGACGGAGTCGGGCCACGACGTGCGCGTCGTCCCCACCGCCTCCGCGCTGCACTTCGTCGGCGCCGCCACCTGGTCCGCGCTCTCCGGCCACCCCGTCTCCACCGAGGTCTGGTCGGACGTCCACGAGGTCCCGCACGTCCGCATCGGACAGCACGCGGACCTGGTGGTGGTGGCCCCCGCGACGGCCGACATGCTCGCCAAGGCCGCCCACGGCCTGGCCGACGACCTCCTCACCAACACCCTGCTCACCGCCCGCTGCCCGGTCGTCTTCGCGCCCGCCATGCACACCGAGATGTGGGAGCACCCCGCCACCCAGGAGAACGTGGCGACGCTGCGCCGCCGCGGCGCCGTCGTCATCGAGCCCGCCGTGGGGCGCCTGACCGGAGTCGACACCGGCAAGGGGCGGCTGCCCGAGCCCGTGGAGATCTTCGACGTCTGCCGCCGGGTGCTCGCCCGCGGCGCGACCGAGCCCGATCTGACCGGCCGCCACGTCGTCGTCAGCGCCGGCGGTACCCGAGAGCCCCTCGACCCCGTCCGCTTCCTCGGCAACCGCTCCTCCGGCAAGCAGGGGTACGCCCTGGCGCGCACGGCGGCCGCGCGGGGCGCCCGGGTCACGCTGATCGCCGCGAACACCGGACTGCCGGACCCGGCGGGCGTGGACGTGGTGCCGGTCGGGACGGCCGTACAGCTGCGCGAGGCGGTCCTCAAGGCGGCCTCGGACGCCGACGCCGTGGTGATGGCCGCTGCGGTGGCGGACTTCCGCCCGGCCGCCTACGCGGCCGGAAAGATCAAGAAGAAGGACGACCAGGAACCGGAGCCGATCGTTCTGGTTCGCAATCCGGACATCCTCGCGGAGATCTCGGCGGAGCGTCCCCGCCCCGGGCAGGTGGTCGTCGGTTTCGCCGCCGAGACGGACGACGTCCTCGCCAACGGTCGTACGAAGCTGGCGCGCAAGGGGTGCGATCTTCTCGTCGTGAACGAGGTGGGGGAGCGCAAGACCTTCGGTGCCGAGGAGAACGAGGCCGTGGTGCTGGGGGCCGACGGCAGTGAGACCCCGGTGCCGTACGGACCCAAGGAGGCTTTGGCCGAGATGGTGTGGGACCTGGTGGTACGCCGCCTGGTGTGACTGTCTCATTAACCCCAGCCGCCGCGTCCATCAGCGTGAAATCGCCCGTGGGGACCCTGGTGGAGAACGATCGTCATGGCGCAGAATGCCCGTGCCGCAGGTCACAGGGCTTCCGAGAAGCGAGACAGGGGGGCCTGTGGGTGAGTGCGACCGATAAACTGTTCTCGGACGACGCCGAGCGCAGCTCTCGTCCCGTCCACCAATGATCAGCCAGCAGCCGCTGCAACCACAGGGAGCGTTGTGTCCCGTCGCCTGTTCACCTCGGAGTCCGTGACCGAGGGTCACCCCGACAAGATCGCTGACCAGATCAGCGACACCATTCTCGATGCACTTCTGCGCGAGGACCCGACGTCCCGGGTCGCCGTGGAGACGCTGATCACGACCGGCCTGGTGCACGTGGCCGGCGAGGTCACGACCAAGGCGTACGCGCCGATCGCCCAGCTGGTCCGCGACAAGATCCTGGAGATCGGTTACGACTCGTCGAAGAAGGGCTTCGACGGAGCTTCCTGTGGTGTCTCGGTGTCGATCGGCTCGCAGTCGCCCGACATCGCGCAGGGTGTCGACACGGCGTACGAGAACCGGGTCGAGGGCGACGAGGACGAACTCGACAAGCAGGGCGCGGGCGACCAGGGCCTGATGTTCGGGTACGCGACGGACGAGACCCCGGAGCTGATGCCGCTCCCGATCCACCTCGCGCACCGCCTGTCGCGCCGCCTCTCCGAGGTCCGCAAGAACGGGACGATCCCCTACCTCCGTCCCGACGGCAAGACCCAGGTCACCATCGAGTACGACGGCGACAAGGCGGTCCGTCTGGACACGGTCGTCGTCTCCTCGCAGCACGCGTCGGACATCGACCTCGACTCCCTCCTCGCCCCCGACATCCGCGAGTTCGTGGTCGAGCCGGAGCTCAAGGCCCTCCTCGACGACGGCATCAAGCTGGAGACCGAGGGCTACCGTCTCCTGGTGAACCCGACCGGCCGCTTCGAGATCGGCGGCCCGATGGGCGACGCCGGCCTCACCGGTCGCAAGATCATCATCGACACGTACGGCGGCATGGCCCGCCACGGCGGCGGCGCCTTCTCGGGCAAGGACCCGTCCAAGGTCGACCGCTCCGCCGCCTACGCCATGCGCTGGGTCGCCAAGAACGTCGTCGCCGCGGGCCTCGCCTCCCGCTGCGAGGTCCAGGTCGCCTACGCCATCGGCAAGGCCGAGCCGGTCGGTCTCTTCGTCGAGACCTTCGGCACCGCCAAGGTCGACGCCGAGAAGATCGAGACCGCCATCGCCGAGGTCTTCGACCTCCGCCCGGCGGCCATCATCCGCGACCTCGACCTGCTGCGCCCGATCTACTCCCAGACGGCCGCCTACGGCCACTTCGGCCGCGAGCTGCCCGACTTCACGTGGGAGCGCACGGACCGCGTGGAGGCCCTGCGCAAGGCCGTCGGTCTGTAAGCAACGCCAAACGGTGAGGCCCGGTACCCCTTCGGGGGTGCCGGGCCTCACCGTTTCCCGGCGGGAGTCCGCGAGGGGCCGGGCGCGGCGGGTGGGTAGAGGTGGGTGGGCGGGTGCGTAAATCGGTGGTGCGGGTGGGGGCGGGGTTCGTAGGGTCGGGGTCTCCCGGTGCGATGGCCGCGGTTACTTCGGTGGAGTGCGCCCAGGGCGCGCGGTGATTCTGGATCATGGTCCGCTGCCGCTTGGAACTCGGGAGAACTGACGTCGTGGCGTCCGGTGCGATGGTCGCGGATACTTTCGGGTGATCCCCTCGCAGGTTCGAATCCTGCTGCCGGTCCTTGGACCGGTATGGCCGAGTGGCCCATGGCAGAAGCGCCCTCGGGGCGTTCGTGATCCGTGGCCGGTCCGATCTCGGGCGCGCGGCGGTGTCAGTGGGGTCTGGTAGGAATGTTGCTGTGAGCAGCGCGAACGGGTGGGGTGAGGGCGGCGCGGAGGGCGCGCCGCCCGAGCAGCTTGCGTTGATTCGGGAAGGGGTGCGGCAGGCCAGGGCGCCCAAGGCGAAGCCGCGCACGTGGCGCGGGGCGAAGCTCGCCGAGGAGCTGCCTGTCGCTCGGGTTCTCGTCGACAAGGGTGTGCTCCACCTCGACCGCTATTTCGACTACGCCGTGCCCGCGGAGCTGGACGCCGAGGCACAGCCGGGCGTGCGGGTCCGGGTGCGGTTCGGGGCCGGACGGCACCGGGTGCGGGAGGGCCGGCGCGAGGGCGGGGGGCTGATCGACGGGTTCCTCGTCGAGCGGCTCGCCGAGTCCGACTACGCCGGGCCGCTCGCCGCGCTCGCGCAGGTCGTGTCGCCCGAGCCCGTGCTCGGGCCCGAGC
>LRTP01001237.1 GCA_001550305.1 Streptomyces diastatochromogenes
ACTCGCGCGCGCCGTCGCCGACCGGTACGCGGGGAGCCTCGCGGACGTGCTGCAGCTCGCGGTCCCGCCGCGCAACGCGCGGGCCGAACAGAAGCCCTCGCCCGCGCCGCTTCCTCCGCCCGGCATACCCGAGACCGGTTCCTGGACGCGATACGGGCGGGGGGCGACCTTCCTCGAGTCGCTCGCCGCGGGCGGGGCACCGCGGGCCGTGTGGAACGCGTTGCCGGGGCCCGGCTGGGCCGAGGAGATCGCCAGAGCCGTGGGCGCGACGCTCGCCTCGGGGCGGGGCGCGCTCGTCGTCGTGCCGGACGGCCGGGCCGTCACACGGATGGATGCCGCGCTGTCCGCCGTACTGGGGGATGGGCAGCACGCGGTGCTGACGGCCGAGGCCGGCCCCGAGAAGCGATATCGCGAGTGGCTGGCCGTGCGGCGTGGGTCCGTACGGGCCGTCGTGGGGACCCGGGCCGCCATGTTCGCGCCCGTACGGGATCTGGGACTCGTCGTCATCTGGGACGACGGCGACGACAGCCACAGCGAGCAGCACGCGCCGCAGCCGCATGCCCGGGAAGTGCTGCTGCTGCGGGCCGCTCATGACAAGTGCGCCTTCCTGTTGGGGAGTTGGGGCTGCACGGTCGAGGCGGCGCAGCTGGTCGAGAGCGGGTGGGCGCTGCCGCTGGTCGCCGAGCGGGAGCAGGTGCGGGCGAGCGCGCCGCTCGTGCGGACCGTGGGGGACGGGGACCTCGCGCGGGACGAGGCGGCGCGGGCCGCCCGGCTGCCGACCCTCGCGTGGCAGGTGGTGAGGGACGGCCTGCGGCACGGGCCCGTCCTGGTGCAGGTCCCGCGGCGTGGGTACGTACCGCGGCTGGCCTGTGCGCAGTGCCGGGCGCCGGCTCGCTGCCGGCACTGCG
>LRTP01001238.1 GCA_001550305.1 Streptomyces diastatochromogenes
GGCGGCGCGGCGGGCGCCGTAACGGCGGTGCACCGCCTGCTTGGTGACCCCGAGGGCGGAGCCCACCGCGTCCCAGGAGAAGCCCAGGGAACGGTCGAAGTCCACGGCGGCCGTGACCAGGGTCTCGACGCTGTCCCGCAGCTCCTGGGCGAGGCGGACGGTCGGGGCGGGGGCGCGTCCGTAGACGACGAAGCCCGCGGAGGGGCCGGAGCGGCGCGGGCGGTAGACATTGCCCAGTTGTGCGGTGAGCGTGCGCAGTGCGTCCACCTGCCGGCGGACCCGCTCGATGTCCCGCACCAGCAAGTGCAGGCTGGCCCGAGCCTGGGCGTCGTGGGTTGCGTGGTCGGCCATGAACAAGCCTCTCGAACCGGCGTTGAAAAGGATCGGGCCGCGATCGCGGCCCGTTGTGGTCAACTCTCACTTGACCAACGCGTTTGCGGGTGAGTGGTCACGCTGTGGGGGCGCAAGGGCATATGCACAGGGCGCGTCCCGGGGCGTACGCCCCCGGTGCGCCGTTGTCTCGCCTCGGTCTTCGGTACCTGTTCGTGTGTTCGGCGTGCCGCCCGTCGAACCCCCGAGCCGCCGAGCCCTCGCGCCGCATAGACTGGTGCGCTGCCCCGTACCCCGTCCGGACCGGCGGGTGTGCAGGGCCCTGAAGCGTTCCCGCCCGAGAGGCCAGCCGCCACCCATGAAGCTCGTCTTCGCAGGTACCCCCGAGGTCGCCGTTCCCGCACTGGACGCCTTGATCGCCTCCGGGCGGCACGAGGTGGCCGCCGTGGTCACGCGGCCCGACGCGCCCGCCGGCCGGGGACGCCGGCTTGTCGCGAGTCCGGTCGCCGAGCGGGCGGAGGAGGCCGGCATCGAGGTGCTGAAGCCGGTCAAGCCGCGGGACGAGGACTTTCTGGCCCGGCTGAGGGAGATCGGGCCCGACGCCTGCCCCGTGGTGGCGTACGGGGCGCTGCTGCCCCGGGTCGCCCTCGACGTGCCCGCCCACGGATGGGTCAATCTGCACTTCTCCCTGCTGCCCGCCTGGCGCGGCGCCGCCCCCGTGCAGCACGCGATCATGGCGGGGGACGAGATCACCGGTGCCTCCACCTTCCTCATCGAGGAGGGGCTCGACTCGGGGCCGGTGTACGGGACCGTCACCGAGGAGATCCGGCGCACCGACACCAGCGGGGACCTTCTCACCCGGCTCGCCTTCGCCGGTTCCGGCCTGCTCGTCGCGACCATGGACGGTATCGAGGACGGCACCCTGAAGGCCGTACCGCAGCCTGTCGACGGCGTCACCCTGGCGCCGAAGATCACCGTCGAGAACGCCCACGTCGACTGGTCCGCACCGGCGCTGCGCGTCGACCGGATGGTGCGCGGGTGCACGCCCGCGCCCGGCGCCTGGACCGTCTTCCGCGGCGAGCGGCTCAAGCTCATCCATGCCACGCCCGTGCCCGAGCGCACCGACCTCGCCCCGGGTGAACTGTCCGTCGGCAAGAACAACGTGTACGTCGGGACCGGCTCGTACGCCGTGGAACTGCTCTGGGTCCAGGCCCAGGGCAAGAAGCCGATGCGCGCGGCCGACTGGGCCCGCGGGGTGCGCATCGCCTCCGGGGAGCGGCTCGGGGCCTGACACGCGGTCGTACGGCGATGGCCCGCACCTCCCCCCGGGGGGCGGGCCATCGGGCTCCCGGCCGGCCGGGAGGGATCACAAGGCGTGGGCGCGCAGCACCGGCCAGGTCTTCGGGCCGACCTTGCCGTCCACCGCGAGGCTGACCCCGTAGTACTTGTTGGCCGGCCGCGGTAGCCGTGAGGTTGTACAACCCCCTTGACAACACATGAAGTTGACGCACCGTCCGGGATCCGGGACCTCGGCCGTCGTCGTCGACACACTGATCGCGTTCGCCAACGTCCTCGAGCACGCCGGACAGGCACACGCGCGTGTGACACTCGGTCATGGGCAGCGCGGGTTGACGGTCTCCGTCATGGACGACGGAGAGGGGTGATTCCGGACCCGCCTCGACGAGTACGTGTACGGAGCCCTGCGGGCCGGGGGCTGCGGGTTCCTGCTGAAGGACTCCGGGCCGGAGCGGCTGCTCGCCGCGGTGGCCGCGGTCGACGGCGGCGACGCGCTCTTCGCGCCCAGCGTCACCCGCCGCCTGATCGAGGCCTTCGCACGGAGATTGCCCACCGCCTCGGCACCAGCGCGGCCACCGTCAAGACGCACCTCAACCGCACCATGACCAAGCTCGGCCCGGACAACCGGGCCAAGGCGGTCGTGATCGCGTACTCCCGGGCGGCTGAGCGGCGGGCGGGCGGCCGACCAGGACACCTGGGCCGTCCGGCCGACGACGTCCGTCCGGAAGTAGGCTGGAGGGGTCGAACCATCCAGGATCCGGAGCACCTTTTTCGTGACTGAGCAGTCCCGCGGGCCGCGCAAGCCCGGCAAGCCCTACCGCCGCCCCCAGAAGGACCCGGTCCGCATGCTCGCCTTCGAGGCGCTGCGGGCCGTGGACGAGCGCGACGCGTACGCCAACCTCGTGCTGCCGCCGCTGCTGCGGAAGGCGCGCGAGAAGGAGGGACCGGAAAAGTTCGACGCGCGGGACGCGGCACTGGCCACCGAGCTGGTGTACGGGACGCTGCGCCGGCAGGGGACGTACGACGCCGTCATCGCGGCCTGTGTGGACCGGCCGCTGCGAGAAGTCGACCCGCCCGTGCTCGATGTGCTCAGCCTCGGCGTGCACCAGCTGCTCGGGACGCGCATCCCGACGCACGCCGCCGTGTCCGCCTCCGTCGAACTCGCCCGCGTCGTACTCGGCGACGGGCGCGCCAAGTTCGTCAACGCCGTGCTGCGCAAGGTCGCCCGGCAGGATCTCGACGCCTGGCTGGAGCAGGTCGCGCCGCCCTACGACGAGGACCCCGAGGACCACCTCGCCGTCGTGCACTCGCACCCGCGCTGGGTCGTCTCGGCGCTGTGGGACGCGCTGGGCGGCGGCCGTGCCGGGATCGAGGACCTGCTGGAGGCCGACAACGAGCGGCCCGAGGTGACGCTCGTGGCGCGGCCCGGGCGTTCCACCGCCGACGAACTCCTCGGCGTTCTCGGAGAGGAGTCCGCGCTGCCGGGACGCTGGTCGCCGTACGCCGTGCGGCTCAGCGAGGGCGGCGAGCCCGGTGCCATCGACGCCGTACGGGAGGGGCGGGCGGGCGTCCAGGACGAGGGCAGCCAGCTGGTGGCGCTCGCTCTCGCGAACGCGCCGCTCGACGGCCCCGACAAGGCGTGGCTGGACG
>LRTP01000124.1 GCA_001550305.1 Streptomyces diastatochromogenes
CGACCGCCTCCGTGTCGTCCGCCGCGTCCGCCCAACGCGCCATGAGGGACGCCGGGGTGGCCCGGGCCAGTCCCAACTCGTCCAGCAGACGCGCCGCTTGAGGGAGCGGCGCGGACACGCGCGCGTGGCGGTCGGCGTGCGCCCCGTCCGTACGGAGGGGGGCCAGTGCGCGCGCGAAACGCTCCGCCCAGGCCAGCGACACCGCGTCCACCGCGGCGACCGTGCCGTGCCCCACGGGCCCGTCGGATCCCACCCGCATCAGTCGCAGCGCCGTCGCCACATCCCCGCTGAGCAGCGCGACCGCCCCGCACTCCCGGAACGCCGGTGATGCCTCGCAGGCCGCCGCGTACGTCTCGGTCACCGGGGACGCGGGCGACGCGGACACGGTCTCGGCCAGACACACCACGTGTATGCCCGCCCGCGCGCCCTCGTGCGTCAGCCGCAGCACCGCCTCCCGTACGTCGGCGCCTCCGGGGTCCCCGTCCACGACGAGCACGGTGAACGGCCCCTCGAAGTCCGGGTCGGCCCCCGTCGGGTCCTCGTCGCGGGCCCAGGACGGGCGTCGTGCGCCGCCCCGCGCGTCCACGGGGACGCGGTCGGCCTTGTCGTACGCGCCCCGGGCGCCGCCCGTTTCCGTCAGCTGGTCGTCCAGGCGGCGCAGGAGCTCGTCCGTGCGGGCCGTCGCCTGTTCACGGTCGTAGGCGAGGAGGAGACGGCAGTCCTGGCCGTGGGTGGGGCGCAGATGCGGGAGCCAGCCGAGCCAGGACCACTCGGCGGTGCGCTCCTCCACGGGGCGGGAGCGGTCCGCGCTGATCAGGACGATGTCGAGGGCGTCGGGGGAGTGCAGCGCGGCGAGCTGGGCGACCACCGAGCGGGTCAGCCCGGCCAGCCGCGTCTGC
>LRTP01001239.1 GCA_001550305.1 Streptomyces diastatochromogenes
TCCTCAAGGCCGCCGACCCCCGCGCTCGCGTCTACTACGACGCGGGCCACTCCGCCTGGAACCCGGCCGCCGAGCAGGCCGCGCTCCTCGCACGGGCGGGCGCCGCGTCGGCCGCCTCCTCCGACGGTGTCTTCACCAACGTGTCCAATTTCCACCGTACGAGCGACGAGATCGCGTACGCCCGGCAGGTGCTGTCCGCGCTGGGCGGCCCCGCGAGCCTGGGCGCCGTCATCGACACCAGCCGCAACGGCAACGGCGCCCCGGCCGACGGGGAGTGGTGCGATCCGGCGGGCCGGAAGATCGGCCGGGCTCCGACCCTGAACACCGGGGAGGCCAGGATCGACGCCTATCTCTGGGTGAAGCTGCCGGGGGAGTCGGACGGGTGCAAGGGCACGCCGGGGACCTTCTCGGCGGAGTACGCCTATGAGCTGGCGCGCTGATCGTCCGCCTCGTCGTACGAGGACGTGCCGGAGTCCAGCAGCGGCTCATCGGTCTTCAGGTGGGCCGGGGCCATCGCCCGCAGCGCGTGGTACCCGGTGATCACGACGAGCGTGCCGAGCGCGATGCCGCTGAGCGAGAAGTTGTCCGTGAACTTCAGGGAGACGCCGCCCACGCCGATGATGATGCCCGCGGCGGCCGGCACCAGGTTCAGCGGATTGCGCAGGTCGACCCGGGCGTTGAGCCAGATCTGGGCGCCGAGCAGGCCGATCATGCCGTACAGGATGACGGTGATGCCGCCGAGCACGCCGCCCGGGATCGCGGCCACGATCGCGCCGAACTTGGGGCAGAGGCCGAAGAGGAGGGCGAAGCCCGCGGCGGCCCAGTAGGCGGCCGTGGAGTAGACGCGGGTCGCGGCCATCACGCCGATGTTCTCGGAGTACGTGGTGTTGGGCGGGCCGCCGACCGCCGTGGAGAGCATCGAGGCGACGCCGTCCGCGGAGATCGCGGTGCCCAGCTTGTCGTCCAGCGGATCGCCGGTCATCTCGCCGACGGCCTTGACGTGCCCCGCGTTCTCGGCGACCAGCGCGATCACGACCGGCAGCGCGACGAGGATCGCCGACCACTGGAAGGACGGGCCGTGGAAGGACGGCAGCCCGATCCAGTCCGCCTTGCCGACGCCGGAGAGGTTCAGCCGCCAGTGGTCGGTGAGCTTGCCGCTCGCGTCCACCGAGTGGATCTTTCCGAAGACCCGGTCGAAGGCCCAGGAGATCCCGTACCCGAAGAGCAGGCCCAGGAAGATCGCGATCCGTGACCAGAAGCCGCGCAGGCAGACGACTGCCAGACCGGTGAGCAGCATGGTGAGCAGCGCCGTCCACTGGTCCTGCGGCCAGTACGTGGACGCCGTCACCGGCGCCAGGTTGAAACCGATCAGCATGACGACGGCGCCCGTGACGATCGGTGGCATCGCGGCATGGATGATCCGGGCCCCGAACCGCTGCACGGCCAGGCCCACCAGGAACAGCGCGACGCCCACGACGAACACCGCGCCCGTCACCGTGGCGCTGGTGCCGCCCTGCGCGCGGATCACCGCGGCGACGCCCACGAAGGAGAGCGAACAGCCGAGGTAGCTGGGCACCCGGCCGCGGGTGGCGAGCAGGAAGATGACCGTCGCGAAGCCGGACATCATGATCGCGAGGTTCGGGTTCAGACCCATGAGCACCGGTGCCACGAACGACGCCCCGAACATCGCCACCACGTGCTGGGCGCCGAGCCCGATCGTGCGCGGCCACGAGAGGCGTTCATCGGGGCGGACAACCGCTCCGGGCGCGGGCGTCCGCCCGTCACCGTGCAGTTTCCAGCGCACACCGAGGTCCATGGTGAGTTTCGCTTTCTTCGTACGTGAAACTTTGTCCGGACCATTGTCACGGGTACCTGGCGGTTCTACGCTCGCACGGTCTTACTCATGAACTGCGTTCATATTTCTGATCGGAGGCTTGATGAGTGCAAGACCCCGTCTGTCCCGTCTGGCTGTCCTCCTCGCCGCCGTGGCCACCTTCGCGACGGTCGTCGTCCCCTCCGCCTCGGCCCACGCGGCGCCGAAGGCTCCCCGGACCGCCGTCCTCGACGGCGCGCGGCTCCAGCAGACCCGGCTCCGCCTCGACCGCGGGGATCCCCAACTGAAGCGCACGCTCAAGGACTTGACGGCCCGCGCCGACAACTGGCTGCCCCAGGGCCCCTGGACGGTCGTCGACAAGCCCAAGCCCGCCCCCGGCGGCGACGTCCACGACTACCTGAGCCAGGCCCCGTACTGGTGGCCCTCCCAGCCGAAGACCGCCGACAACCCCTGGGGCTGCCCGTACGTCCAGCGCGACGGCCAGCGCAACCCCGAGGTCGACACCGGCACCGACCGCCAGGACGTCGAGAAGGTCTTCGACTCCACGTACGACCTCGCGCTCGCCTGGTACTACACCGGCAGGAAGCAGTACGCCGAGAAGGCCGCCACCGTCCTGCGCACCTGGTTCCTCGCCCCGGCCACCCGGATGAACCCGAACCTCGACCACGGGCAGTTCATCCCCTGCAAGTACGACGGCCGGGCCATCGGCATCATCGACTTCTCGCAGTCCTACACCAGCGTCCTGGACGCGATCGCGATCCTGGAGACGGGCGCCCCCGGCTGGTCGAAGAGCGACCGCACCGCCATGCGCGCCTGGAACACCGACTTCCGCGACTGGCTGGAGAACAGCGCCTTCGGTGGCGAGGAGGGCGCCGCCAAGAACAACCACGGCACCTTCTACGCCATGCAGCTCGCCGCCCTGGCGTACGCGACCGGCGACGAGGACCTCGCCCGCCGGACCGTCCTCGGCGCGGAGTCCAAGCGGATCGACCCGCAGGTCGCCGCGGACGGCAGCCAGCCCCAGGAGCTCACCCGCACCCGCAGCTGGCACTACTCGACCTTCGACCTCGTCGCCTACACCCGCCTCGCGGCCATCGGCCGGCACGTCGGCGTGAACCTGTGGCGGTACACGGGGCCGGACGGCCAGACCCTGGCCAAGGCCGTCGACTATCTGCTGCCCGCCGCGACGGGCGCCGCGCCGTGGCCCTACCCGGAGCTGGAGTTCCACCGCTACGCGGCGAGCGACATCGTGCACGCGGCGGCCGACGCGGGGGACCGGGCGGCCCAGGCCGCGGTGCCGAAACTGGAGACACCGCCCGGCGGCGACCTGTGGACACTGCGGCCCGCCGCCGAGCAGCTGGACTCGATCGCCGGCTGACCGGAGGGCCTGCGAACACCCTGATCAGGGGCTCCTGAGCGGCCGCTTAGGATGGGGGTGTCCCCACCGTCCCCACCGGCACCCTCAGGAGCCCCGCCCGTGACCGCCGAAGCGCCCGCAGCCCCCGCCCTCTCCTACGGGCGGCTCCTCCCCGTCACCGTCCACTTCGACGACCTGGACGCACTCGGCCTGCTCCACAACGCCCGCTACCCGGTCATGGTCGAACGCGCCTGGACCGCCCTGTGGAACGACCAGGGCTTCCTCGCCTTCGAGGGCGACTGGGAGGCGGCGGGCGACTTCTGCAACGCCGTCAAGGAGCTGCGGATCAGCTACGAGGCCCCGATCAACCGCCCCGGCGAGTACGCCGTCCACCTCTGGCTGGAGCGCCTGGGGAACACCGGACTGACCTACGGCTTCCGCTTCTGCTCGGCCGACGGCGCGCTCACGTACGCGCACGGCACGAGGGTCCTCGTCAGGCTCGACGCCGCGACGCTGCGTCCCACGCCCTGGAGCGACCGCTTCAGGGCCGTGGGTCGGGAACTGCTGCGGGCGCGGGACTGACCTTGGGCCGGTCGCGCTCACCCGCGCGCAGCACCCCCGCGAACGCGGCAAGGCCGCACGCCAGTACCGTGACCAGCCCGAACGACACCACCAGGCTCGTCGCCTGCGCCAGCGTGCCGATCGCACTCGGCGCGACCAGGCCGGAGGTGTACGTGATGGTGGCGACGCCCGCGATGGCCTGACTGGGGTTGGGGCCGCTGTGCCCGGCCGCCGCGAAGCAGAGCGGGACGACGACCGCGATGCCGAGACCCATCAGGGCGAAGCCGCTCATCGCCACGGCGGGGTGGTCCGCGACGACGACGAGCAGCCCGCCGAGCACGGCGAGACCGCCGCCGGCCCGCACCGTGCGCACCGCGCCGAACCGATTCACCACCGCGTCGCCCGCGAGCCGGGCCAGCGCCATGGTCAGCATGAACCCGGTCGTCGACGCCGCCGCGAGACCGGCCGAGCTGCCCAGTTCGTCCTTGAGATAGACCGCCGACCAGTCCAGGCTGGCGCCCTCGGCGAACACCGCGCAGAAGCCGATCGCGCCGATGAGCAGGGCAGACTTCGGTGGCAGCGCGAAGCGCGGCGGCGGGGCCTCGTCCTCGGCCGGTCGCAGGTCGAGGACCCACTGGCAGGCGGTGAGACCCAGGACCGTCAGGACCCCGGCCGCCAGTGCGTGGTGCAGGCGCGCATCCGAGCCGAGGTGCGCGGCGAGGGTGCCGCCCGCCGAGCCGACCAGGGCGCCCGCGCTCCACATGCCGTGCAGCCCCGACATGATCGACTTTCCGAGGCGGCTCTCGATCTCGACGCCGAGCGCGTTCATGGCCACGTCCGCCATGCCCGCCGACGCGCCGTAGACGAAGAGGGCCGGGCACAGCGTGTAGATGTTCGGCGCGAGGGACGGGAGGATCAGCGACAGCGTCCACAGGGACAGCAGCCCGCGCAACGCGGTACGGGCGCCGAAGCGGTGGCTGATCCGGCCCGCCAGCGGCATCGCGACGGAGGCCCCGATCGCCGGGAACGCGAGGGCCAGTCCGAGCTGGCCGGTGCTGACGGACGCGTGGTCCTGGATCCAGGGGACCCGGGTGGCGAACGAGCCCGTCACCGCTCCGTGCACCGCGAAGACGGCGGCCACGGCGTACCGCGCCCGCTTCACCTCACGCAGGTCGTAGACCATGTAACCCATCTTTCCCGCCCCTCCAGGCTTCGCTCCCCGCGCTGCCGCCGTAAACTATCAGGAACCCTGCCTGATAGATAGATGATTTACTGGCCACCGACTGGGCGACTGATCTGGGAGGATCCCGGCATGCCCGCATCACCGAGCACCGCCCGGGCCATCAACGACCGCGTCGCGCTGCGCCTGCTCCAGCAGGAAGGCCCCCTGACGGCAGGGCAGTTGAAGCAGCTCACGGGACTGTCCCGGCCCACCGTCGCCGACCTCGTCGAACGCCTCACGGCCGCCGGACTGATCGAGGTGGTGGGGGAGTCCGGGGAACAGCGCCGCGGCCCCAACGCCCGTCTGTACGGGATCGTCGCCGACCGGGCCCATCTCGCCGCCCTCGACGTCCGCACCGAGGGTGTCTCGGTCGTCGTCTCCGATCTCCTCGGCAGGGAACTGGCCCGGGCGTCGGTGCCGATCGCGGACGACACCGGCACCGGGCCCGCCGTCGAGCAGGCGGTCACGCTGGTCGAACGCGCGGCCAAGGAGGCCGGGGCGGAGCGCCTGCACACGGTCGGCGTCGGAGCCCCCGGTCTCATCGACCCCGCGACCGGCGAACTCCGCGACTCCTCCGGCCTGCCCGAGTGGCACCGCCGCCTGGTCGCCGCCCTTCAGGAACGGCTGCCCGCCCGCGTGATCGTCGAGAACGAGACGAACCTCGCCGCCCTCGCGGAGCAGCGCGACGGCGCCGCCCGCGACCGCGACACGTTCGTCCTGCTCTGGCTCGGCCACGGCACCGGCGCGGCCGTCGTCCTCGACGGCAGACTCCGTCGTGGGGCGTCCGGCGGTACGGGCGAGATCGGCTTCCTGCCGGTACCGGGCACGTCGACGCTGCCCTCGGCGACGGACTGCGAGGGCGGGTTCCACTCCCTGGCGGGGTCCGCCGCGGTCGCGGAACTCGCGGCCGGCCACGGGTTGGTGGCGATGGCGGTGTCGCCCGGCGAACCGGAGGCGGCGGCGCTGGTGAGGCAAGCGGTGGCGACCCTTTCCTCTCCCTCCGCCTCCCCCTCCCCGTCCCCTTCTCCTTCGGCTTCCTCCGGAGCCGACCGCTTCCTCTCCGCCCTCGCCGACCGCCTCGCCATCGGCGCGGCGTCCGTCGTGGCCGTTCTCGACCCCGGGTGCGTGGTGCTCGGCGGTGAGGTGGGGCAGGTGGGCGGGGAGGTACTGGCCGCGCGGGTCGGCGAGCGGCTCGCCCGGATGTCCCCGCTGCCGGTCGAGGTACGCGCGAGCGCGCTGGGCGGCGGCGCGGTACTCCGCGGAGCCCTCCTGACCGCCCGAGAATCAGCCCAGGACGACCTCTTCGCGCCGCGCTCCCGGTAGGTGACCCGGCCTGAAGACGCGCGCCCTGCCCAAGGGGCGCGCGGAACCGCGCGATCGGCCCCACGCGCCCGCAGCCCAAGACTCCCCGGATGGGGAGACCCGGCGGCGGGGCAAGGGCCTCCGTCACCGCCGCCGGGTCGCTCAAGGGGCGAGTGCGACGCCTCGGCTTCGACAAACCATTGATCATGGACCTTAAGAGGACTAGACCAAGGTGGTCAATGGGTACGGACCAACGGGCGATCGCGTCAAGCGTGAGGAGTCTCGCGGGAGTTGACCTCCCGCGATGCGCCGGAGAAGTCCATCCGGACGACCTGTGAGGCACCCCACAGACGTTCGCCCGCATGGACGTGGATCAGACGTGGCACACTGATGCTGTACCAGAAGCAGCGCACTCCGGGGTCGGTGAAAGTCCGAACCGGCGGTTATAGTCCGCGACCCGGTCGCTTCCAGCGGCCGGTTGACCAGGTGGAATTCCTGGACCGACGGTTAAAGTCCGGATGGGAGGCAGTGCGCGGCGGGCGGGCATTCGTGCGCGCTGCCGTTTGTTTCGGCGCGTCCTTCGGGACGTGTCGCCCCATGCGGCTCGCTCCCGGTGTCGCAGTCCGCTCATTCTGTCGTCATCGACAGGCCCCGGAGTCCGTGCCCCATGAGGCAGGAGGACCCGGGAAGTGTTCACCGGAATCGTCGAAGAGCTGGGTGAGGTCACCGCCGTCGAAATTCTCGACGACGCCTCCCGTTTCCGTCTGCGTGGCCCCGTCGTCACGCAGGGCGCACAGCACGGCGACTCCATCGCCGTGAACGGCGTCTGTCTCACGGTCGTCGAACACGAAGGTGACGAATTCACCGCCGACGTCATGGCCGAAACCCTGGACCGCTCCAGCCTCGGCGCCCTGACCGTCGGATCCCGCGTCAACCTGGAACGCCCGATGGCCGTGGGCGAGCGCCTCGGCGGCCACATCGTCCAGGGCCACGTCGATGGCACGGGCACGGTCATCGAGCGCAAGCCGTCCGAGAACTGGGAGATCGTGAAGATCTCCCTCCCCGCGGACCTCTCCCGCTACGTGGTCGAGAAGGGCTCCATCACCGTCGACGGCATCAGCCTGACGGTGGTCGACGCGGGCCCGGACTTCTTCACCGTCAGCCTCATCCCCACCACCCTCGACCTGACCACGCTCGGCCACAAGCAGGCAGGCGACCCGGTCAACCTCGAGGTGGACGTCATCGCCAAGTACGTCGAGCGACTGCTCGGCGCCCGTGGCGAGCAGCCGGTCGCGCTGCCCGACACCCAGGGGAGCGGTCGGTGAACTGGCTGAACTCCGAGGCGTTCACGCTCCTCGGACAGCACATCAAGTGGTCGGACATGATCGGCAACATCATCGGTCTGATCGGCCTCGCACTCGGCTGGCTGCGCTCCATATGGAGCTGGCCCGTACAACTCCTGTCCGGCGTCGTCCTCTTCGCGGCCTTCGCCAGCGGCCATCTCTCCGGCAGCGCCGGAAAGCAGGTCGTGGTCATCGTCGTCGCCCTGTGGGGCTGGTGGCAGTGGAACCGCGGCAAGGCGGAGGGCCGGGGCGGCCACATCTCCGTTCGGTTCGCCACCTGGCGCGAGCGCGCCTACATGGTGGGCGCCGCCGCCGTCGGCACGCTCGCGGTCAGCGGTCTGTTCCACGCGTACCCGACCCTGTCCTGGGACCCCTGGCCGGACGCGTACATCTTCGTCGGCACGATCGTCGCCATGTACGCGCAGGCCCGCGGCATGGTCGAGTTCTGGTTCGCCTGGCTGCTGGTCGACGTGGTGGGCGTCCCGCTCAACTTCGCCAACGGCTACGCCTTCTCCGGTTTCGTCTACGTCGTCTACGGCGCGCTCGTCCTGTCGGGCATGCGCGACTGGTGGCTGCGCTCCCGCAAGGCCGGGCAGCCCGTCCTGGAAGGAGCCCCCGCATGACCACGGCACCCGTCTGGTACAGCACCGGCCACGATGAAGATGCTTCGGACTTCGCGCTCGACCCGGTCGAGAAGGCCATCGCCGACATCGCGGCGGGCCGACCGATCGTGGTCGTCGACGACGAGGACCGGGAGAACGAGGGCGACCTCGTCATCGCCGCCGAGAAGGCGACCCCCGAGATCATCGCCTTCATGATGAGCGAGTGCCGCGGGCTGATCTGCGCACCCATGGAGGGCGACGAACTCGACCGCCTCCAGCTCCCCCAAATGGT
The DNA here is from genome assembly GCA_001550305.1 of Streptomyces diastatochromogenes. Taxonomy (GTDB): domain Bacteria; phylum Actinomycetota; class Actinomycetes; order Streptomycetales; family Streptomycetaceae; genus Streptomyces; species Streptomyces mirabilis_D. Next base: position 8,514 of record LRTP01001239.1, read on the forward strand.
CGAGAACAACACCGAGTCGATGAAGACCGCGTTCACCGTCTCGGTGGACGCCTCCGCCGCCCACGGCGTGTCCACCGGCATCTCCGCGGCCGACCGCGCCACCACACTGCGGCTGCTGGCCGGCGGCGAGGCCGAGGCGGGCGACTTCGTGCGCCCCGGCCACATCTTCCCGCTGCGCGCCAAGCCCGGCGGTGTCCTCGTCCGCAACGGCCACACCGAGGCCGCCGTCGACCTCGCCCGGCTCGCGGGCCTGCGCCCGGCCGGCGCGATCGTCGAGATCGCCGGGGAGGACGGACGCATGCTCCGTCTGCCCGAGCTGATCCCGTTCGCCCGCAAGCACGGTCTGACGATCATCTCCATCGAGGACCTGATCGCCTACCGCCGTACCGCGGAGCCCACCGTCCGCCGCGAGGCCAAGACGCAACTGCCCACCGCCTTCGGCGAGTTCACGGCGTACGGCTACCGCTCCACCGTCGACGGCGTCGAGCACGTCGCCCTGGTGCACGGCGAGATCGGCGACGGCGAGGACGTCCTCGTCCGAGTCCACTCCGAGTGCCTGACCGGCGACATCTTCCACTCGCTGCGCTGCGACTGCGGTCCCCAGCTCCAGACCTCCATGGAGCGCATCCAGGCCGAGGGCCGGGGCGTCGTGGTCTACCTGCGTGGGCACGAGGGGCGCGGCATCGGCCTGTTGTCCAAGCTGCGCGCCTACGAGCTCCAGGAGCGCGGCCGCGACACCCTCGACGCCAACCTGGAACTCGGCCTGCCCGCCGACGCCCGGGACTACGGCGCGAGCGCGCAGATCCTTCAGGACCTCGGCGTCCACAGCCTGCGTCTGCTGACCAACAACCCCGACAAGACCGACGCGCTGGTCCGGCACGGCCTCAAGGTCACGCGCCGGGAGCCGATGCCCGTACAGGCGGGCGAGCACAACCTCCGCTACCTGCGCACCAAGCGGGACCGGATGGGTCACGACCTGCCCTGGCTCGACACGGCCACCGTGTCCGCCTGCGGCAACCAGTAACAAGAAAGCACTGAGGAGAGACGTGAGCGGCAAGGGTGCACCTGAACTGTCCGTACGCAACTGCGGCGACCTGCGGGTCGCGGTCATCGCGGCACAGTGGCACGAAAAGGTGATGGACGGCCTCGTCAACGGCGCGCTGCGCGCCCTGCACGAGCTCGGGATCGACGAGCCGACCCTGCTCAGGGTCCCCGGCAGCTTCGAGCTGCCGGTCGTCGCCAAGGTCCTCGCGGGCCGCGGCTACGACGCGATCGTGGCGCTCGGCGTCGTCATCCGCGGCGGTACCCCGCATTTCGAATACGTGTGCCAGGGCGTCACCCAGGGCCTCACCCAGGTCTCCATCGACACCGGCGTTCCCATCGGCTTCGGCGTGCTGACCTGCGACACCGAGGAGCAGGCTCTCGACCGTGCGGGCATCGAGGGCTCCCACGAGGACAAGGGACACGAGGCGGTGACGGCCGCCGTGGCGACCGCGGCCACGCTGCGCTCAGTATCCGAACCCTGGCACTGAGGCAGGGACGGTAGCGCGTAGGGTGGGCAGCATCATGTCCAAGAAGACGTTCGAGGAGCTCTTCACCGAGCTCCAGCACAAGGCCGCCACCGGCGATCCCACCACTTCGCGCACCGCCGAACTGGTCGGCAAGGGCGTCCATGCCATCGGCAAGAAGGTCGTCGAAGAGGCCGCCGAGGTCTGGATGGCCGCCGAGTACGAGGGCAAGGACGCCGCCGCCGAGGAGATCTCGCAGCTCCTCTACCACGTTCAGGTGATGATGGTGGCGCGCGGGATCTCCCTCGACGACGTGTACGCCCACCTCTGAGCCGTAAATCCCGCAATCCCGTACGTATCGTACGCACGAACGAAGGAAGCCGACCTCATGCTGCGCATCGCCGTCCCCAACAAGGGTTCCCTGTCAGGCCCTGCGGCGGAGATGCTGCATGAGGCCGGCTACCAGCAGCGCCGGGAGTCCAAGGAACTGCGCATCGTCGACCCGGGCAACGAGGTCGAGTTCTTCTACCTCCGCCCCCGCGACATCGCGATCTACGTCTCCTCCGGCCGCCTCGACATCGGCATCACCGGCCGCGACCTGCTCATCGACTCGGGCGCCAACGCGGAGGAGATCCTCCCGCTCGGCTTCGCCCGCTCGACGTTCCGCTTCGCCACCAAGCCCGGCACGGCCAAGGGCATCGAGGACCTCGGCGGCATGACGGTCGCCACCTCCTACGAGGGCATCGTGGCCAAGCACCTCGCCGACAGCGGCATCGACGCCTCCGTCGTCCACCTCGACGGCGCCGTCGAGACCGCGATCGAACTCGGTGTCGCCGAGGTCATCGCGGACGTCGTGGAGACCGGCACCTCGCTGCGCAACGCGGGCCTCGAGGTCTTCGGCGAGCCGATCATGAAGTCCGAGGCCGTCGTCATCCGCCGGGTCGGGGCCGACACCTCCGAGGACGCCGAGCCCAAGGTGCAGCAGTTCCTGCGCCGCCTCCAAGGCGTCCTGGTCGCACGTACGTACGTGATGATGGACTACGACTGCCGCGCCGAGCACCTGGAGAAGGCCGTCGCGCTCACGCCCGGCCTGGAGTCGCCGACCATCTCCCCGCTGCACAACGAGGGCTGGGTCGCCGTCCGTGCCATGGTGCCCGCCAAGGAGGCCCAGCAGATCATGGACGACCTGTACGCGCTCGGCGCGCGGGCCATCCTGACCACGGCCATCCACGCCTGCCGCCTCTGAGGACCCCGACCGAAGCCATGCCCGACCTTCCCACGCTCCCCGTCACGTTCCGGCCGTCCCTCACCCGGGCCGTGCTGCTCACCGCGGGCGTCGCGATCTTCGTCGTCATAGCGACGGTCGCGATGCTCCTCGAACAGCTCAGCCCGGGGGAGAAGCTCAGCTTCATCTTCATCGGCGCGCTGCTCTTCGGTGTCCTGCTGATGCTCTCGCGGCCCAAGGTCGTCGCCGACGAGACCGGCGTCACCGTGGTGAACATCACCAGCAGGCGACACCTGGAGTGGGCGGAGATCCTCCAGGTCAACCTGCGTCCCGGCGACCCCTGGGTGTTCCTCAACCTCAGCGACGGCACCAGCCTGCCCGTGCTCGGCATCCAGCCGGGCATCGCCAAACAGCGCGCGATCCAGGACGCCCGCGCCCTGCGCGCGCTCGCCGAGGCCCGCTCCATCGGCGACCCGGAGCAACATCACGGCTGACTCTCGGCCTTCCACCCTGCCGTCCGGGCCCATGTCTTGATTAATCTGTTGGCGGAGGCGTTTTCGTTGCGCCTCCGCCGCTGATTTTCCACCTGGTGACTCAGAGGCCCCCTGCTACCCGAGGAGTGACTCCCTCCAGCGATGGACGGATCGTCCTGTAGTACCTGCGCCGCCCCCTCCCGACATATCGAGGCGGCGGCATCATGACCATCCCCCTGCTGCTCCTTGGGGCGGCGTTCCTGCTGATCCTCGCCAACGGCTTCTTCGTGGCGGCCGAGTTCGGCCTCGTCACGGTCGAGCGGCCCGACGCCGAGAAGGCGGCGGCCGAAGGCGACCGACGGGCCGGTACGGTCGTCGAATCGCTCAAGGAACTGTCGTTCCAGCTCTCCGGCACCCAGCTCGGCATCACCATCACCTCGCTCGTCGTCGGCATGCTCGCCGAACCCGCGCTCGCCGAACTGCTGCACGGACCCTTCACCGCGATCGGACTGCCCAAGGGCGCCGTGTCCGGTGTCGCCGTCGTGGTCGGCATGCTGCTCGCCGCGGCCGTGCAGATGGTGATCGGCGAACTCGTGCCCAAGAACTGGGCGGTCTCCAAGCCGCTTCAGGTCGCCCGCTTCGTCGCGGGCCCGCAGCACGTCTTCTCCCGCCTCTTCCGGCCGGTGATCGCCGCGCTCAACACGGTCGCCAACCGGCTCGTACGGGCCCTGGGTGTCGAACCCGCCGAGGAGCTGGCCTCCGCCCGCACCCCCGGCGAGCTCGTCTCCCTGGCCCGGCACTCGGCCCAGGCCGGCGCCCTGGAGCAGGACACCGCGGATCTCTTCGTACGGACCATCTCGCTCGCCGACCTGACCGCGCAGCACGTCATGACCCCGCGGGTACGGGTCAGCGCGCTCCAGTCCTCCGCCACGGCCGAGGACGTCGTCAACCTCACCCGCGCCACCGGCCTCTCCCGTTTCCCCGTCTACCGCGAGCGGATCGACGAGATCGTCGGCATGGCGCACCTCAAGGACGCCCTGGCGATCCCCTCCCAGGACCGGCTGCGCACCCCCGTCGGCCGGATCGCCCAGGCTCCGCTGCTGGTCCCGGAGACCCTGCCCGTGCAGCCCCTGCTGGAGCAGCTGCGCAACCAGCAGCCGATCGCCGTCGTCGTCGACGAGTACGGCGGTACGGCGGGCGTGGTCACCCTGGAGGACATCGTCGAGGAACTCGTCGGCGAGGTCCGCGACGAGCACGACGCCAAGGACCTGCCGGAGCTCGCCGCCGTGCCGCCCGAGGACGGGCGGCCCGCCTGGGACGCCGACGGCAGCTGTCGGGTCGACGTCCTGCAGCGCATAGGCCTCGACGTGCCCGAGGGCCCGTACGAGACCGTCGCGGGCCTCGTCGCCGATCTGCTCGGCCGGATCCCGGCCCCCGGCGACAAGGCCGAACTGCCCGGCTGGCGTCTCTCGGTACGCCAGGTCGGGCACTACCGGGCCGAACGGGTCCGGCTGGTCAGGACCGCCGACGCGGTTGCCGCGCCGGAGGCCGTCCGATGAGCGTGCTCCAACTCCTGTTCGCCGTGTTGCTGGTGCTCGCCAACGGGTTCTTCGTCGGCGCCGAGTTCGCGCTCGTCTCCGTACGGCGCAGTCAGATCGAACCGCTCGGGTCCGCGCGGGCCCGTCAGGTCCTGTACGGCCTGGAGCGGCTGCCGCAGATGATGGCGGCGGCCCAGTTCGGCATCACCATCTGCTCGTTGACGCTCGGCGCGGTGGCCGAACCGACGGTGGCGCATCTGCTCGAGCCCGTCTTCGAGGCGGTGCACCTCCCCGAAGGGGTGATCCACCCCCTCGGATACGTCATCGCGCTCGCCCTCGTCGTCTTCTTCCACCTCGTCATCGGCGAGATGGTCCCGAAGAACCTGGCGATGGCCGCGCCCGAGAAGACGGCGCTGTGGCTGAGCCCCGGCCTGGTGGCCTTCGCGCGCCTGTGCCGTCCCGTCACCGTCGCCCTGGGCGCCTGCGCCCGCCTCATCCTGAAACTCTTCCGGGTCGAACCCAAGGACGAGGTCGAGGCGGTCTTCACGAGCGAGCAGCTCAACCGGCTCGTCGAGGACTCAGGTCAGGCGGGCCTGCTGGACCCCAAGGAGCAGGAACGCCTCGAAGACGCCCTGGAACTGGGCTCCCGCCCGGTCACCGACGTCCTCCTGGACCACGGCTCCCTGGTCACCGTCGGCCCCTCCGTCACCCCCGGCCAGGTCGTCGCGCTCACCGCCCGCACCGGGTACTCCCGGTTCCCGGTGGTCGCGGAGAACGGCGCCTTCATGGGCTATCTGCATGTGAAGGACGTACTCGACCTGGAGGAGTCCGAACGGGCGGTTCCCCAGCACCTGTGGCGACACATGACCACCCTGAGCTCCGAACTCCCGCTGGACGACGCCCTGACCGTGATGCGCCGCGCCGCGACGCACCTCGCGCAGGTCGCGGACGCGTCGGGGAAGGTTCTGGGTCTTGTCGCGCTGGAGGACGTCCTGGAGCTCCTGGTGGGCGAGGTACGCGACCCGGCCCATCGGGACGTCGGCGCTGCCGCTGTGGCCACGCCGCTGAAGGATCCGCGTCTCAGCGAGACCCCCGAGCAGGCCCTGGCAACCTGACGCCACCGTGTGGGGAGCTGCTCGCGCAGCTCCCCGCACCCTCGGACCGGCCGCGCCCCTGAGAGCCTCGGTGCATCCCGCCTTCGAGGACGAGGACCGTCGGTCACATCGCCGAAGGGTCCTGGGGGCCCCGGCCCGACAGCACCTCCCCGTACGCCTGCATGAGGTCCGGCAGCCGGAGTGTCGACAAATCGTCGCGGGAAGGTGTGTTCGGGTAACCGGAGAGACGCAGGTCCCGGTACGCGCAGCTCTTCTCGTACAGGGTGCGCAGGAACCGGCCGTTGCCGAGTTCGTCGATCCAGCCTTGGTCGACCACGTGCCCGGCGATGGAGCGGAGCTCGTCGAGCGCCTCCTCGTCCCAGATGTCACCGTTCTCGGCGGCGAGCACCTCACCGATGGAGGTGAGTTCCAGGGGGCGGTAGGAGGGGAAGTCGACCCGGGTGGTGAAGCGGGAGGAGAGGCCGGGATTGGCGGCCAGGAGGCGGTCCATGCCCTCCGGGTAGCCGGCGAGGATGACCACGAGGTGGTCGCGGTTGTCCTCGGCCCGCTTCAGGAGCACCTGCAGCGCCTCGTCCCCGTACGCGTCCCCCTTGCCGTAGCCCGAGTTCGACAGCGCGTACGCCTCGTCCACGAAGAGGACCCCGCCGATCGCCGAGTCGATCAGCTCGTTGGCCTTGACGGCGGTCTGGCCCAGGTACTCGCCCACGAGGTCCGCCCGCTGCGCCTCCACGAGGTGGTCACCGCCGAGCAGACCGAGCGCGTAGAAGACCCGTCCGAGAATGCGAGCCACCGTGGTCTTGCCGGTGCCCGAGGGGCCGGAGAAGACGAAATGGCGCTTCGGCGGCTGGACGGGCAGGCCCTGTCCGGCCCGCAGCCGCGCCATGTTCAGCTGTGCGGACAACGCCTTGACCTGGCGCTTCACCGGCTCCAGCCCGACCATGCGCTCCAGTTCGGCGAGCGCTTCGTCAAGTAAGGCGGGGTCGGTCGGCCCGGCCGGCAACGGCTGCACCGGCACCACGGCCTTCTCGCGCACCACGTCGGTCTCCGGCGGCAACGCGCCCGGCGGGAGCGGATCGGGCTCCGAGAGCTTCAGGTCGCGGCCCTCGACGCCGAAGAGGGGATCGATTCCGTCGGGGCCGTCCATGACGTCCTGCCCGACCCCGGCGAGGGTGATCGCCGCGAGGTCGGCCGCGGCGTCGTCGTACCCGTCGCCCTCGGAGATCGCGGCCAATCGGGCCGAGGTGTCCATGAAGGCCGGGTCGACGCGGTGCACCGCCCGGTACAGAGGCAGCGCGGCGGCCGACCGCCCGGTGCCCTCGTGGGCCCGCGCGAGCCAGTACCGCAGCTCCTTGCGCTGGGGCTGCTCGCTGCGGCAGCGCATCAGCGCGGAGGACAGGAGCGGCTCCGCCTGGCCGAACATCTCCAGGCGGACCCGGGCCATACCGCCGAAGAGGCCGGCCTCTATGCCCAGCATGGGGTCGTCGATCAGCGGATCCGTGTGCCGGACCAGCTGCTCCCAGTCCTTGACCAGATAGGCCCGGCAGGCGTGCAGAAACCGCACCTGATGATCGGCGTCGACCGGCGGCAGCCCCGCGAGCGCCCGGTCCAGCTCGGGCACATGGCGGCCGTCCAGCCAGTGCGAGGCGTGCGCGAGCAGCAGATCACGCGGGCTCTCCAGCACCGGCTGCACCCACCAGCCCAGCCAGTACCAGGAGTTGAGCGTGCGCCGGTGGCGCGAGCGCTGCTCACCGAAGCGGTCCCGGTGCCGGAACATCCGCAGCAGCGCGGTCGTCGTGTCCACCCGCAGCGCGTGCAGTCCGAGCCAGCCGTCCGCCATGCCCGGGTCCATCCGGACCGCGGTACGGAACTCCTCCTCCGCCTGCGGATAGGCGCCCATGGTGTAGGCGTCCACACCTCGCATCCAGGCGAGGTCGGCCGGGGCCTCCGGGCCCTGCATGCCGAAGTCCATCACGTCCCCCACAAACCGTGCCCCCGATGCTTCTCCGAACGGGCCGGTGCCCGTCGGCAGCTTTGGTCGAACCCCTGTGCCGCGGACGGGAGTTGCACCGGTGCGCAGAGCAGCCGTCCGAAGGTCGCACCGAGAGGCATCGTACCTGCGGTTCATGGGCGTGCCGAAGGGTGCCGCACGCCCCCGTTCCACGAGGTGGGAGCAGATGGGGCGCACTTGACTCGGTGACCGAGGGTGAGCGAATCGCGGCGCGGAGCGCCCGAAAAGAGAGGGTGTGGGCAGAACGAAGCCCCCGATCACGGGGGAACAACCGGGGGCTTCGCGACTGCGGGCGGCTTCGAAAGACCGCACATTCAGAACGTAAGTCCTGTACGGCCCCCGGGTCAAGCCGAGTTGAGGCACTGAGGGAACTTCCCTCGCAAGGCTCTTCACAAGTTCAGCACATTGCGGATGATCCGTCACCGTGAGTGAGGGGCTGGTCCGGTCCAGCGGTCTCAGTGGGTCCCGAAAACACCTCGTATCCCTCAGAACACTGCCGCACCAGAAGATCGGCGAAGGGTTTTGAGGGATCCTCGACGAAGTGCTGACGCTCGGCGGCGACCCACCCGGCCCAGAACGCGCTCTGCGCCTCGCCGTCCCGTCGCCGCCCTCGTGTCCAGGCCTCGTCGCGCGCCAGTTCCATCCACAGCAGCCGCGTGAGATACGGGCGCAGCGCCCGGCGGCCGGCGCCGACCCCCTCCAGCAGGATCACCGGCGCGGGCCGCAGTTCGCGGACCGGACCGAAGGCGCGGGCGCTCCAGTCGTACGGGACGTAGCGCGCCGTCTCGCCCCGGCTCAGCGGCTCGACCACCTGGCCCAGCAGCCGCCGGGTCCAGCCGAACAGCTCCTCGTGCGTCGCGATGTCGTCGAGGTGCAGCACGGGAGCGTCACCGAGTGCCGCGGCCAGCCGTCCGGCGAAGGTGGTCTTCCCGGAGCCGGCGTGCCCGTCGACACCGATCAGGCGGACGGGTCCGCAGGAGGGCGGCAGGGCGCGCAGGCGCGCGGCGAGGTCGCGAATGACGGTTCCCGAGGTGCGGTGAGACGCGGGCGCGTCCGCCCGGCGGGCACACGCACCCCTGTACGAGGACCACTCTAGTGGCGGTCGGCGCGCCCCCGCCGGAACCGAGGCGTCGCAGGTCATGCCAGTGGTTCCGACCAATATTGGTGGGCGCGGCACAGGCCGAAGTGCTGGCAGGAGCCGCCTTCCACCGTCCATAGTGGGGAGCCGCCGCTTCCGGACGAACGGGGGGTCCCCACCCATGACCAGAGCTTCAGAGCCGTCCCGCAGAGCCCTGCTGGCCGTGGCGGTCGCCGCGGCGGCGATCGGTACCGCGGGCACCGTGGCCGCGGCCACGCCGGCC
>LRTP01001240.1 GCA_001550305.1 Streptomyces diastatochromogenes
GTCACCCCGGCCCAGCGCACCGAGGCCCAGCGCGCCGCGCTCGCCCACGCCGCCTCGCTCGGCATCGGATCCGTCCACGAGTGCGCGGGCCCGGAGATCTCCTCCGAGGACGACTTCACCGGACTGCTGCGCCTCGCCGCCGAGGAAGCCGGCCCCCGGGTCGTCGGCTACTGGGCCGAACAGGATGTCGACAAGGCCCGGGCGCTAGGGGCGATCGGCGCCGCGGGCGACCTCTTCGTCGACGGGTCCCTGGGTTCGTACACCGCCTGTCTGCACCAGCCCTACGCCGACGCCGACCACACCGGCACCGCCTACCTGGACGCCGCCGCCGTCGGCGCCCATGTGGTCGCCTGCACCGAGGCGGGCCTCCAGGCGGGCTTCCACGCCATCGGGGACGCCGCCGTGACCGCCGTGGTCGAGGGCGTCCGCGCAGCCGCCGAGAAGCTCGGCCTGGCCCGTGTGCGCGCCGCCCGGCACCGCGTCGAGCACGCCGAGATGCTCACCCCGGAGACCATCGCCGGCTTCGCCGAGCTCGGCCTCACCGCCTCCGTGCAGCCCGCCTTCGACGCGCTGTGGGGCGGCGAGGACGGCATGTACGCCCAGCGCCTGGGCGCCGAGCGGGCCCGCGCCCTCAACCCGTTCGCGGCCCTGCTGCGCACCGGCGTGCCGCTGGCCTTCGGTTCCGACAGCCCTGTCACCCCCCTCGACCCGTGGGGCACCGTGCGTGCCGCCGCGTTCCACCGCACGCCGGAACACCGGGTCTCCGTGCGCGCCGCGTTCACGGCGCATACGCGCGGCGGGTGGCGGGCGATCGGACGGGACGACGCGGGAGTCCTGGTGCCGGGCGCGCCCGCCGACTACGCCGTGTGGCGCACCGAGGAACTGGTCGTGCAGGCCCCCGACGACCGCGTCGCACGCTGGTCGACCGACCCTCGTTCGGGTACTCCTGGACTGCCCGATCTGAGCCCCGGCGGCGACCTGCCGGTGTGCCTGCGGACGGTCGTCGGCGGGCGGACGGTCTTTGTACGGCCGGGCGAGTGATCTCCGGGGGTGGCGCCGCGCCGATCGTCCGCCGCCGCCCCGTCGCGCGACCTGCGCATCCTCCGCATTGACCAGGCAATTGAGGGAAAACCAGCAGGTCAGACGAGTGTTGACAGCTGGCCTCGGGGGGCCGATAGGTTCGGCCGGGTCCACCACCGGACGTCCGACCGGAGAACTTCCACGCAGTCGCCGGAGCGCCGCTGGGTCAGGGGTGGTGTGCCGCACCGGCGCACCACCACTGGGAGCCAGGCTCAGCGCCAGTGCGACGGCGAGGGAACGTTCATGCCTGTCGGAAGGGTGTGACCCGGGTGGGGCCCGGACGTCCAGTAGACAACGGCTTTCGGTCGACCCGCAGCCAGCGGGTCCCAGGTCGGCCCGAAGGGCGCCGGGCCCCGATCCGCAGTACGGTGCTCCGGCGCGGCGGGCTCTCTCTTACCCGGCTCTTGCCGAATCGACACCCCCGTACTAACGCGCCGACGCGTCAGTGCAGGCTGCGGCCACTATGGTGGACCCCTGCGTACGGACTTGAAGGGGCAGTAGTGAACGACGGCGACGGGACCCTCGCGGCAGGAGCCAAGGGGAGGCAGTTCGGCCCGCTCGGCACGGCCTTGGTGATCATCCCGACCTATAACGAGGCGGAGAACATCAAGAAGATCGTCGGCCGGGTACGAGCCTCGGTGCCCGATGCACACGTTCTCGTGGCGGACGACAACAGCCCGGACGGCACGGGCAAGCTCGCCGACGAGCTGGCCGCCGAGGACGACCATGTCCAGGTGCTGCACCGCAAGGGCAAGGAAGGTCTGGGCGCGGCGTATCTCGCGGGCTTCGCCTGGGGCCTGGAGCACGGCTACGGCGTCCTCGTGGAGATGGACGCGGACGGCTCGCACCAGCCCGAGGAACTGCCCCGGCTGCTGACCGCGCTCAAGGGCGCCGACCTCGTGCTGGGGTCGCGCTGGGTGCCGGGCGGGCGGGTCGTGAACTGGCCCAAGTCCCGCGAGTTCATCTCGCGCGGCGGCAGCATGTACTCCCGCCTCATGCTTGACGTGCCGATCCGGGACGTCACCGGAGGCTTCCGTGCCTTCCGCCGCGAGACCCTCGAAGGTCTCGGACTCGGTGAAGTCGCGTCCCAGGGGTACTGCTTTCAGGTGGATCTGGCCCGGCGTGCGGTCAAGTCCGGTTTCCACGTCGTCGAGGTGCCCATCACCTTCGTCGAGCGCGAGCTCGGCGACTCCAAGATGAGCCGCGACATCCTCGTGGAGGCGCTGTGGCGGGTCACCACGTGGGGCGTGCGGGAGCGGGTCGGCCGGATCACCGGCCGGAAGCACAGGTCGTAGGAGCGCTTGCGAAGTGGGGGCGGGCCCGGGTGGGGCCGCCCCCCACTCCCACTTCGCCCTCACTTCACTCCACAGCTACGGCTGATCATCCGCTTATCCCATACTGAGCTGTGCCCAGGCACACTGGGTGCATGACGACTGGCGCACCGACCCCTGCATACCCCGCGCGGCCGCGCCGATCCCGGCTGCGCACCTACCTGCCGCTCGGCATCGCCGTCTGGCTGGTGCTGGAGATCTGGCTCCTGACCGTGGTCGCGGGCGCGGCGAGCGGTTTCGCGGTCTTCCTGCTGCTGGTCGCCGGTTTCGTCCTCGGTTCCGTGGTCATCAAGCGGGCCGGCCGCCGTGCCTTCCGCAACCTGACCGAGACGCTGCAACAGCAGCAGAGCGGGGTGCCCCCCACGAGCGGGGGTGGCGAAGGCAACGGGCTGATGATGCTCGGCGGCCTGCTCCTGATGATCCCCGGGCTCATCTCCGACGCGCTGGGCCTGCTCCTGCTGATCCCGCCCGTCCAGAAGGCCCTGAGCCGTTACGCCGAGCGCGCCATCGACCGCAAGATCCGCGAGGCCGCGCCGGGCAGCGTCGGCGACGCCTTCCAGCAGGCCCGTATCCATCGCCCCGACGGCAAGGTCGTCCAGGGCGAGGTCATCAGGGAAGAGAACCCGACGACGGACCCGGGCCCGCGTCCGCCACTGAACCGCTGACCGAGGCTTTCCCGTCGGAGGCCCGTGGGTTGTCACCTGCGGGCCGATGGGGGCCGGTCGCGCGGTTCCCCGCGCTCCTGAGGGGCGCGCACAACGCACAGAGCCGCGGGCCCCGTACGACTTGCGTACGGCGCCCGCGGCTGCGTGCGTGGTATGCCGCCCAACCCCCGGAGGGGTTACGCGGACTTGCGGCTGTCCCGCGGATGCACCGCGATGTTCATCGCGCCGGAGCGCAGAACGGCCAGGCGCTCCTCGAGGACCTCTTCGAGCTCCTCTCGGGTGCGCCGCTCCATCAGCATGTCCCAATGCGTACGCGCGGGCTTGGCCTTCTTTTCCTCAGGGCCGTCGCCGTCCACCAGGAGTGCCTGGGCCCCGCAGACCTTGCACTCCCACTCCGGCGGAATCTCCGCCTCGACCGAGAAGGGCATCTCAAACCGGTGCCCCTTCTCGCATGCGTACTCCACGGCCTGGCGCGGGGCCAGGTCGATGCCGCGGTCCGTCTCGTAGCTGGTCACCACGAGGCGCGTGCCGCGAAGAGCTCGCTCACTCATGAATCGTGCCTCCCGGGCTTGTCGCCCACAGGACAGGTGTCGCTGTCGTCGTCATCCGGTCAACGTCCGGTCGGCGGTAAAGATTCCCGTTCCGGGTCATGCGTCGCCGTCGTAGCCGCCCCTTGTTGTACCCACCGGCGCCCGGTTTGTCACATCTGGCAGCAGATGTCACCCAACGCTTCAGTATCTTTGACGCGCAGTAACGGTACGCCTGGCAGGCCAAACGCGTACACTACCGGCCTTTGGCCTCAGGTGCTAAATCCTGTCCGGTACGGGATTACCCGCGTCGCGCACGGCCTGCCGCACCGGAACCCTCGCGAGCAGCACGAATCCGATGACGAAGAAGGCCACGAGCGAGATGATCGCGTCCCGATAACTTCCCGTCAGCTGGTAGGTCAAACCGAACAGAAGCGGGCCGAGCCAGCTCATCCCCCGGTCGCTCATCTCGTACGCGGAGAAGTACTCGGCCTCCTTCCCGCTCGGCACCAGATGGGAGAACAGCGAGCGCGAGAGTGCCTGGCTGCCGCCCAGGACCAGGCCGATCCCGGCGGCCAGGACGAAGAACCAGACGGGCGCGCCCGCCGGCAGGAAGTACCCGGCGCCGAGCGTCACGGTCCAGGCGACGAGCGAGCCGAGGATCGTGCGCTTCGCGCCGTACGTCCGTGCGAGCCGTCCCATCCCCAGGGCGCCCCCGACCGCGAGCACCTGCACCAGCAGCACGGCGACGATCAGGGTCGACTGGCTCAGCCCCAGCTCCTCCGATCCGTACACCGACGCCTGCGAGATGACCGTCTGGATTCCGTCGTTGTAGACGAGGTAGGCGAACAGGAAGGCGAGGGTGAGCGGTGTGCCCCGCATGTCCCGCACGGTGGCCGCCAGCTGCCGCCATCCGTGCCCCGGCGCCTGCCCCGCGGACGCCGTGGGCCGGTCCCGCAGCCGCTTCAGCGGTACGAGGGTGAAGGCGCCCCACCAGATGCCCGCCGAGGCCAGACAGATGCGGACGGCCGTCGACTCGGAGACACCGAAGGAGTCGTGGGCCGAGTACAGGACCAGGTTCACGACCAGCATCAGCGAGCCCGCCGCGTAGCCGAAGGCCCAGCCGCGGGACGAGACCGCGTCACGCTCCTCGGGCGGGGCGATCTGCGGCAGGTAGGAGTTGTACAGGACCATCGACACGGCCACCGAGGCGTTGGCGACGATCAGCAGCAGACCGCCGAGCAGATAGCGGTCGCCGTCCAGGAAGAACATGCCCGTGGTGGCCGTGGCGCCGAGATAGGCGCAGAGCGCGAGCAGGGGCTTCTTGCGGCCGGTGCGGTCGGCGGCCGCGCCCGCCATCGGCATCACGAAGATCGACACAATGACGGACGCCGAGACCGTGTAGGCGAAGAAGGAGCCGGCGCGGACCGGGATGCCCAGCGGATGGACGAAGCCGTCCGCGTCCGCCGCGTGCTTGGCGACGGACGTGAGATAGGGGCCCAGGAACACCGTGAGCACGCTCGTCGAGTAGACGGAGCACGCCCAGTCGTAGAAGTACCAGCCGCGCTGCTCGCGCCGCCGTTCGGTGACCTCGTCGGTCGCCTGTGCCCGCACGGTCTCGGTGCCCACCCGTGCCCCTCGCTTCCCGCTGAACGGACCGCGCGAGAGGGCTCAGACCCAGGTGCCCCGGTCCTCCAGGACCCTGCGCAGCGTGTCGATGTGATCGGTCATGATGCCATCGACGCCCAGGTCCAGGAGTCGGTGCATCCGATCGGGTTCGTTGACCGTCCACACGTGGACCTGCAGGCCGCGCGCGTGGGCGGCGCGCACGAAGCGCCGGTCGACCACCGGCACGCCCGACTGGGACTCGGGCACCTGGGCGGCGATCGCCGAGTCGCGCAGCGCGGCCGGGATGCCGTACGAGCGCAGCCGCAGCCCCACGACACCCTTGGTGCCGTACGAGGTCGCCAGCCGAGGTCCGGCCAGACGCTGGGCGCGGAAGACCCGCGCCTCGGAGAACGAGCCGACGCAGACGCGGTCCCAGGCGTCGAGGCGGCCGATGAGGTTCAGCAGGGGGTGGAGGGCGGGTTCGGCCTTGACGTCGACGTTCCAGCGGACGTCGGGGAAGGTTTCGAGGAGCTCCTCGAAGAGGGGAACCGGTTCCTTGCCCGCCACGCGCGCGTGGCGCACGTCCTCCCAGGGCAGGTCCGCGATCCGCCCCGCGCCGTCCGTCACCCGGTCCAGGGTCGCGTCGTGGAAGGCCACGAGCCTGCCGTCCGACGTCGCGTGCACATCCGTCTCGATGTAGCGGTAGCCCGCTTCCACCGCGCGGTGGAACTGGGCGACGGTGTTCTCCAGACCGTCCGCCGCGCCGCCCCGGTGGGCGAAGGGGATCGGGCCGGGGTGGTCGAGGTACGGGTGGCGTATGCGCGGGCTCACCCTGGAAGTATCGCTCGCTCCGGTTGACCGGCGGCAACGACGGTGCTGCCGCCCGGTGCCGGGCGGACGGCGAACGCGCGCAGGAAGAGTTGGGCGAGCGGCCCGATCGCGACGGCGTACAGCACCGTGCCGACGCCGACCGTGCCGCCGAGCGCGAATCCGGTCGCGACGACCGCCACCTCCAGGACCGTGCGCACCAGCCGGACCGAGCGTCCCGTACGCCGGTGCAGGCCCGTCATCAGACCGTCCCGGGGACCCGGACCGAAGCTGGCCGAGATGTAGAGGCCCGTCGCCACGCCGTTCAGCACGATGCCCGCCACGAGCAGCGGAATCCGTACGGCCAAGGAGTGGGCGTCCGGCACCAGGGCGAGGGTGCCGTCCATGGCGAGACCGACCACGAACACGTTGGAGACCGTGCCGAGGCCCGGGCGCTGGCGCAGCGGGATCCACAGGAGCAGCACCGCCGCGCCCACGAAGATCGACACCACGCCGATCGTCAGACCGGTCAGTTCGGCGAGCCCCTGGTGCAGCACGTTCCAGGGCTCCAGACCGAGGCCCGACTCCACGAGCAGGGCCGAACTCGCGCCGTACAGCGCGAGGCCCGCGTACAGCTGGACGAGGCGACGAGGAAGCCGTCGCCCGGATCCCCTGCGTTCCAGGTGCGGGGAGTCGGCGCGCGTGGACAAGAGGTACCCCCTGTGGTGATGACCGTGATGGTCCGTGATGAACCGCGGTGGTGATGGTGGCCTGGCTCGTGACATTCTGTGGCCTGAAGGAAGGCGCCATCCAAGGCCAATCCGAGGAAGGTGGACTGGGAATCATGACGCAGTGGACTTCGGCGATGGGGGCCGCGCAGCTCGCCCGGCTGCTCAACTCCCAGCAGGAGCGCCCCGCGGGGCCCGGCACCCGCCGCCCGCCCGCCTATCGCGCACTCGCCGACGGCATCCGGCTGCTCGTCCTCGAAGGCCGGGTTCCGGTCGCCGCGCGGCTGCCCGCCGAGCGGGAGCTCGCGCTGTCCCTCTCCGTCAGCCGTACGACGGTCGCGGCGGCCTACGAGGCGCTGCGCGGCGAAGGATTCCTGGAGTCCCGCAGGGGAGCGGGCAGTTGGACCGCCGTTCCCGCCGGGAACCCGCTGCCCGCGCGCGGCCTCGAACCGCTGCCGCCCGAGGCCCTCGGTTCCATGATCGACCTCGGCTGCGCGTCACTCCCCGCGCCGGAGCCCTGGCTCACCCGTGCCGTGCAGGGCGCCCTGGAGGAGCTGCCACCGTACGCGCACACGCACGGCGACTATCCGGCGGGGCTGCCCGCGCTGCGCGCGATGATCGCCGAGGGGTACACCGCGCGCGGCATTCCGACCATGCCCGAGCAGATCATGGTGACGACCGGCGCGATGGGCGCGATCGACGCCATCTGTCATCTCTTCGCCGGACGCGGTGAACGCATCGCCGTCGAGTCCCCCTCCTACGCCAACATCCTCCAGCTGATGCGGGTGGCGGGCGCCCGGCTCGTCCCCGTCGCCATGGCCGAGGGGCTCGCCGGCTGGGACGTGGAGCGTTGGCGCCAGGTCCTGCGGGACGCCGCGCCCCGGCTCGCGTACGTCGTCGCCGACTTCCACAACCCGACGGGAGCCCTCGCGGACGAGGACCAGCGGCGCCGCCTGGTGGACGCGGCGCGGTCGGCGGGGACCGTACTGGTGGTCGACGAAACGATGAGCGAGCTGTATTTGGAGGAGGGGCTGTCGATGCCCCGGCCCGTGTGCGGCTTCGACCCCTCCGGGTCCACGGTCATCACCGTGGGGTCGGCCAGCAAGGCGTTCTGGGCGGGGATGCGGATCGGCTGGGTCCGTGCGGCCCCCGATGTCATCCGCAGTCTCGTCTCCGCGCGCGCGTACGCCGACCTCGGAACGCCCGTGCTGGAGCAACTGGCCGTGAACTGGCTCTTCAGCACCGGGGGATGGGAGCGGGCCGTGGAGATCCGGCGTGCGCAGGCCCGGGAGAACCGGGACGCGCTCGTCGTCGCCGTGCGCCGTGCGCTGCCCGACTGGGAGTTCACTGTGCCGCGGGGCGGGCTGACGCTGTGGGTGCGCACCGGCGGGCTGTCCGGCTCGCGGATCGCCGAGGCAGGCGAACGGGTGGGGGTACGGGTGCCCTCCGGGCCGCGGTTCGGGGTCGACGGCGCCTTCGAAGGGTATGTGCGGCTGCCGTTCACCGTGGGGGGTGCGGTGGCCGAGGAGGCGGCGGTCCGGCTGGCCGCGGCGGCGCACCTGGTGAGAACGGGCGCGACCGGGGGCAACGAAGCGCCCCGCACGTTCGTGGCCTAGCAGCCGACCGGCCCCGGGTGGGTTCGTC
>LRTP01001241.1 GCA_001550305.1 Streptomyces diastatochromogenes
GGGGGCCGGGGGTGGGGCCCCGCCCAGGGGCGCGGGGAGCTGCGCGACCAGCTCCCACTCACCCGCGGCCGAACTCCACAACCAGGGAGCCCGTTCAGCCCTCCGCCACCGCGGCCTCCGCGTGGATCGGCTCCGCCTCCGCCGGAGTCGTGCGCTCCGGCAGCAGGTCGAGGACGGCGCGACGATGGGTCTCGCTGGTGGCGTCGTCGTAGGGGTCCGGCGTGGCCGGAACCTGGAGGCGCAGGACGGGACCCGCGCCCAGCCGGGCGTACCCGCGGCCGGGCGGCACCTCCCGCGTAGGAGTGGTGTGCGGCGGCGCGCCGAGGACGGCTTCCAACTGGACCGGAGAGGCCGGACCGAGGACCACGCGCGCGCGGGTGTGCTGCTGCACGGCCTCACTGAGTGCATCGAGGTCCTCGAACTGCTCGGCGATGACGACCGTGACGCCCGCCGCGCGCCCGTGCCGGAGCGGGACCTGAAGGAGCGCCTGGGGATCGTTGCGGCCGTCGGCGGCGGCGAAGTGTCCGAGCGCGCTCGGCCGGTCGAGCAGGATCCACAGAGGGTTCTTGGTGTCGTCGGGGGCGGGGTGCCCCGCCTGTCGCGCACGGTTGGCGGAGATCAGCCGCCGCTCCGTCTCGTTCGCGGCCCACTCCAGACTCGCGAGCGCCCCGGCGAGGCCGGACTCGACGGCGAGGACGCCGGGCCGGCCGGTCAGGCACGCGTACTCGCCGGTGCCGCCGCCCTCGACGATGACGACATCGCCGTACTGAAGGGCCTGGAGCGCGATGGAGCGCACGAGTGTGGTCGTGCCGCTGCCGGGATGGCCGGCGATCAGCAGGTGCGGTTCGATGGAGCGGATCCCGGTGCGCCAGACGACCGGGGGGACGTCTCGCTGTTCCTCCCCGTAGGTGAGGGGGAGGGTGCGCTGGACGTCGGCCGGGTCGGTGAAGCCGAGGACCGTCTCGCCGGGTGAGGTGACGAATCGCTGGGCGGCGATGTCGGTGGGAAGCGGCGGAAGGACGGTGACGGTGAGCTCGTTGCCCTCCTCGTCCCAGTCGAAGTGGTACTCGCGACCGCGGCCCGACTTGGCGTGCAGAAGCTGCTCGATCCGGGCCCGGGACTCCGCCTCGCCGTCCGTGAAGTACGCCGGGTAGCGGATGAGCAGCCGGGACACGCGCCCGTCGTCGTCGAAGTCGTGCGTGGGGAAGGCCTTCTCCCAGTCGCCGCCGTGGGCGTACAGAGGGGCCGGATCCTCGGCCACGGAGAAGTACGGGACGAGGGCGTCGTACAACGACCGGAGTCGTTGGATCTGCGCCTCGTCGGGGCCCGTGGGCTCCGAGGAGGCCTGCTGACGGCCCGTCCATGCTGCCGCCGCCATCAGGGTGATGGCGGCGAGCAGCGGTCCGTACGGCACCAGCGCCACGACCAGGATCACCGAGGCCACCAGGAACAGCAGCGGCCCGCGCCGGTCCTTGGGGGTGGCGGCCCACTTGCGCCCGCCGGCGGCTGCCAGCCGACGCAGTCCACGGGTGACCGTGATCAGTGGATGGAGGACGTCGGTGGCGCTGTCGGCCGCCGTTCGGGCCAGCTCCCGGCTTCGGGCGATCTGTGCGCTGCCGTTGCTGAGGATGCGGGGGAGAGGGCGCCGGGCCACTGCTGTCTCCTGAAGGTGCGTGCGATGGGCAGGGACGTCAGAACTTGATCCCGCCGAGGAGGCTCGCCAGGCTCTCCCCGCCTGCCTTGATGCTCGGCGCGATGGCCGTGCTGGCGAGGTAGAAACCGAAGAGCGAGGACACCATGGCATGCGACGCCTTGAGCCCGTCCTTGCGGAAGAAGAGAAAGACGATGATGCCGAGCAGGACGACGCCTGAGATGGACAGAATCATTTGTGCTCTCCTGGTTCGTGGGGACAGTCACCATGAGTACTTCCAGGATCACAGGATGTATCCATACGATAAAAGGTGCAACTGAGTGAAATTCGGCTGATTTCATCCAGTCGGGGGAGTCGTTCCGGGCCCCCTGTGCAGGTCTGTTGCCGCCTGTCGGCTCTTGGGTGGCTTGTGGTGATCTTTGCCTCGGTGGGCGCCGGTCATGTGCCGCCGGAGCCAGTACGCTGGCGAATCACCCGTACGGCCGCACACTTCGCTGTCGTACGGACCTGCGCATGACAGCCCACCCGCTGTCGTACGCTCCCGCAGTCCCCCATGACGTAGCTGTCGTTGTCCTTGTGAGAGGTGGTCCGGCCGATGAGTGAAGCCCCCGACCCCGAGGTCGTGGAGCTGGCGACCAAGATCTTCGATCTGGCGCGCCGAGGGGAGACCGAGGCGCTCGTGGCGTACGTCGACGCGGGTGTTCCGGCCAACCTCACCAACGACCGTGGTGACTCGCTGGTGATGCTCGCCGCCTACCACGGCCACGCCGAGGCGGTGCGCGCCCTGCTGGAGCGCGGCGCCGAGGCCGACCGCATCAACGACCGCGGCCAGACCCCCCTCGCGGGGGCCGTCTTCAAGGGCGAGGCGGCGGTCATCCGCGTGCTTCTGGACGGCGGCGCCGACCCGGCCGCGGGCACCCCCTCGGCCGTCGACACCGCCCGGATGTTCGGCAAGACGGAACTGCTCGAATTGTTCGGCGTGCGCTGATCCGTCCGCGCTGACCAGGTACAACACCGAAAACGGGGGAGGCGGTACGGGGCCGCCGGAAATACGGTCGCGGCAAGAAGAACTGCCGAGTCATCATGACGTCGTGATTCACGGACGCGATGGCTGGGCAGGTGTTGCCGCACCGCGCGGGCCGTGACGCGGCCCGTATGGGCCACCGACGAGAGGCAGAGGAAGATGGTCTACAGCAAGCAAGAAACGGCGGGCGCTCCGACGTGTTGTCACGCGGCCAGGTAATGCAGGATCCCGGTTGCGTCGACGCTTGATGTGAGGCTGTTTCCCATGTTCGATCCGGTCATAGCGCCCAGCGGTACGCTGCTCGGCCTGCTTCAGAGGGGCCGCGGCGACGGCACGCTGCACGCGCTCACCGCACCGCGAGCCGAAGCGCTCGCGGCACTGAACCACTGTGTGCTGCGCGATCCCCGCCACGACTGGCAGGTGGAGAACCGCTCCCTGTACTACGCCCGTCTCTACCTCGATCTGAGCGGTGAGCTCGACGAGATCGAGCGGCACCTCTTCGACGCCGAGGACATCCTCGACGACTGCGAGTCACGCACGGGGCTCGCCCTCGCGGTCCTCGGCCACCTCGCCTCGTACGGCAGGCGGGACGCCCTGGAACTGCTGCGCAGGTACGCCGCCTCGGGCACCAACTGGGCCTGGGCCCTGGACGAGCTGGCCCTGCGCGACGACGACGCGGGACTGCGCGCCCTCGCCGTGCCCGTCCTCGCCCGCTTCCCGGCCGATCCGGAGGGCGAGGCCGCACTCGTCGCCCAGGTGCGCGACGCCTTCGAGCCCCGGCCCTGGCGGCTGTGGGCGGACGACTCCCGCGAATCCATCGCCACGCGTGTGCGGGCCGCCCAGGAACAGGGCTCCTTCGACCGATGGCAACGGCAACTGCGCCCCACCGGACCACGTCCGGGGTGGAGCGTGCGGGCCGTGTTCGAGTGGGCCCAGCAGGGTCTCGACCGCGGAGCCGCACTCCATGTGCCGGCCGCGCGCTGCCTCACGGCCGTCGCGGGACCCGAGGACCGGCCCGAGATTCTCCAGGCCGCCCGGGACGGCGGCGACGGAGCGCGCTGTACCGCCCTGCGCTACCTCGCCGACAGCAACGATCCGGACGCTCTCGACCTGATCGAGGCCGCCGCGACCGGTGGCACGGCGACCGTCGGGGAGGCCGCCGTCGACGCGTTCGAACGTATGCGCAGTGTCGCCGCCGTCGAGCGGGCCCGACGGTGGGCCGAGCGGCCCGACGCCCTCGGCGCCGCCGCGGGACGGATGCTCGCCTGCCGGGGCGGCACCAAGGACAGCGAACTGGTGCTGGGCGCCCTGCGCGAGGCCGTACGCGGCGAAGGCCCCGACGCACCCACACTCTGGACCCTCGTCGACGGAGCCGGACGCCTCGGCATCGTCTGCGCCGCACCCGTACTGCGCCATGTCTACCGGGAGACGGCGTCGTCCCATCTGCGCGGGCGAGCCGCCCGCGCCCTCGCCGCCACCGACCCCTCCTTCCCCGCCGGCTTCGCCGTCGAGTGCCTGTGGGACTGCGAGGAGTCGACCCGCGAGGTGGCCGCTCGACACGCCGAAACCGGTGACGCGCGCGTCGTCGATCAGTTGCGGCGGCTGGCGTCGGATCCGGCCGAGGAAGCGGAAGTACAGACAGCCGTACGCAGCCGGATCGGGCCCGACGCACCCGCCGTATGAACACGAAGTGACTCGCGGGTCAGGAGGGCGTGGCCGCGGGCTGACCTGGAAAAGCGTGCAGTACAACGCTCACGGGGCGTTCCCCGGCAGGAAAGATCGACGTTGACGCGGCCACGTCCAGCACGGCGACAACACGGGTATGCGTGTCGTCATCGTGACCGAATCCTTTCCCCCCGATGTGAACGGCGTGGCCCACTGCGCGCTCCAGACCGCCCGGCACCTCGTCGATCGCGGTCACGCTCCCCTCGTCGTCGCCCCGGCCACCGCGGCCGGGCACGGGCCCGACGCCCTCGCGCCGTGCCCCGTCGTCCGTGTCCCCTCCCTACCGCTCCCCGGCTACCCCCAGGTCCGCGTCGCTCTCCCCAGCCGACGCGTCGCCGCCGCGATCACCGAACACCGCGCCGACATCGTCCACCTGGCCAGTCCCTTCATCCTCGGCGTCCGCGGCATGGCCGCCGCCGCCCGGCTCGGCGTCCCCGCCGTCGCCGTCTACCAGACCGACCTCGCCGGTTACGCCCGTACGTACGTGGGCGCGGGCGAAGCCACCGCCTGGCGGCGCATCCGCTCCGTCCACGCCGCCGCCGACCGGACGCTCGCCCCGTCCAGCGCGGCCCTGCACGACCTGGAGGCACACGGTGTGCCCCGGGTGCGGCTGTGGCCGCGCGGTGTGGACACCGTCCGCTTCCGCCCCGAGCACCGGGACGAGGCACTCAGGCGCGAACTGGCGCCGAACGGTGAGCTGATCGTCGGCTACGTCGGCCGGCTCGCCCCCGAGAAGCAGGTCGAACTGCTCGCCGGAGCCTGCGGTCTGGAAGGCGTACGCGTCGTGATCGTGGGCGACGGGCCCAGCGAGACGAGCCTGCGCGAGGCGCTTCCCGGCGCCGTCTTCCTCGGGCGTCGCACCGGCGACGAACTCGCCCGGATCTTCGCCTCCCTGGACGTCTTCGCGCACACCGGCCCCTTCGAGACCTTCTGCCAGACCGTCCAGGAGGCCATGGCCAGCGGCGTGCCGGTCGTCGCACCCGCCGCGGGCGGACCGCTCGACCTGGTCGCACACGGCCGTACGGGGCTGCTGGTGCCGCCCCGCGACGAGGCCGCCGTGC
>LRTP01001242.1 GCA_001550305.1 Streptomyces diastatochromogenes
ACCGTCGAGGGCCGCACCTGGGCGGCCGTCGGCGACCAGCTCATCGACCACTACGCCGACGTGCTCACCGCGCGGACGGTGGTGGCGGCATGAGCCTGCGCATCGTACGGCTGGCCAACTTCGTCGCCCCCGCGTCGGGCGGTCTGCGCACCGCCCTGCGGGAGCTCGGCAGCGGCTACCTGGCCGCCGGGCACGAGCCCGTGCTCGTCGTCCCCGGCGAGCGTGCCACCGACCGCGAGACCGAGCAGGGGCGGGTCATCACGCTGCCCGGTCCGCTGCTGCCCGGAACCGGCGGCTATCGCGTCCTCACGGACAAGCGGCGGGTCGCCCGCCTCCTGGAGTCGCTCGCGCCCGACCGCCTCGAAGTCTCCGACCGGACCACGCTGCGCTGGACCGGGGTCTGGGCGCGGCGCGCCCGGGTGCCCGCGGTCATGGTCTCCCACGAGACCGCCGACGGCGTGCTGCGGACCTGGGGGCTCTCCGAGGGAATGGCCCGCAGGGCCGCCGACGCCCTCAACATCCGTACGGCCCACACCTACGCGCGGGTCGTGTGTACCACGGAGTTCGCGGAGCGCGAGTTCGTCCGTATCGGGGCCCGCAATGTCGTACGGGCCCCGCTGGGCGTCGACCTGGTCGGCCGGCACCCCGGGCTGCGCGATCGCGAGGTGCGCGAGCGGTACGCGCGCGCGGACGAGGTGCTGCTCGTGATGTGCTCCCGGCTGTCCGTCGAGAAGCGGCCCGGTACGGCGCTCGACGCGCTGGAGGCGCTGCTGCGGCGCGGCGAGCGTGCCGTGCTCGTCGTCGCCGGGGACGGGCCGCTGCGGGCCCGG